>JASFEO010000008.1:0-50270 GCA_050124795.1 Candidatus Pacearchaeota archaeon
CGTATATTGACCTCTCAACAACTTTAATTTTTTCATTATTTTCACGATAATCTTTCCTTGTTTTAACGAGAGGTCAAAAAGCTTACTATGTAATCGTATATTGACCTCTCAACAACTTTAATTTTTTTTCATTATGCATATAAATCTTAGATAATAAAATTTTTTTTTCTATCAAACACTTTTTTTTTTTGCTAAATTCAAAAACTGTTTAATTTTAAATCATTTTAATAATTTGGAAAGATCAAGATAAGAAACCGATAAAATTTGAAGAGGCAAGCGAAAAAATGTTTTATGACAATCATAAAAGTAATGATGAATCTGAATATAAGTCTTTTAATTTAGAAATTTTTGATGTTAAAAAAGAAAAAATAACATCAGATGATCAATCAGAAAATGATGAAGAAATGGGTGTTTTTTGGGGATACATGGCAACAGAACATAAAGATCTTGATAATGATATTATCTTGCCTAATGCGTTTGATTTGACGTTAGAAAATTACAAAAAACAAAAAAAGCCTGTAAAATTGTTTTATCAACATGATACGTTATTTAGCAAACCAATTGGGATAATTCCTATTGATACAATATCAAAAGAAGGTAAATATTGGAAAGTTAAGGGAGAGTTAAACTTAGATACTCAAGATGGAAGAGAAATTTATTCTCTAATGAAGCAAGGTGCGTTATCAGACTTATCAATCGGATTTTTCCTTAAAGATTTTGAGGAAACAGGATCTGGAATAAGAAAAATCAAAGAATTAGGACTTAAAGAGGTTTCTGTTGTTAATTATCCAGCAAATAGAAAAGCAACAATAAACGAAGTTAAATTACTAGAAGAAAAAGCATCTACATCTTTTAAAGATTTACCGCTTGCTTCACGTGATAAAACGTGGGACTCAGATGCAGCAATGAATCGTATTCGTAAATTTACAGATTCAGAAGAAAAACCAAGTAGCACATATAAAAATGCATTTTTTTGGTTTGATTCTGGAAATAAAGAAAAATTTGGATCATATAAATTACCTTATGCTGATGTTGTTGACGGTAAGTTAACAGCTATCCCAAAAGGAATATTTGCTGCTGCTGCTGCAATGAGTGGAGCAAGAGGAGGTGTTAAATTACCTGATAAAGATATATCAGCAGTTAAAAATCATATAAATAAATACTATAAAAAAATGAATCTTGACAGTCCATTAAAAAATAAATTTGAAATTGAAGATGTAAAAAACATCAAAACAAAGAAAGAATTTGAAGATATCTTGAGAGAATCAGGAGTCTTTAGTAGACGAGCTGCGCTTTGTCTTGCTAGTTCGTTTAGTTATAAACAGAGTGATTCTGATTGTGGCTACGAAGACTACGAAGACTACGAAGAAAATTATGATACAGAAAAAAATGAATTAGTTTATAAAAAATTAGATGAATTAATTCATAATATTAAACAATTGAGAGGATAAAAATTATGCCAAACGAAATCCAAGAAAAAATGGACACGGCACTAGGTCTTATTGCTGATATCCAAGAAGTTAATAATCGTAATGCTAAAAATTTTAGTGATTATAACGAACAAATGAAAAAGATGAATGAAGATGTTACAAAAAATCTTGACGAAGTTAATACTTTAAAATCTGTTCAACAAAAAAATATTGAGCAATTAGAGAAAATTGAAAAGGCTTTATGTAACTTAAATAATTCATCTGGACAACAAAACAAAATTTTAGAAGTCAAAACGCGTGATGAATTTACTAATTATTTACGCAAAGGAACTATGTTAAGCGAAGATTCTGTTTTGTATATTGTTGATGACATCATTAAAAAAGGATTTATTGGCTTATCAGAAGATAAAAAACAAATGTTCAGGAAAGATTTGCAAGATCAAGTAGATCCAGATGGTGGGTATTGGGTAAGGCCTGAGATTTCAAATGTTATGATAAAAAGAATATTTGAAACATCTCCAGTTAGGCAAGTTGCATCTACTATTAATATAAGATCTGACGCAGTTGAATATATTGTCGATGATAATGAAGGAGACGGCGGATGGGTTGGAGAAACAGATAGCAGACCAAGTACAACTACACCACAAATAGGTAAACTAACTATTTATGCACATGAGCTTTATGCGCAGCCTAAAGTAACTCAAAAAATGCTAGATGATGCTGGTTTTGATATTGAAGCATGGCTGCAAGGAAAAATAGTGCGTAAATTCACGCGTTTGGAAAATAATGCATTTGTAGTTGGTAATGGTAATAAAAAACCAAAAGGTTTTTTAAGTTATCCTGCATGGACAACTCCTGGAACTTATGAACGCGGTAAACTTGAGCAACTTACAAGTTCGACATCATTAACTTATACTGCTGATGATATTAAAGCTTTGCAAAATGCATTGATTGAAGATTATCAGCCTAATGCTGTATGGGCTATGAACAGAACGACTTTTGGTTTAATTACACGTCTAAAAGAAGCTGTAACCGGACAATATTTGTTAGATCCTAATTCATTCAAAGTTGGCGATACTAAAATATTATTAGGTAGCAATGTTGTGTTTATGCATGATATCCCAACTATTGTAGCAAATTCGTTATCAATAGTTTATGGAGATTTTTCGATTGGATATACTATTGTTGATCGCATAGGCGTCAGAATCGTTAGAGATATTTATTTAGCAAAACCATACATTTTGTATTATACGACAAAAAGAGTTGGTGGAGATGTAACTAATTATGATTCATTAAAAATCGGAAAAGTTAAACCTTAATTTTTTTAATTTTATTTTAATTTTTTTAGGAGGATATAGATATGCCACAACGAGATATGAGATCTAATGTTGCTAGTGACCTAGGTTTTTACGCAGCAATTAGTACTAATACTACGACAACGGGTCAAATTATAGATACTGCTGATTATGATAGTGGTGTTATGTTTAGTTTTGCAGCACTAGCATACACAGACGGAACTTATACGCCGCTAATCACAGAATCTGATAATTCTGGAATGGCTGGCGCAACTCAAGTTCCTGACACAAATTTGATCGGCACAGAAGCTGCTGCTGCATTAAGTGCTGCAACAACTGTCGGTAGTTCAATGACAACTCTTGGCATTGGTAACACAAAACGCTACGTGCAGATTAGTATTGTATCAACCGGTGTAACAACTGGTGCAACAATCACTGCAACAACTAGTAAAATGCCTGAGTTAAAACCTGCTGCATAAAAAAAAACAATTAATGGGCGAAAATTAAACATATTTATTTTATTTGCCGTTGATAAATTATGGTTAATAATTGCCTATTATTTCATTTTTAAGAAGCATAAACAAAATGTATAAATAATATGGGGGAAACATGAAAATAATTTCATTACGGACTGAAAAATGGGCATTTGAACCATGGGAGCCGCCGTTTGAACTAGAAAAAGATAAGCAATATGATTTACCTGAATCTAAAGCATTGTTACTAATTAAGTATAAATATGCGGAAGAAATCAAAAGTGATGATAGCGTCGAAGAACAAAAAATGAACAGTGATGAGCATGAAAATAAAATGTTTAACGTTAAACATGAAGACAAAGGCAATTGCTCTTGCGATGAAGAAAAGCCGCGACGTGGTAGGCCTCCAAAAAATTAAATGCTAAATGTTAAAAAAGGTTAAAAATGGAAAGAGCATATAGTTATCATATAATTACACCGCCTGCAACGACTCCCGTCACTCTTGCAGAAGTTAAAGAACATTTAAAGCTTGACCCAACTGATACATCACAAGATACATACTTAACATTTTTGATCAAAGCTGCAACAAAATTTGGTGAAGATTATACGCGTAGAATATTTATTAATACAGGTTTCAGAACGTATCGAGATTTTTTTGAGTGTTGTATAAAATTAAGACGATCAAAATTGCAATCACTTGATTTATATGAATATTTAGTTGACAGTTTATTTACAACAGTTACATCAACACTATATTATGTAACTGATGAAGTTGATTTTTCTAAAATTGTTTTAAAAAATGATCAACATTATCCGATAGATATTGATGAACAATTACAAGCAATTAAAATTGAGTTTACGGCAGGCTATGGCACATCAGAAACTGATGTGCCTGATGACATAAGACTTGCTTTGCTCAACCACTTAGCAGCAGTCTACGAAAACAAAGGTGATTGTGATCAAGCATCGATAATGAAATTATTACCTGCTACTAGCAATGCTATTTATCAAATGTACCGCATTTACGATTTGGGTGTTTACAGTATCGCAGGAGAATGCGTTTAGTTTTCTAAATTTATTAAAAAATGAACAGTTGCATTTTTTGCAACAGTTCAAAAAAAGCACAAGATGATATAATATGGCAGATTGTACAAAAATTAGACGCACAAGCAGGCGCATTTGTATTGGCGCTTTAAATCGTAAAATTATAATAAATGCTCGTCAAATTATGCCCCCATCATCAGGAAGTGTAGATTTTACGGAATCGTTTACAGTTGAAAAAGAAGTGTGGGCGCTTGTCGAAAGCGTCACAGGAAAAACAATTTTTGATAGCACAAATACTGAACAAGTTGTTACGCATAATGTATATATAAGATATCTTGTTAATATAACACCTGAAAAATGGTTAAAATTTTTAGCTATTAATGGCACAGACGATGTTTATTTAAACATTTTGCGCGTTGAAAATTTAGATGAAGGCAATAAATTTTACAAAATGACGTGTAATTTGCGTGGAACTGTAGATTTACAAGTAAATGAAGCATAATTATGGTATAAAATAAGTTTAATTGTGAACTTTATGAAATAGCGGCAAGCGTCAAAGGATATTTATGTTTGCAGTATGGGCAGACCCAAAAAATAAAGCTGTTGAAGTGCAAATCAGCAAACTTGCATTAACTCAACATCGTGCAATCAGACAAGCATTTTATCGTATTGGTAAAGATTTAATCAAGGAATCAAAAAAAATGATACTTGCAAAGCCAAAGCACGGTCGTCTTTATAAATTGAGACGAAAAAAACAAACTGTTTTGCATAGAGCATCAAGAGCTGGTGAAGCACCAGCAAGCTTTACAGGATCATTGTGGAAATCATTGGATTTTGACGTAATAGGATCAGATAAAATGCAATTTGGCGCAAAACAAGAATTTCAGAATCGCAAAGGAAATCCCAAAGGCGTCACATATGCTAAATATTTGGAGAACGGAACATATAAAATGGCTCAAAGGCCATATTTGATCACGTCAATCAAAAAAAATCAAAGAAATATTAGAAATCATTTCGAATCAAAATTAAAACAATATTTAACTAAAAAAGTATAAAAAAGGTAAAAATAATATGAGATCATTGGATATAATTAAGCAATTACGTATAAATTTACCAAAATATACAAATTATTTTACAGATGAAATTAGTATTGTACAGATAACAAGCAGTGGTTTGGTTGCAACTGTCGAAACAAGCGCAGCACATGGATTAATCACTGGTAATTATGTACACATTTCAGGAACTTTAGTCCCTAATGATATAATTTTGCTTGAAAGTGACGATCATGGAATAGCAACAGCAACAACATCAAATGATCATGATCAAACAGAATCATTGCCTAATCAAACATTTAATATCGAAATTATCGATGCAGATCAATCTGAATATAACGGTAGTCATGAGTTGTTAACCGTATCTAATAGAAGAAATATTACATATTCAATTGAAGGAACACCGATAACTCCAGCAACTGGAGCAGCAAAATTATTAGAAGATTTAAAATACGGGTATAACGGTTGGCATCAAATAACTTATGTTGACGACACACATTTTACATTTTCAATCCAAAAAGTTTTAGGATCTCCTGCATATGGAACTCCTATTTGTCGCGTACAACCAAGGATATCTGGAGGTGTAGATATTGATCGAATTTTAGATGGATACACAAAACAAGATCCTAATAAATTGTGGGCTTTTTCTGTTTTGAGCAATAGAGTTGCAAATAAAGATCGTCAAACTATGACTGATGCAACAGTAAGTCCTGGAAAAGCTGAGGCATATAGACAATTAGTTATTCAACCAATCAGTATATATGTTCCAATTCCAGCGACGACAGAAATTGCAGCACGCGCAGCTCGTGATTTGGCAGACGAATTGCTACCTTTTTTGTGCAGAAGTTTATTAAGAACACGATTACCTTCAGGATTTGATCAACCTCCATATAGTGGTATTGTTTTTAGTGGAGATAATTTTTTTATTTATAACCATGCTTATTATGTACATGAGTTTACATTTGAAACAACTGAATATATCACATATTATGATACTATTGATGACGGAAGAGGAGTTGCTTTTAGAGATATTGATGTTAATTATCTAAGTAGTTTCAACGATGAAATATTTATGACTGATTCGATTAATTTAGATGATATACCTTTATAATATCTTTTTTATTATCAAAAGCAATTATTGATGTTTTTATTATCATTTTGACCATTTTTCCCATATGGTGAAAATGGTCAAAATTGCATATAAAAGTGGGTGGCGACGAAATGTACGTTACATATTGCAAAAACATTACTTAACTAGTAATTTCATATCTTCAATTCATCATTGCTTGTTAACAGCAATAAAACGTAGCCATAATTAATCAATAATATATAATTAATTTTTAAAAAGAATAGCAATTTTAAATTATATAATAAAATTTTTTTTTCTATCTAATCCATTTTTTTTCTGTTAAATTTTTGTATAAATTTTGATTATTATTTTATTTTAGCTAACAAAATATTTTAAATTATGAATGATTTTCTAAGAAAGTATAAATTTCCTCTTGTTGTCAAATTAAATATTGACTTACTTAATTATAAAAAAGGTCAAAAATTGACTCTTACAAAAGATAATTCTGGAATAAAAATAACATCATATTGGCTTAAAAGACTTAAAGATTCAAAAATTGATAATTGCTTAACTATTTGTGATTCAGTGGTTAGAAGCATAAAAAATGAAAATCCTAAAAATATAAAATCTAAATAGAGGTAGAAACATGGCGATTTCAAATCCATCTGTAAATATTCAAATTTTACCTGCGACTCAAGTTGCACAAAATGAAGCACAAAAAATTTTATTTCTTGGCCAAAAACTTGCTGCTGGAACAGCTCCTGCTGGTGATTTAGTAGAAAATATTGATAATTCTAATGAGCAAAATACATTGTTTGGAGAAGGGTCGATATTAGCAACAATGATTACAGCAGCAAAAGCATATAATAAAATATCACGTTTTGATGCAATTCCGATTGACGATGATGGTAGTGCAAATGACGCGACTGGTGTTGTTGCTTTCAGCGGTGCGCCAACAGCAGCTGGAAGTATTTTGATCACTATAGGGAGTGAATTAAATCATACGTATACAGTATCAATTGTAACAACAGATACACCAACAACAATTGGTGACAAATTAGTGACATTAATTACTGCTGATACTAGCTGTCCTGTAACTGCTGTAAATGTAACAGGAACTGTTACTTTAACTGCAAAAAATGGAGGTCTTGAGGGTAATTTTATATCATTAAGATATAGCGGAACAGTAGCTGGTGTTACGACTACTCTTACAGCATTTAGCGGTGGTGCTAATAACCCTTCATTAGATAATGTATTAGATGTTGTTGCAAATTTACGTTATCAAACTATTGTTTTTCCATCAACTTATCTTATAAATGATACTAATAATAATATTATCACTTTTTTAAATAATAGATTTAACATATCTGGAGATAAAATCTTAGACGGCGTTGGAATAATGGCTGTAACAGATACAGAAGCAAACTTAAAAGCAGCTACTTATGGCAATAACAGTCAAAACGTTACTTTTATAGCAAACAGAACTGTTCCAACTGATGCTGCAAGAAAAGGTTCTTCTTTAGTTGAGCTTGATTATGTAATTGCATCTCAATTTGCAGCAATTAGAGCTTTGAGATTAACAACTGATGCTCCTATTGCAAATTATGTATATGCATCACAATCTGCAAATGATAATTACGGCGGGATACATATATCAACATTACCTTATCACAATACTCCGTTTGTAAATTTACCTTTAATTGATAACGACTTGATGTGGCTTGATTCAGAAAGATCAGAATTAAAAGAAGCAGGTTGGACTATATTGGGTAACAATGTAGGAAATACATCAATAATTGCTGATAGTGTTGTAACTAGATATAAACAAGATGCTGCAGGAGATACAGATTTAAGTTATAAATATTTAAACTATGTAGATCAAGCATCAAATGTTCGCGAATATTTTCATAATAATTTAAAAACAGCATTTAGACAAACAAGATTATCATTAGGAGATTTGGTTCCTGGTTATAATATGGCTAACGAAGGTATTATAAGGTCTGAATGCATGAAATTATATGCTGAATTAGCTGATTTAGCGCTTGTTCCAGCTGGAGAAACTGCAATTAAATTATTTAGAGATAATTTAACTATTACTATAACAGAAATCGAAGGAAAAGTTACTATTGTTATGCTTGATCCTGTTGTTACGCAATTACGTCAAATAGTTGCAACAATGCAATTAACATTTTCTTTAAATAGTTAAAAATATTTAAAAATCTAATAAAAAATAGATAATTTTGAGGTAAATATAATGACAGAATTAATACAAAAAGTTTTATCAAATCCAACTATTAGAATAGATAATATTGTTATTGTTCCAAAAGCAAATACAACTATGATTAATAATGGTTTTGGTGAAAAAAAAGTTACTGGTATATCAAGTGGTGGAGGAACATCAGGGATAGCTGTATCTGAAGATGTATCAACACGAATAGGTAAAATAAAATTTGCATTATTTACTACTCCTCAAAATTTAGAATATTTGCGAACATGGCAATCTGTTGATATAGCTGTTGGCGTATCTATTTCAGTATCTGAAGGTACTTTTAGTGTAAGTGGGCAAAATTGCGTTGTTATAAATAATCCTGATGCTAATATTGGCGTTGATGAATCTTTCGAAGTTGAGTTTCATTGCAGACAACTCGTTCAAAGCTGATATTAATACAAATTCATCACTTTATTTTTATTATTTTTATCAATTATATTAATTATAATTATAATATTATTATTTAGGAGGTTTATGTGTTCAAAGATAAAAAACAAATTGAATTTATTTTATCAAATGAAATAATTTATCAACACGAAGGTATTGAAAAAAAAACAAATAAATTAATTCTTATTGCTCCATCAGCTAATCATAAAAAATCAACATTAAAATTAAAAAAATATATGACTGATGTAATCATAGAATTGCAATTTAGAAATAAATTAAATTCTGATGATATTAAAAAACTTGAAAAAGATACAAATGTAAATGATGAAATAGACGGCAAACAATTATTAACTATGATATACGGAATATTACCTCTTGAAAAAGTAGAGTTATTCTATGACGTATTTTGGGATATAATGTGCAAAAATTTATGCTTTATTGATGGCAATGTACCTTTGAATAATTTATTAAAAGAATCAATAAGTGAAGATGATGAACAAGATATCATGGCAGCGTATTTGGAAAATTTTATTACTCCACCATGGAAGGAAGCACGCAAGAAGAAATAATGTTTGAAATATGCAAAATTATTTATTTCTTCAATGGTGGATTTAGTTATAAAGAATTGCAAAATATGCCTTTGCCAGAAGTTTTTGACATAATACAAAATATGAAAAAAATACAAAATGGAATTGAAACTGAATTAAGAAAAAATAATATAAGGTAATTATTTAAAAATGACTTATGACGTATCATATACAATTACAGCAGTAGATAGATTTAGTCAAACAGCAGCTAGAATTGTTAGATCAATGGGAAATATAACAAGAAAAGCTATGTTACTAAGACAGAAAGTTAAAGATGCTGGTGATTCAATGGTACGAACTGGAAAAGCTTTAACTGCTGGTTTAACTCTCCCAATTGCTGGTTTTGGCATTGCAGCATTAAAAGCTAGCGCAAATATGGAAACAATTACTGCTAAATTTACTACAATATTCCATTCTTCAAAAAAAGCTAAAGAGTTTGTGCAAAAATTAATTGATTTTACTGCAAAAACACCATTTCGTATTCAGGGTATGGCAGGTGCAGCAATTCAATTGATAAATTTTGGCGTTAGTGGAAAAAATGTTTTAAAAGTATTAAAACAACTTGGTGATATAGCTGCAGGAGCAAAATACGGTGATATAGAAACTCTTGCGCAAATTTACGGTATAGTACATCAAACAGGAAAACTTAATACTCGTGAATTAAGGCAAATGATGCACCAGGGAATAGGTATGACAGATGTTTTAGGAAAAATTGCAAAAGAACATGGGCATATTTTAAAAAATGTATTAAAACAAGCAGAAGCTGGTTATATTAATGCTAAAGTTTATGATGAATTATTAGATAAATTAACAAAAGGAAGCGGAGTTTTTGCAAATGCAATGTTAATCCTGATGGGTACATTAAAAGGATTGACAAGCACATTACTTGATAATGTTACACTTACATTAGCACCAATTGGTGATTTAATAGTTGATGCATTAGATTTAAAAACAAATATGTTTAATTTAATTAATGCGCTTGGAAGAATTAGAAAATCAGTTGTTGTTTTTGAAAAAACACATCACACATTAGCAAAAATATTAGTATATGTTGGATTAATTATTGCCGCTATTGGACCTCTTTTTGTGACAATGGGTGTATTAACATTAGCAATATCAGCAGCATTTGCACCAATCACTCTTGCAGTTATTGCTGTAATTGCACTTACTGCTGCATTTGTTGGTTTGTACATGAGAAGCAAAGATTTTCGCGACGTTGTTAATCAATTATATGCAATATCAAAGGCAATATGGCCATTTTGGAGTTTTATTATTAAAGGATTGCTTGAAGGACTTGGAGATGCACTTTATTTAATCGGGCAAATGCTTACAAAATTAAACGTTTATTATTGGATAGCAAAAGCTATTTATGCAATTTTTCATAAAAAGCATCATGCTGTTAATCAACAAACAGGAACACAAACTGTTATGCATCAAACAATGATGCATAATATGATGGGTGCTTTTTCTTTAAAACCTCAAACTGTAACATCAAAAATGCATATATCACTAAATGACCCTGGTAAAATGGTTAATAATATTACAACAAAAGGAATGCAGCATACTTATTTTGATTTGGGAAACAACATGGCGTTCTCACGGATGTAGGTGATTATATGTCTGTTTTTGACACAACTTACCCAGCTGACTTTAAAGGCGTTGGTTTTATCTATGTAAGCGGGACAATCACTGCAGGTAGAAAAACTGTAACACACGAATATCCAAATAAAGATTTTAGATATGTTGAAGATTTGGGCAAAAATTTACGGATTTTTAGCATTAACGGATTGGTGCATGGTGAATTATATACCGTAAAAAAATTAGCACTCGAGCAAGCATTAAGCAGCAAAGATATTGGGATATTAACACATCCCTTTCTAGGTATGATTAATTGTGAGTGTACAAGTTATACAGTAAGCGAAGAATTTGCAAACACTGGAATAGCAAATTTCACAATGAATTTTTCAGAAGCTGAAGAACCGCTTTATCCGACTGCTGATATTAATAATATTGCAAAAATAGCAAATTTATACGACGAATTATATGATTTTATCAATAGTGATTTTAATAGTCAGTACTCTGTAAATTTTAATCGCAACATAATTAGATCTGCTGACAAATTGCTCAATTTATCATCACAACTTAATGCAATTAGCAGAAATACAGCTGCATTAAATACAAGTAATACTGATTTTCGCGAGATTTTGAGAACATTTGATAATAATGTGTACAGAACAGCATCAAATACAGATGATGATGCAGGCGAAAATATATCTAATTTAATATCAAATTTTGACGCATTATCAGACGATGGTGCAACAAGATTTAATGCTAGCTTAAAATTTATACAGTTCGGCTTGACTGATCAATTTGTGACTGCAAATACTTCAGAATCTGAAGAAAATAAAAAAAATAATAAATTAATCAATGGGACAATTAATGCGCTTGCTTTTTGTAATTTAGTAGATTCTGCGACAGATATTGATTATCAAACAGATAATGAATTAGATAATATTGCAGGAACTCTAGATGAATCATACGATTATTTATTGAACAGTTCTAACGATATATTATCAAACGATCTTTTAGATAAAATTAATGAATTGCGGAATCAAGCTCGTGTATTTTTTGAGCAAAGACGTTTAATTGTTAATAAAATTATTGAAATTGAGACAAAAACGATTCCCATGACTGTTTTAGCATTCAATTATTATGGTAATACTGATAATTATGATGAATTATTAGACATTAATCTATCTTATAATCCATCGCGCATAGAAGGGACTGTGAAAATTTTAGAAGCATAAAAAACATAATGATATTGCAAAATATTGTAAATTAGGGTGAATAATGTCTGAAATTCATTTGGAAGTTAATGGTAATTTATACACAGGATGGGAGACTATTAGAGTAACAAGATCTCTTGATAAATTTTGTGGATCATTTTTTTTCACAACATCATCATTTAAAAATAATGTTTTTCCAATTTTTGTTGGAAATATTTGTAAAATTTACGTAGAAAATTCACTTGTAATGACAGGATGGATAGAAAAAATTGACACTACATATGATGTGCAAAATCATACAATAACTATAAGCGGTAGAGATATAACATGTGATATTGTTGACAGTCAACCTGATATGTCAAAAATTGAATTTAAAAAAGCAGATTTAATAACTATAACAAAAAAAATATTAGAAATATTAAATTTACAAGATATTAAAATAATTAATAGATTTAATTTAAAAAAATTTTCTGGTGTTTCTGGTGATTCTATAGGAACAACAGCGTATGATTTTTTATCAAAATATGCAAAAAAATCACAGGTATTATTAACTACAAATGGAAATGGATATATTGTTTTTGAAAGAGCAAAAAATGAAATTTATAACACAGTATTATCAACAGATAAAAATGCATTAGCAACAATACTCAATTCTTCATGCAGTTATGATAACACTAAAAGATTTTATCATTATAATTTATCAACATCTGCATCAATAAATGATTTTATTGGTAAACCATCAGAAATGATTAAAATTAAAGCTGATGCATATGATAAGGAAATAAGAAAATCAAGAATATTATATATTGAGCCTCCTGATAATAGCGATCAAGATGAAACTGAAGATACTGCGAAATGGGAAGCTAATTTTAGGCGCGCTAATTCAGTTATATACAATTGCGAAGTTCAAGGATTTATTCCTAAACTTGACAATGAAATATGGAAAGTTAATAAGTTAGTAAAAGTATTTGATCAAAGTGCCGGATTAGATGGACAGTCAATTGATGCTAATTTATTAATTACAGAGGTAACATATTCTCAATCTGTAGATGATGGATCAAAGACTAATTTAATATTAATGATACAAGATGCATTTACGTTACAAGTAAATAGACCACAAAAAAATAAAAAAAGTGGAAAAGTTCAAGATGATTTTAATTAATTATTAATTTAAACGGAGAAATATATTGTTAAAGTATTTTTTAAAATTAATAAAAAATATTATTAAAGTTGGATATGTATCAAATAGTTTACCTGATACAGGTCAATTTCCAAAAGTCCAAGTTGAATATCCAAACAAGCATGGAGATGCATTTGTTATTAATCCGTATGGATTATACACACGGCTCCCCGTTGGAGTACAAGCTATAATTTTTGCTGTTAATGGGAATGACAATAATAGGGCGATTATAGGATGCAGCAGAGATGAAAGGTTTAAAAATCTTGAAGAGGGTGAGGTACTTATTGGAAATGTGATAAAAAATACTTATGTCAAATTTAAAAATGATGGATCTGTAGAGATATATACAAGTGGAAATGTTAATATAAATGCTGCGCAAACAAATTTAGGTAGTGGTGGTAATCAAATAGCAAGGCTTGGAGATCAAATAACTGTAAATATTGGAGGAACTGATTATTATGGTACAATCACAAGCGCTGGCACAAACACATCAATTTAAGATGTATTTAATAGATTTTAAAAAAAATATTTTTTATGAGTATATATTATGGCTTTTGTAGATTTTAAATTAATAAAAAATAATTACGGATTATATGATATTAATTTTATAGATGGAGATATAGAAATAACACAGGGATTTGAAACATCATTGCTAATGACTGTTTTATGTGAGAGAAGAGCATCAGCAAGTGAGATATCAATAGCACAAAAAAGACGTGGATGGTGGGGTAATGCATTTTTAGGATATAATAATTTTGAGCAAGGATCTAAATTATGGTTATTATCACAAGCAAGAGCTGATCAGTTAACACTTAATAATGCAAAAACTTTTTTAAATAATGCGCTACAATGGTATATAACAGATAGTTTATTATCAAATTTTACAGTTGATACATCATATAATGCGCAAAAAGAATTATTAATAAAAATTTCTTTAATAATTAGTAGCGATATTGTTCTGTCTAAATATTTTAAGTTGTGGCAAAATACTATACAAGAATTAGAAAATGATATTAATTAAAAGATATAAAATAAATATTTTTTTTATTAATATATTTTATTAATATAAGTTTATGAATTATATAAATATACAATAATGAGTATTATTTTTCCTGAAAATCGACAATCAGTTACAGATAGGCTTTTGTCTGATGTACAAAACGAACTGCCTGTTTTAAATCCATTTTTACGAACATCGTATATTAGAGCTTTATGTGTTGGGATATCAGGAAGAATTTTTGATTTATACAAACAAGAATCTCAAATAAAAAATGAAATGTTTAGTCAAACAGCAAAAGATATAACTTTTCTGAGGCAAATTGGATTATTAAAAGGAATTGATGTTAATCCTGCAAGCACAGCATTAGGATTTATTACAGCAACAGGGTCAATAGGATCAACAATAACGCTTGGAACTATTTATCAAAATGAAAGCGATATCCAATATGAGGTTATAAATGGTAATTATAATATTACCCAACATATATATAATGTTGGAATAACAAGAAGCGGAATAATAGCTACAGTAACAACATCTATAAATCATAAATTAGCACCTAATATCTCTGTTACAATAGCAGGAGCAAACGAATCTGAATACAACGGTACATTTACAATTTTGGAAACAACAGAAAATACATTTACTTATACTGTGTCAGGATCTCCTGCAACACCGGCTACTGGAACTATTACAGCAACATCAAACGTTGCAAGCGTTGAAATTCAGTCTGTTGAAACTGGTCAGGATAAAAATTTAGATAGCGGTGCAAAATTAACATTATTATCACCGATTGTTGGTGTTGATGATGATGCTTATGTTCAAGCTGGAAAAATAGCAGGTGGTGAAGATGAAGAAGAGATCGAATCTTACAGAGCTAGAGTTCTTGATGCTTATGCTAATCCTATATCTAATTTTAATGATGCTGATATAACAAAAACATTAAAGGAAATACCTTGGATAACAAAAGTTTGGACTTTTGATGCTTATCCTGTTGCAGGAGAAATTGAAGTATATTTTATACGCGCAAACGATGACGATATTATCCCAACTCCTGCAGAATTACTTGAAGCAAAAACTGAGCTTTTAAAAATAAAAACAGCACCAATGCTTGATGATGATGTTAATGTTATTGCGCCAACAAAAGTTCCTGTTGATTTTGTATTTACAGATTTAGTGCCAAATTCACAATCGATGCAAAATACAATCAAAGAAAATTTAATTCAATTTTTTAAAGAAATTCCTGATGTTAGTATTGATTTAATAGAAGATGCTTATAGATCAATTATTTATCAAACAATTAATCCAGAGACAGGAGAACATGTAGAAAGTTTTACATTATCATCGCCTGTTGGTGATATCACAATATCGCATGGGCAGCTTGCAGTGTACAATTCTTGTACATTTTTAACGTAGAAAATAGTAATGGAAATATTACCACAACAAACAACTTTTATTGTTAACACAGATGAGCAAATCACACAATCACTTGCTGATTATTTGCCAAATGATGATATTTTCAGATCAAAAAATATACAAGGATCTAATTTAAGATCGCTTTTACAAGCATTTTCATCCGAATTTATGCGTGTTGAGGCAAAAATTAAAGAATTGGCAGACGAACACTATTTACCTTACACATATAATTTAATTGATGAATGGGAAAGGCAATTAGGAATTCCTGATGAGTGTTTTAATCCTAAAAATAAATCAATTGAAGAGCGTAGGCAATATGCAATTGCAAAATTTGCATTAATGAATTTGACATCAACACCAGATTTTATCGCGCTAGCTGATTTTTTTGGTGTCAGAATAGAGATATTAAACGGATATCAACATAGTAATTTTTTTCCGTTTACATTTCCAATTTATTTTTTTGGGTCAATTAAAGAAGCAAAATTTACAATGATTGTACATTTTCTTGACATAAATAGACCGTCAAATGTATTCCCGTTGACTTTTCCCATAACTTTCGGTGAAGAAACGCTTGCTAATTTAATTTTATGCATTTTTAACAAATTAAAACCTGCACCAGTCAAAATTGTAGCTAGATATAGAGATGATTAATAAGATAAAAGGTAACTATTCACCAAAATTTTGCTTGAGTTTTAAATTTAGGGGCGCATCTACCTCCCGCGCCTCTATCCCTGTGCGCTAGTCGTCACAAAATCAATCCGAAAATCTCTGGTACAATCGCCCTGCGCCTACTGCAAACTCTATATTCTAAATACTATTATTTGCTTTGTTTCATTCATCCTTTAAAAATTCGCTGAATAATTACGATAAAAGTATAAATAAAATTTTTTATAATTGAAGCATATATCATTTAATGTACAATTTTTAATTATTAATTATTTAATGAGATAACGCATGAGAGATGTACCAAGTAAATCGACAGGTGATATATATACAGCAGTTGAATTTAATGAGGGTGAAAATTCAGAATTAAAAAATTATGTTTTAAATAGTATTCAGTCGTTCTCACCAACAGATCTAAACCAAATGTCAAAAGGTGCTGCAAATTATGCATCAAAAGCATTTCATGGCGTTGATTCAGGTACAGCAAATCATTATATAATTAACGCAATATCTCCGATGCAAGCACCAACATTAGTAATGTCCGAAGGATCTAGATTTACATTTTATGCTGCTAATACAAATACGGCAGCAAGTGATTTACAAGCTTTTAATGATACAATTGCAAGGCCTATTCAAAAATATGATGGTACAGGTTTAGATCCTGGTGATATTGTTGCAGGCAGACTTGTTGAGGTAACTGTTAAAGGTGGTGCTTATATTCTTCAATCGATAGAAGATCCATTTTTGCGTGAAAGTTTGCCATTATTTAATGGAATATATGGATTATTCACAAATCCAAACGCAGCGAATCCAACAACTCATATTGATATAGCACCTGGAACTTTTAGAGATACGTTAAGTTATCAAGCATATACGCTTGCAGGAACATTTATCAAACGTCTTGATCAAGTTTGGGTTGCTGGATCTGGAAATGGTGGGCGTGCAAGTACTGTAGCATTATTGCCAAACACGTGGTATCACTTATTTGGAATAGCAACAACATCTTTTACAGTAGATTTTGGTTTTGACACATCAATTACTGCGACAAATTTATTAGCAGATGCAACAGGATATACAGCATATAAACGTATCGCATCAGTTTATACCGATGGGTCATCAAATATTGTTAATTATATTGCTGGATCATTTCACGGATCAGGATGTAACTGCGCTGATAGAGTTCACTACTGGATTACACCTGTTACTGATTATAATATAACAAATCCTGGTACGTCTGCTGTAGTTGTTGCATTGCCAGTTCCTCCTGGAATTTATTGCGAAATGATTTTAAATGCATATTTATCTTCTCCAACTGTTGGATGCATAGGGTGGTTAACAAATGTATATCACGCCGATCTTGCTCCTGGAGCTGCTGGAGCGCCGTTAGGTAATATCACTGCTGATAATGCTAGCGCAAATGTTTATACATATAAAATAATTACAGATACAGCGCAACAAATTAGATATAGATTGTCAACATCTGATGCAAATACAAATTTAAAATTATCAGTTATGGGATGGGTTGAATAATAAATTTTTTTATAAATTATAAAAATAGGTATAAATATGAGCAAAGTTACACAGTATTTAACATCAATAATTGAACCGCTTACTGCAATAATATTAAGCGGTCAAACTACAAGTGATATTGTAAAATTTTATGGATCAACTCTTAAAACAATAATTTTACCTGCTTCATTTGACGGAACATCATTAACTTTCAAAGTATCTTATGATGGCATAAGCTTTTTTGATTATTATAATGTTAATAACATACAAGTTAGTATTACATGCACAGCAGGACGCGCGTATGGAGTTCTTGCAAATGATTTTAACTCTATTTATGCATTAAAAATTGTTAGTAATGCATCAGAAACAGCAGATAGATCAATAATATTATTGCCGAGAAGCTACGGGTGATTTTAAAAGTTATATTTAAAAGTTATAAAAAATAAAATATTTAATATAAGGTAATATAAAAATATGGGAAGTTTATTAGTAGGATTGTTAGATACAATTGGTGGTGGAGGAGGAAGTTTACCACCAAAAATAATTAATGTACCCGCGGATTTTCCTACCGTTATTGAAGCAAATGCAGAAATTGGAAGAATTTATATTGCTGCATCAAATGTTACTGATAATGATCTAACAAAAACAAACACAGGCCAATCTTTTCTCTCCGGTGAAGAATTTGTATGGGATGGAATTTCAGCTTATGTCAAATTAGGTGCTAATGCATTATGGCTTGATAGTGGTAGCACTTATACCATGACAAATGCAAGAAATTTGGATATGCAAGGTCAAAATATAGTAAATCTAAATAATTTAGGAACAAATCTTTCAAGAGTTAGTGCTGGATGGTTTACAGCATTAACTACTGATAATATTAATTTAACTGCATCACCAAATGCTCAAATGTCAGTAAATAATAATCTGTTAATTGAAGCTAATGCAGAAATAGATTTACAATGCACAAATCATATTGTATTAAATACTCCAAATGCACAGATTTCTGTGAATAGTATTAGTAGCGGAATTGGCATAAGCGCACAAAATTTTGATATTAATTTAAGTACTTCTTCATCTGGCAATATTAACTTAAATAGTGCTGGCAATGTTAATATTACTGCTAGTGGTATTACTATATCTGGAGATGCTACGTATGGTAGTACAGGATTTTTAAAATTACCGGCAGGCACAACTGGTGAACGTCCTGGAACACCTGTCAATGGAATGACGCGTTATAATAGCACAACTAATTCATTTGAATTTTATGAAAATGGGTCATGGCGTGGTTTAGGTGATTCGGAAACTATTTGGCAAGTATCGTCTGGTGTAATATCAAAAATTAATACGACAGATAAATTATTACTAGACTTTGCCACTAGTGGATCAATTTCGTTCCCTGTTTATGCAAAAGTAGTCTATCGCGGAAATTCGACATCTCCGAATTCTTCAGCAACATGCGCTTATTATACTACTGATGATAATACTTATCCGTGTATGGTACAATCAGCGTATAAAGATGGCGAGCAGCATATTGCGTTTGGTGCTTATTTTAATCACACATTTGACTGGGTCAGCACACATGCTACTAGTAACTATGTTATTGAGCGCACTCCCACAGAATTACAATTATACGGAGATGCAGGTGTTCCGAAAGGGCTTCCGACTATATTTGATACGATGATGGCATTTAACGCAATTACTAAAGAAGTTAAATCAACTTATATTTATAACAAAACTGTCACTTCTAGCAGAGATGTAGAAGTAGAAAGCGATGGAACTCTAGGATATGTTTCTTCAATAAAAGCTATAAAAAAGAATTTAGACCCTGATTTTAATTATGGATGGGTTTTTGATTTGCCAGTTTATGCTTTTAATTATAAGAAAAAAGATCCAAAAACTAAAAAATTTATGGATAATGAAGTCAATCCAGAACGACAATATGGTTTACTTGCAGAGGATGTAGAACAAATAAATAATGAATTTGTTTTTTATGATGATGATAATAATTTATGTGGTGTACATTATAAAAAATTTATACCGATATTATTGAAAATAATCCAAGATCATGATAAAAGAATTCAAGAGCTATCACTATAAATAATTCAAGAGCTATTGTTTAAATTATATACTATTGGTAGAAATTTAATAAAAAAAGGAGATTAATATGTATTATAAAGTACCACAGCAAATTGTAGCAAAATTATTTGCTTATTTTAAAGAAGAAAAAAATCTGCCTAATATTTCATGGAGTGAGATACAGATTATATGTTCTAATTTTTTACCTTTGGAAAATGTTGAACAAGATAATAAAAATGACAAAAAAGGTATTTCTAACGCAGAAAAAATGAAAAATGGCAAAAGTTGAACAAATAATTGTACATTGTTCTGATAGTAGATTTGGTAATTCTCAAACAATTAGAGAATGGCATATTGCAAGAGGTTGGCGAACGATAGGGTATCATTTTGTTATATTAAATGGACAGATAACACCTGATTTTTATTTAGAATCGTTAAACGGATCAATAGAATGTGGTCGTATTTTAGATGGTGATAATTATTTATATTCATCTGAAATTGGTGCGCACACATTAGGATATAATAAAACAAGCATTGGTATTTGTTTAATTGGTATTAAAATTTTTAGCAAAAATCAAATTAATTCTTTATATAAGTTGTGTTCTGAATTAAAAGATCATTTTAAAATTCCAATTGATAAAATTATCGGTCATTATGAGGCAGAAACAGCAAATGGTAAAACGTGTCCGAATATTGATATTGCTGATTTTAGAAATAATTTAACAAATTATTAATATAGGATATTAAATAATTAAAATGTGGGACAAAATAAAAACAATAATAGGTACAATAGCGCCAACAATAGCTACAGTTATAGGATCACCATTAGCAGGACTTGCTGTAAATGAATTATGTAAGATTTTAGGGTTAAAAGATAATGCTACAAGTGCTGATATATTAGAATCATTGCAAAAAGCAACACCAGAACAATTACTTGCTATAAAAAAATCAAATGCTGATCTAAAAATAAAATTAAAAGAACTTGGAATCGAAGAAAATAAAATGTATTTGCTTGATATTGCTGATGCAAGGTCAAGAGAAATAGAAATAGCAAAAACAGGAAGACATGATTATACAACATCATTTTTAGCTATATCTCTTACAATAGGATTTTTTGGACTATTAATAATATTAATGAGATATGACATAAGAAATAAAGACATTTTGCAAATAATGTTAGGTTCGCTTGCAACTGCATTTATAGGTATCTTCAATTACTACTTTGGCACATCTAAAAGCTCATCAGAAAAAAATAAAATTTTAGAAAATACGATAAATAGAAAAAATGAAAAAAATTATATAAATAATTAATATGTTTATATATGTTAATATATATTAAATAGAATTAATAACAAAGCAATGAGGGATATAGTAAGAAAAATGAACCCATATCATACTTTAGCAGCAGGCAATACATTATTATCAATATTAAAAGGTAGCACTGAAGAGATAGCAATTACAATATTATTTATAGCGTTGATCATCATAGGATTGCAAACTAATAAATTAAATAAAAACAAAGCAAACAAGTCATACGTTGATGAAAAAATAGAAGACATGGAACATTCTTTTGAGAAAACACTTGATTTGATACAAAAACACAACTCAGAAACAATTAGTTTGATAACAAAAATGATTGATTCAATCAAATAACAATCAAACAACAAGCTGTTGATTTTATTATATATTTTCTTATTTTTGCTTATTTTTGCTTATTTTGATCAAATGAAATTCATTCCAAATTTGTTAATAACACTTTTTGCGTCTAACACATTGTTCATTTTATGTGCATTTTCAATTAATTTTTCACCTGAAATTTTAGTCTTAAATAATCTGTTAATAAAATTTATTATTAGATACTTTAATCGATCAATAAATCTTATTTCATCATGATCGTGTTTGATAATATTTTTTGACAAATCATTAATTGTTATTTTTAATGATTCTGTTTTATTTTTAACGTTACCATCGTTTGCTTTTAATTGTAAAATTTTTCCTTTTGTATCTTTGTACAAGCTTATAGTTTGTTGTATTTTTTTGCTTTTTTGTAAAATATTTTTTTGCGTATATCTTGATTGTCTTTTATATCTAACGTCAATTGACGAATAAATATATGTGTTTGTTAGCATAGCATCTTTTTTTTGCAAAAATAATATTTTTTTGTCTAGAAGCATTATAATATTATTTATTAAGCAGCTTATATCAAATTCAAAATTAACATAATCGCGTTTATTATTGTTTTTATTATTAAAATAATTAACCTTTTCAACAAAAAAATTACTCATATATTGATGTCCTTTTTGTTTTGTTAATTAAAATAAAAAAATTATTTTTTATTTTTTTGGGTCACTCAATAACTTATATCCAAAAAATGTTCCTTTTTTATGATCATAATTAATATTATTTTTAAAAAAAATTTTACATGCTTCATCAAAAGTCTGTGCTTCAATTTCTCCTAAAAATCTAATTCCATCTTTTTTTTTAGTTGGATCAGTTATCCATATCTTGTGAACACTCATAAAAATCACCTCGTTTTGAATTATTAGCATCTTTTTCTGTTTGATAAATATTATAACTTTTGTAAGTATTAGTATATTTATCGTAATATACATCTTTTTCAAAAAAATTTCTACAAGCATCTAAAAAAGATATGCCATAACCTGTTCCAGCAAAATATGCTTTTTTATCACCTATTTTTATCCAAATATTATATTTCATTTTTAAATACACTTAACTAATTTCAAAAATTTGTAAGGTCATAATTTGTACTCATTTTTTTATTCAGCTTCAGCTTTCATATGTTTCATTTATATTAATGTATCGTTGTATTATTTTTGAACAAATCTTTCTCTGTTTTCTTTTTTTCTTTAATATCTTCTTCTTTTCCTTCTTTTTTTGCTGATGTTTCTTCATCTTCGACAATAAAATACGATTCATATAGATTAAGTCCAAAAATGAACATTTTTCCATCATTTGTTTTGAGTAAATATTTAGCAATATTTTTCATGCTTGCTAAATATTGTTTTTTTGTTGCGAATTTTTCATGAAAATTAAAAGCTAATTTGTCTAAAAAAAATGCAATTTTTTGTGAGTCAAATTGTGATAATATATACGCTAGATTATCAATTAAATTATAAGCCTCGTTTTTATTAATATCTTCTATATTCCCGTTAATGAGATTAATAACTATATCTTGATAGCTCATAAAATATTCCTCCTTTATATTACAGTTAACAAAACAGGTGTTGCCATCGAATAGTCAAAAATAAATTGAATATTCATATATTTAATTTTATCTGACATTTCATCAGCATTTTTTTCTATTTTTTCTGTCTCAAGAGCTTTTTCAGCAATCCTTGCAAGCCAGCTATATAGCCCTTCATTATCAGATTCTCTAGTTTCTTTCCAGATTTTTTTTAATCGCAAAGATGCGCGATCGATCGCATGTTTACTTATATCAATTATCGGCATTGTTGCACCTCTCATTTTCAATTCAGCATCTGCATATTCTTTTTCTTCCGGAACCCTTGTTATTAAAATATTTTTATATTTTTTGCTATTTTGCAACTTATAACCGTGAGTATTAATTTTATTTATATCTTTTTCGCTTTCTTTATTTTCTCTATTTTCTTTGCTTATTTCATTTTTTATGTTTTTTACGTTTTTTGCGTTTTTTGCGTTTTTTGCGTTTTGTGGACAAATAACATAATAACTTTTATATTCACCATTTATATTTTTATTGATAACAGTTTTTGTTTTATAATGTTCATTGTAAGCATAGCCACATCTTCCACATTTAATATTACCTGCTTTTTTATAATCATTAAATCTTAACCGTTCATATTTATCCATTCTGCTCGCCTTGATTGTTCTGCTCATCATACTCATTCTGTTCATTTTGTTCATTAATTTGATCAAAAATTTCCTCACGATGAACACTTAAATTTTCATCTGCTGTTATTGAGATTTTGACGCGTCTGCCTTTGATTGCTACAACTGTTATATCAATAAAATGATCGCCAATGATGATCTTTTCAAATTCTCGCCTAGTTAGCACCAAAGTTGTTTTTTTGTTTTGTTTAGTATTCATATAATATCTCCATATCAGTTTATATTTTAACCACAATCTTGTTCAAAAAACAATCTACTTTCTTCTGATAGTTGTTGTTTTACTTCTGGTTTTACTTCTGGTTTTACTTCTGGTTTTACTTCTGCTTTTTCATTTATATTTTTATCTGCATTATTTTTTGAATTATTTATAATGTTTTGATTAATATTTATAGATGCACTTTTTTGTTTTAAATCTTCTAGCAATGCTTTACTTTGAGTAATGTTTTCATTAAGTTGTTTTTTTTCATCTGTATCTGTAAGCGCATTTTTTACATTAATAAAATCTGATGATTTATCAACACCTGTTAATTCTAAATATTCATCATAAATTACTGCGCTATCACATTCAGAACTACTAGGGACATATTTTAAAATATGCCGTATTATTGATTTTAATGCCATTGCTTCGTAGCCAAATTGCCACGCCATCGGAACTTTTCCGCTTCTCTTTGTTGCTATTGCTTTAAGTTTTTTAATATCTGCATTCCACAAATACCTTCTAAATTTATTATTATTTTTATTAGTACAAATTGCATAAACAGCAATAAGGTCACGTTCAGAGTCAAAATCATCAGGCTTAGGATAAGGCAAATGATGAATTGATGGTGTATCACCACTTTTAATTTTAAACTCGTCCCATGTATAAATGCAATCAAATTCTATATTTTTTATGTATTTTGATCTATATGCAAGATCCAGCAATCCTTTGTACATTAATTGCAATTTACACTCATATACATTTGTTCTGTTATTTTTATAACGAGCAAAAAAAGCTTTTCCAAACGAATCACCAGGTTCAATTCCCCATTCTGCGGCTTTTAAAATTGATTTTTCAACGCTAAGTAATGTACATTTAAGCAAATTATCAGCATCTTCATTCATCACAAAAGCTGTTTGACAGACGCGTAAAAATCTCTCAGTAGAATCTTTTCTTTTACGCATAAATTCAGGTAACGCTTTTTCTACTTGAGCTATAAATGGTTTATCATGAGTTATTGCAGTTTGTAATATATCAAATGATCTAACTGGTGCGTTTCTATCAATACTCATATAAATACTCCTTTAATTTAAGCGATAAAATAAATTATTTATTCATCATTATCATAATCATAATCATCATCATCATAATCATCATCAATAATAATAATATCAAGATCATCACTTATTTTTATACGCATTAATTGTTTATCAATTATATTCATGATATTATCGTAACAATCATCAATACGATCTTCTATTGTTGATTCAATCCATAATTGATTATCAATCGGCGCGATTGCAGTTACAACAAGTGCATTATAATAATTTTTATATATAAGACTGTTTTTTCTATCGATTTTACAATGATAAAATTTATCATTATCTTGTATATTATATTTTTTTAATAATTCACAAAAATTGACAGAACAATCTTGTAATAATGTATCTATAGTAAAACTGATATGCATATCTTTTGTTTTAATATTTATTGCAATAACTATATTACGTACATAATATTTATAATCAAGTGAAAAAAGTGAAAAATATGAGTAATTTTCATTTACGTCAAATACATCAATACATTTTTCTTTAACTATCTCAACTTTAGTCATTATTATTTACCCAAAATAACCGTGCGCTAATTAATAGTTGATAAAAAGCAAAAATATCTTGACATTATAATTAATTAGCGCATAAACTTTTTATAAACATTGTATTTTTATAACAACTCCGTTAATATTATTAATATTTAATCTATAGCAATCATACAAATATTTGCACATTTTGTCAAGAAAAATCTTATTATAATCAGCAAATTTTAGTAGTTTCTTCTTTTTCTGTTACAATTTGATCAATTAAAAATATAAATCAGCGATGCTATTGTTACAGACAAAACAAAAAACTCAAAAACAATACTTCTTAAAATGTACATTTTAAACCTCATTAAAAGAATATTTAAAAATATTTATTAAGCAAAAATATAGCTATAAAAATTAATATAAATACACAATAAATTTCAATAAATGTTATAAACCATGTATCAATAATCATAAATTATTCATCCAGCATATTATTATTACAACAACAAGAATCATTAGTGATATTATTAATGAAATACAGCATGAATTAATTATCATATTATTTACTATTTCAGTTTATTATAAAATCGTCTATATTTTATTGTATAACTACAATCTCTTGCAACATCAGGATATTTTTCTTTTAATTTATTATTATCAATTCTTTCGCTTGTAATTGTTGGACACGTAAATATTGTTTGATGCGCAAGATTATTAATGATTTCAGCATCTTCAATGTTTAACAACAATTCTTTTTTATATTTTTTTATTTTTCTCTCTAAATCATTATATTGTTTTTGTAATTCAGTCATTTCTATATATTTATCAATGATATCATTATTTATAATGATTTCTTTTTGTTTTATTGCATTTTTGTAAAGTTCTTTTACATCATCATAAGTTTGCGGCTTAGGAGGAATCTTTTTTTGTATATGATTAACCCAGAAATTTTTTGCATTTTCAATTATATGATTTTCAAAATCATGATCACGATTATATTGATAAACACACATCGGCAAATGATTACCAAATCTCACTAAAATATATGCTTTTGTTGAATTATAAATTGCGCAATAATAAGCAACTTGAAATAAATATTGTGCAGGAATTTGTCCTCGTTTTTGTTTTAATTGATTATTGCTGATCAAATTATAATTGATATCATTAACAGGATCGCCCCACTCGTCATGTGTTCTGCATATTGATTTTGCTTCTAATATATAGATTTCATCAAGATCAAACGCAATTCCATCGACATTTGCAGCAAGAAAATCATATTTATCGTGATATCGTATTGGTACATTTTGTTTTACTTTTAAGCAGATTTCGCGCTCAAATTTTGATAGTAAGATAGGTTCATCTTCATTACCCCAATCAATATAATTATTATCAATTGTATTTCCGTTTTGTTTTATTTCATCTGATGTTTTTTCATTGTAAATATCAAGAGCTGTTTTCCATTTGTTATATCCAAAAATCGCGCTTATATCTGATCCACCAATATAATTTTTTCTATCTTTAAGTTGTTGTTCAGTTAATGCCATTTAATTTTTCCTTATACTAAGATAATCTTTCATTTAAAAATGTAACCTCATTTTGTAAATCATTAACATCTTCCATTAGTTGTTTAATAACAGCTCTTAAATTGTTAATATCATTTTCTAAAATTTTGTACTCTTTTTTATATGCGCGCATAAGTGTACCTATAAAATCATCATCTAAACTCATAATAATTGTCCTTTTACTAATACAAAAAATGTGCGAGCAAATACTAAAAAAGGATGGTTTTTTTAACCAGCAGTTGTTAAAAAAAAAATATTTAACTCGCACACACATAATTATACATTATATATAAACATTGTCAAGATATTTTTGCTTTTTTATTTTTATTGTTTTTATTATTATAACTATTATTATCGCAAATATCTGCAATATAATATTTTAAAATAGGCATATCGCTAGGTGCATCTATACCAATTCTAATTTTATTTTTCGATAATTCTAATAATGTTATTTTTATTTCACCATGTTTACCAATTAAAAAAACTTCTTTGGCTTTTTGTGTTTTAATTAGCATTCCTTTGCTCCTTAATTATATTTCGCTTAATAAAATAATATTATCTTGTTTTTTATCAAATTTATTATTATCAACTTGTGCTGTAATTATTTGAAATCCTGCTTGTAATAAATCATTTATAAGTTTTGTTTGATGTTGCTCATCTAATAATTCAAAATCATCGATAAATCTTACTTTTAAATCTGGGTTTTTTGCAACATATAAATTTGCAACAATTAACTCAAGCTCACCTTTGCTAAAATGAGGCTCTTTGATCGGTCGATTTTTTAATAACAATTGTCCTTTATCATCAATAGATAAATCATTGAAACCAAGATTAAATGATTGTATATAGTCAAGACGCTCTTGTTGTATTTTATTTTGTTGATCTTTATTTTCATACAAAGATTTTTCAAGTTCGATTTTTTTTGTTTGTTTTTCATTAAAACGTTCATATTCCAATGCTTTATAATTAATTTCTTCTGAATTTTTAATTTTTTCATCAATAGCTTTTGCTTCTATAATTATATCATTAACTTCATCATTGAGCGTTCTTAAATCAGGAAATTCTTTAATTTTATTATTAATTTCTTTTAATTCATTTTCTAATGCTCGTTTTTTTGCAAAAGTATTTTCAATTTCTTTTAAAAATTTATCTTTTCCTAAATATATGTTTCTTAAATTATTTTTCTTTTCAATTAATTCTGAAATAGATATTTTTTCAACTTTTTCTACATATTTTATTTCACCTAAATTTTTTAAATCACGATTAATTAAAGTATATTCATTCTTTAAATTTTCTATTTTATTATCGAATTTTTCTGTATTAATACCTAATAAAAGTGCTTGTTGTTTACTATCTAGTTGAGTAAAGTTTTTTGTACTTAAAAAAGCAACTGATAATAAATTATTAAGCCAATCATTACTTAATTCATAATCATCAGGCGCTTGAAATGTGATTTTATTTGAGGCATCTGAAATTTTATTTTTAACAATAATTTCAGCATTTTTTTCTGTATCTAAAAGTGTTAATTCAATATCAGCACTTTTGGCACCATTTGCAATAAATCTGAATCGTTCACCGATTAGATTATCGTTTTTTGATTTTTCAGCAATTCCTTTGAGACATGCCCAAATTGCTGTCAATCCTACTGTTGTTTTTCCGGAGCCATTCATTCCGACAAGATGTGTAATATTGTTATTAAATTCACATGTAAAATCTGTGAATTTTGCGAAATTTTTAAGTTTTAGATTTTTGATCTTCATTTGTGATTAACTCCTTTATTTCTAAAATTTTGTCAACAAAAAATTGCATTAAATATGCAATCCATTCTTGCGTATTTATATTTAACTCAAGCTCATAATCATCAATTATAAACATTAACAGATGAATGCATTCATGCACAATAATCGACATTTTTACATTAGTGTCAAAAAACACATAATATTCACGATTATGCGCAAAACAAAAAGCTTCTGTATCTAATAAATTTATTTTTTCTTTTGAAAGAAATTCATATGTTGATGTTGCAAATTCTTTCCATGTATCGCAAAAATAAACATTTATCCTGCATCCGTACATCTCAACTTTAAATGTTTTTTTATAGTTAAATGTACATTCATATTTATCTATTTTATTCATTTTTATAATCTTATTAAAATAATTATTAGAAATGATCTGGCATTATAACTAATAATACAGCAATTACTATAACTAAAAACAAAATCAAGAATAAAAATGCACCCCAAATTGGTGCAAAAATCCACAACCATCCCCAGTTTATTACATGAGTTAATTTTAATGTTAAAAACAAAAAAAATAATAACGTAACAAACTTTGAAATTCGTAATGTACTTATTTTTACATCAATTTTCATAATTCATATTCTCATTATTTAGCAAATTTAAAAAAGTTAAATTTTGAAGCTAAAGCTTCTTTCTTTATTATCCGCATCAATATGTTCTTGTATATCCCTGTCATAAGCATGCGGATCTACTTTTAATTGTATAGCATCGTTAATATCATCACTGATTTGCAACATATATTTATCAATTAAAGATTCAACAAATCTAGCTTTAAAAAATGCATGTAAATTTGTCGAAGTTGGTTTTAATATATTTTTTATCTCATCAGCAGAAAATATAAATATAATCTCTTCAGCAGATATTAAATATTTATCATTATAATCAATATGCTCTAATATTAGAGCTAACTTTTCATCATCATCTAAATCATGCCATCTTTTTTTTGCTAAAGCATAATCATCAATTAATTGTCTATATAGATTATATTTTTTTTGTTTATTAAATAATTTATCAGATATCTCTTTATTTGTTGCTTTATCGTTTAAAGCGTTAATTACACTAATATGTACCACGTTATACCTCCTTATACTTTATTCATATACATAATAAAACCGTCAAATTTTGATACTAACAAAATTAAATTTTTGTTATGTTGATTATTGTTATAATCAGCTCAAAACTCGACGGTAAAACAATACTAATACAGTTTACTGTTTTTTGTCAAGAGATTTTTTATAATTTTCTGATATTTTTTTTATTGACGGACAGATATTTAAAGCAATAATTTGATAATTAAAGATTTTCTCGACGATTTGTGAAACATTGATTGGCAACAAATCATCATTTTTTTTTATATCTTTATAACGCCAGAACTGAATATTTGATGCGTTGCAATGAATATACTTGCTTATTAATTGTGCTAATTTTTTTGCAGTCCCTGCAAGTTTAATCGCTTTCAATAATTCAGCATGTTGTTTTAATTGCTTAAATTGTTTTTTCATATCATTTACCTGCTACGAATTAAATGTACATTATTTGATTAACAAAATGTACATTGTATTACAAAAATAATTATTATTGTTAGACGCAAAAATAAAAAATTTTTTTGTAAGAAAAATCTTATATTGCGAGTATAATACAGTATACTGCTTTAATATTTTTTTTTCAACAAAAAATAAGGATGACAAATATGGCTAAAAAAAGATCAATAAAACCAGAATTTTGGGCGTCTGAACAAGTGATGAATTGTTCAAAAAATGCACGTTTATTATTCATTGGATTATGGAATTTTTGTGACGATAATGGAATACATCAGTACTCGTTTAGATGCATTAAAGCAAAAATTTTTCCAGCTGATTCTGATACTGAATCAGAAATTGAACAATTGCTGAATGAGCTTGAAAAAAACAATTTGATCAAAATATATACTGTTAATGATAAAAAATATTTAAAAATTTCTGGCTGGCATCATCAAAGTATAGCACGTCCATTTTATAAATTTCCAGATGAAGACGGGAATAAGCCATTGAATAAATGGGAAAAAATCGAAAATATTCATGAGCAGTGCTCAAGCAGTGCACAAGCAGTGCCTGAGCAGTGCTCAAGCAGTGCACAAGCAGCGCCTGAGCAGTGCTCAAGCAGTGCACAAGCAGCGCCTGAGCAGTGCTCAAGCAGTGCACAAGCAGTGCCTGAGCAGTGCTCAAGCAGTGCACAAGCAGTGCCAAAGCACTGCGGTAATGGTTATGGTTATAATACAGATCTAAGTTTTAAACATAACTCAAATGTAAATAATCAAGATAAAAATTTTAAAGAGAGTAAAAACGCGCGTGTACGCGCTTCTTTTACTGTTTTAAAAAACAACAGCGAATTTATTGCAAAATTTGATAAATTTTATGCTGTGTATCCTTTGCACAAATCAAAAGAGGGAGCGCTAAAAGCATTTGCTCAAATAAATCCTGACAATGATCTACTCGATAAAATTTTAATTGGAGTAGAAAATTATAAACAAGAAATTATTTTTATGAATATTGATAAAAAATATATTAAACATCCGTCGACATGGCTAAATCAAAAATGCTGGCTTGATGAAATTGATTTAACGCAACAACAATCACAACAAAAAAAATTAACTAATCAACAACAGTTTGTTGCTAATTTAAAAAAAATAGCAGGAGAAAATTAATTAATGGAAAATTTAAAAAAACGTACATTAAAAATATTTGCAACGTTAACAGCAATTTACGGAAGTGCATGGTGCAATCAATTTAGCGACGAAAGTATTTTAAATTTAGCAATAAAAATTTGGACTAGTGAATTAAAAAAATTTAACGACAACGAAATTAAATTTGCAATTAAAAAATGCATGCAACATGATTATCCACCAACTCTTCCAGTTTTTGCTAAAATGTGCAGCATCGAAAAATCAGATTTAAACTTAACAACTGCAGAAATATCATTTTTGACGCATGACAAAACGTATGCAGAAATTGTAAAAAAAATTGACAAGTGGAACTTTGTGCGTTTATCAGCAGATGCTGCGTTAAAAATCTACAAAATTTTATATCGCGATCACATTGATAAAAAAATAAACAAAATAAACGAAAATTTTACAGAAAAAATTGAATTTATTAAACAGCGCATATCTGATCAAAAAATGATTTTGTAAAATAACGCGCTAAATTTTTGCATAATCAAACGATAATTAATTTATGCTACATAGCTATTACTATAAGCAAAAAAACACGATACACGCAATATTTAGCAGAAATTTGCTAATAATTTATATGCATTGACGCTTGTTTTTTAAATTTGTTTTAAAAATGCGATTTTAAGCAACAATTTTGTTAAAAAAATAAACAATTTTATGGTGAAAAGTTGTGCGTAATTTTTTCTCACAATTTTTTTGCGCAATAAATATACATATGTTTAATTAAAAAAATTTAAAGAAAAATCTTGACAATATCAGTTAAGTTGATACAATGTAATTAAGCTCATAAATAATTATGAGCTGATTAAAAAAGGAGTACAAATCATGAAAAAACTAACACAAGCAGAAATCGATGCGAAGTTAAAAAACGATGATAAAGATTGGCGAAAGTTGGATTTAAGTGGTGCTGATTTAAGTGGCGCTGATTTAAGAGAGGCTGATTTAAGAGAGGCTGATTTGTGGAATGCTGATTTAAGTGGTGTTAAAAAAGGAGATAACGCATGAAAAAACTAACACAAGCAGAAATCGATGCGAAGTTAAAAAACGATGATAAAGATTGGCGAAAGTTGGATTTAAGTGGTGCTGATTTAAAGGGAGCTGATTTAAAGGGAGCTGATTTAAGTGGCGCTAATTTAACTGGAATTGATTTAAGTGGCGCTAATTTAGTGTGCGCTAATTTAAGGGGAACTAATCTAAGAGAAGCTAATTTAAGAGAAGCTAATTTAAGAGGAGCTAATTTAATGCGCGCTGATTTAAGTGGCGCTGATTTAAGTGGCGCTGATTTAAGTGGCGCTAATTTAGTGTGCGCTAATTTAAGGGGGACTAATCTAAGAGAAGCTAATTTAAGAGGAGCTAATTTAATGCGCGCTGATTTAAGTGGCGCTGATTTAAGTGGCGCTGATTTAAGTGGAACTGATTTAAGAGAGGCTGATTTAAAGGAAGCTGATTTAAGTGGAACTGATTTAAGAGAGGCTGATTTAAAGGGGGCTGATTTAGAAGGCGCTGATTTAAGTAATGCTGATTTAAAGTGCGCTGATTTAAGTAATGCTGATTTAAAGTGCGCTGATTTAAGTAATGCTGATTTAAATGAAGCTGATTTAATGCGCGCTAATTTAAGCTGTGCTTATTTAAAGGGAGCTGATTTAAGTGGAACTGATTTAAGAGAGGCTGATTTAAGAGAGGCTGATTTAAGAGATGCTGATTTAAGAGATGCTTATTTAAGATGGGCTAATTTAAGTTGTGCTGATTTAAGTGGCGCTAATTTAAGTGGCGCTGATTTAAGAGATGCTGATTTAAGTGGCGCTGATTTAAAAGAGGCTAATTTATTTGGCGCTGATTTAAGGGAGGCTAATCTAAGAGAAGCTAATTTAAGTGAAGCTGATTTAAGGGGCGCTGAGTTAAGTTGGGCTAATTTAAGGGGCGCTGAGTTAAGTTGGGCTAATTTAAGGGGCGCTGTTTTAAGAAAGGCTTTTTTAAAAGGGGCTAATTTAAGTTGCGCTGATTTAAGAGAGGCTGATTTAAGAGATGCTGATTTGTGGAATGCTGATTTAAGTGGTGTTAAAAAAGGAGATAACGCATGAAAAAACTAACACAAGCAGAAATCGACGAAAAATTAAAAAACGATGATAAAGATTGGCGAAAGTTGGATTTAAGTGGTGCTGATTTAAGATGTGCTAATTTAAGTTGCGCTGATTTAAGATGTGCTGATTTAAGAGGAGCTAATTTAATGCGCGCTGATTTAAGTTGCGCTAATTTATTTGGCGCTGATTTAAGGGAGGCTAATCTAAGAGAAGCTAATTTAAGTGAAGCTGATTTAAGGGGCGCTGAGTTAAGTTGGGCTAATTTAAGGGGCGCTGAGTTAAGTTGGGCTAATTTAAGGGGCGCTGTTTTAAGAAAGGCTTTTTTAAAAGGGGCTAATTTAAGTTGCGCTGATTTAAGAGAGGCTGATTTAAGAGATGCTGATTTGTGGAATGCTGATTTAAGTGGTGTTAAAAAAGGAGATAACGCATGAAAAAACTAACACAAGCAGAAATCGACGAAAAATTAAAAAACGATGATAAAGATTGGCGAAAGTTGGATTTAAGTGGTGCTGATTTAAGATGTGCTAATTTAAGTTGCGCTGATTTAAGTGGTGCTGATTTAAGTGGTGCTGATTTAAGAGATGCTGATTTAAGAGATGCTGATTTAAATGGGGCTGATTTAGAAGGCGCTGATTTAAGGCGCGCTAATTTAAGAGATGCTGATTTAAGAGAGGCTGATTTAAAGGGCACTGATTTAAAGAGCGCTAATTTAAGGGGGACTAATCTAAGAGAAGCTAATTTAAGTTGCGCTGATTTAAGAGAGGCTGATTTAAGCGGAGCTGATTTAAGAGAGGCTAATTTAAGCGGAGCTGATTTAAGAGAGGCTGATTTGTGGAATGCTGATTTAAGTGGTGTTAAAAAAGGAGATAACGCATGAAAAAACTAACACAAGCAGAAATCGATGCGAAGCTAAAAAACAATGATAAAAACTGGCAAAAGTTGGATTTAAGTGGTGCTGATTTAAGAGGAGCTAATTTAATGCGCGCTGATTTAAGTGGCGCTAATTTAAGTGGCGCTGATTTAAGAGATGCTGATTTAAGAAAGGCTTATTTAAGATGGGCTGATTTAAGCGGAGCTGATTTAAGCGGAGCTGATTTAAGAGATGCTGATTTAAGGCGCGCTGATTTAAGAGAGGCTGATTTAAAGGGCGCTGATTTAAAGGGCGCTGATTTAAGGAGCGCTGATTTAAAGTGCGCTAATTTAAGAGATGCTGATTTAAAGGGCACTGATTTAAGTGGCGCTAATTTAAGAGATGCTGATTTGAGAGAGGCTGATTTATATGGCGCTTATTTAAGATGGGCTAATTTAAGTTGCACTGATTTAAATGGCGCTGATTTAAGGAGCGCTGATTTAAGAGATGCTTATTTAAAGGGCGCTGATTTAAGAGAGGCTGATTTAAGAGAGGCTGATTTGTGGAATGCTGATTTAAGTGGTGTTAAAAAAGGAGATAACGCATGAAAAAACTAACACAAGCAGAAATCGACGAAAAATTAAAAAACGATGATAAAGATTGGCGAAAGTTGGATTTAAGTGGTGCTGATTTAAGATGTGCTAATTTAAGTTGCGCTGATTTAAGAGAGGCTGATTTAAAGGAAGCTGATTTAAAATGGGCTAATTTAAGTTGTGCTAATTTAAGTTGCGCTGTTTTAAGGGAGGCTTTTTTAAAAGGGGCTAATTTAAGTGGAACTGATTTAAGAGAGGCTGATTTAAGAGAGGCTGATTTATGGGGAGCTAATTTGGAATTCGCAAATTTAAGGCGCGCTAATTTAAGAGATGCTGATTTAAGCGGAGCTGATTTAAGCGGGGCTAATTTAAGCGGAGCTGATTTAAGAGAGGCTGATTTAAGATGTGCTGATTTAAGCGGAGCTGATTTAAGAGAGGCTAATTTAAGCGGAGCTGATTTAAGAGAGGCTGATTTAAGTGGTGCTAATTTAACTGAATAGTAAAAGAGGAGTACAAAGCATGAGTAAAACAAAAGTTGATAATGTTTACATATTGACATCTGATGGAATCACAGTAGAAAAATTTCACATCAGAGATTTAGAAAAAGCAAAACAAAAAGCTGAATATTTAACAAAGATCCATGATGATGGATATAAATATACAATTAAAATAATTAATGAGTATGTTGATGATCGCGGATTTGGTTATAAACGCTTAGCTAAATAAAGGAGTGAAAAAAGATGATAAATGAAATAATTATTGATGCGCAACAAATAGCTGATGATTTTATTTTATTGTTAGATAAAAAACAAAAAGTAGATCTAATGAAAGGAATATTACCTGCTGCTAGATTGCACGGATATTTAAAAGCAATTAAAAGAAGATGTGGGTTAGAAAATTTATGTAAACAGGCACAAGATATTTTTGAAAAAGATATTATTGTTGCAATTTTAAATGAGGGAAATTTTTATGAATGCAATTAAAATTAAAAATAACGAAAAACAAAATAAAATATCTTTGTCTATTGAAGAAAAAGATAAAAAACTTATTAATGTAGAATGTGATTTTTAAATTAACTTAGTTAAGAGAGGTAATAACTATGAATGATAATTTTGAACAGTTCGAACGTATAGCATTTAGTCATATAAAAAAAATACATGAGTCGAATGTAAATTTAGATAATATTTTGAAAAAAATTAAGCAATTAATTGATGAACGCAAACAAATTGATTTTTTTGATGATAATATAGAATCATATTGCGATATATTAAACAATTCGAAAAAAATTTTGTTAATTGTTTTTGGTAATAATGATTTGTTATTGCAACATTATGCGATCAGAGAATGGGCTATTAGATATATCAGAGAATCTGTAGAAGAAAAAATGACAGAAGAAAAAATTATTACTATTACGGATAGAATTATTAAATATTTAGAAAGAACATATGAGTTATGAATATAAATGATGATATAGAAGAAATGATTAACATAATCAAGTGGAGATTTGATGCTTATGTTACTGATTATTTTACATCAATAACATGTTTATATAATAAAAATAAAATACCAAAAAAAAGGTACGAGTGGCTGATTAAAAAACGGCCGCATGAACTATTTGATGAATTATTTAATAAGTATTATTCTGATAATTAATGCTTAATAATTAAACACATAAAAGAACAAAAAAATTTAAAAAATATCGCAAAAAAGTCTTGACAATATCGTCTAAGCTGATATACTGTAATTAAGCTCATAAATAATTATGAGCTGATTAAAAAAGGAGTATAAATTATGATTCAAATACCATTATGGTTATCATTTTTTATAACAATAATAGGGATTACATCAATTATATGTTGCTGTATAGGGATTATATTTTTGATGCATAGGTGCGCTAAAAATAGTTTACTTGCAAAAAAGATTGATATGATCACTTTAATCACATCATCTTTTTTAAGTATTGTAATGATCATTATTATAATGATCTGGCTAGCGTTGATTTTATTATATGGTCATGCGCTGAATTTTTTAATTTAACATTTTAAGGTATAAATTATGACGCTTTTTTACGATAACAGTCAAGAGGAATTAACGACACTAGGTAAATTTATGACATTTATTACAGCTATATTAATAATAATATTTACTATTAGAATTATTGGCACTTCTTTACAAAATAATGAAGCATATTTACGCTATTTATGGATAGATAATTTGCAAAATGAGCATAATCAAGTTATTTATGTGCCCACTGAGACAAATTTGCCGATTTTAGAAGCTAGTAGATTAAATAAACATTGAAGGTAAAAAAATGAAACGACGACAAAATGAAACATATAATGAATATAAAAAAAGAAGAAAAAGAGAACAAGAATATATAATAGAGCATTTGAAAGGTAAGCTGTTTTATGATTCGTCAAATGACAAACATTATAAAAAAAATAAGAAATAATCTTTTTTTAATTAAAAATATGGAGGTTATTATTATGAACATGGGTGTTGAAATTAAAGAAAAACGAATTGCAAAAAATATATCAAAGCGCAGATTAGCACAAATTGCAGGAATTAGCAGCACATGGATTGATAAAATAGAAAACGGGTATGAACCAAAAAAGCAAAAACATGTTATTTTTGCAAAAATTTTACGTGCATTTGATAAAATTGATGATATGTATTATGAAAAAAGTGCAAGACAAAGATTGATTTATGAAGATAAATTAAGCAATAGATTAACTATTATATTAAAAATGATGGATGATAATTATAATAGAGCTAAAATGAGAGATGTATTTTGATATGAAAGACAATGAAAAATATGATAATTATAATCTTGATCAAAAATTATTGCATGATAAATGAACTATTTTCTGATATGTATGATTAACATAGGTGATAGATGAAATGAAAATAACGTCTGAAAAAATAAAACAATTGCGACAAAAACTTAAATTAAAACAAAAAGAATTTGCAAATTTGATAGGTATAACGTGGCAATATTTGTCTGCGCTAGAAAATAATAAAAAAAGCATCTCTCATAGAGTTGCAATTTTTGTACATTTACTTGATACTCTTGATTTAAATGCAGAAACAGCAAGACATTTTTATAAGAGATCATGCTTACATAAAAAATAGATAATTAAAAATAAATATGAAAATAAATTTTTCTAACAAATATTATTTTAAAAAAAATAAAAGACGTAATAAAAATATTTTAAAATATATTGTATGGCTAAATAATCATGATAAGTTAATTCATTTGTGCGATGAGTATTATCTTATGATTGAAAAAAATCAACATCGTCTAAGCTGATATACTGTAATTAAGCTCATAAATAATTATGAGCTGATTAAAAAAGGAGTATAAATTATGAAGTATATAACACAACATGCAGACAAAGAAACTGCGCTAGCTGCTGTAAAACAAGATGGGTGGGCACTCCAATTTGCGAGCGGCGAGCTAAAAAATGATAAAGATTTTTTCTTTGATTTAATAAATTTTGTTAAAACATATAGCATTGAAAAGGAAATTAAAAATGACTAAACGACTTACTTTAAAAGATTTTAAACATATTAAAATAGATATTTATGATTTTGATCTCTATATCTTATTTAATAAAAATTGGAAAAATTTATTTGCTAATTTTCTCGAAGAAAATCATAATTATTATTTAGATATAGATAAATGTGGATATGCACTAACAACTTTTATTAAGGATATTCATAGAATATATTTAATTTTTAATGAAAATCCAAACGCGAATTCAGTGATACATGAAAGCATTCATGCTGCTCTTTATATTATTTATCAACTTGACATTAATCTTGATAAAAATAATCAAGAACCATTCGCATATTTAGCTTCTTTCATTGCAACGAAAATTTGTGAAATTTCTTTTAATATTCATAATAATAAATCTTTTTTTACAAAAGTTCTTTCAAACTTAAAAACAGGAGACAAGAATGATGACTAATCATATAATTATGGATGCAACACAAATAGCGCAAAATTTTATACAGCTATTAGATAAAAATCAAAAAATTGAATTAATGCGTGGAACTATTCTATGAGGAAAATTCAACGGATATATAAAATTTTTAAAAAGAAAATATAGATTTGATAATATGCATAAATATTCTCAAGATTTTTTTGAAAAAGAAATTATTATAGCAATTTTAATAGAGAGTAGTTTTTTAACGGAGGAATTAAATCATGAAAAAACTAACGCAAGCAGAAATCGAAGAAAAATTGAAAAATGATGACAAAGATTGGCGAATTCTGGATTTAAGCGGTACTGAAACACAACATGCAGACAAAGAAATCGCGCTAGCTGCTGTAAAACAAGATGGTTTAATGCTTAGATATGCAAGCGCTGAATTACGAGCAGATAAAGAAGTTGTGCTAGCTGCTGTAAAACAAAATGGTTTAGCACTTAGATATGCAAGCGATGATTTGCAAAAAATAGTAAAAGATGAGTATAATTTATGAACTATAAACAAGAAGACAAAGAATTTGCAGAATTATTTGATCATGTGGTAAATTATATCTAGAGTTAACTCTTTTTAGAAGAGAAACATTGATGCAGTTACAATTAAACGAAACAACTAAAAAAGTGTTAAAAGAAAACAATATATATATTTAAAAATACTAATTATATTTAAACTTTAAAAATCTTTACGTAAAGTTTTTTTACCTAAAGAATCTTTACTTAAGCTAAAATTTAAAAGAATATATTATTATGTTTATAATCGAGGGTAAATAAAACATGCATAGAAAAATAATGAAAAGACGAAAAATTAAAAACTCAGAAAATTTTAAAAGAAATATCAAAAAAAATAAAAAAGATGAAAAATTTAATATTGATAATTTACATATAGAAAAACAAATATATAATTATTATATAATTTTTGATAAATTTGGAAAACCACTATGGAAGAAATATTTAATTGAACAAGAAAATAAACAGATTAATAATTTTGATGTGATTAATATAAGCCAACCATCAATTTTAAAAAATGTAAAAACAATTACATCAAATAATTTATAGAGATAAAAAAATGCAATCAAAATCTGCGAAAGCTTTCATGTGTATGCAAAATTTTAGCAATAAATATTGCAAAAATTGTAAATTATTTAATACATCTAAATGTAAAGTTACACCAAAAATTCTTTATTATATATGTTATTTTTCATTAAATAATTTAAAATGTATATGTGATAAATTTATAGAAAAATAAATTTAATGTCAATAATTTATAATTATTTGTTAATCAGCATGTGCAATTAAAAAATATTCAGTTATCTATTGCATTTATTGCACTCATATTGTTACTCATGATTATTTTTCAAACCATGCTGTTGCACATATATTAGCACTATCTTTTATTTTCTTATTCATAATATTTTTGTTATATATTGACAATAAAATTGATCTCGATCATTTTTATCTATGCAAGAACTATCACAATAATACATTATCTCTTTATTATATTTATATCGAAATTTAAAAATTGTAATAAATATTATATATGTCTTAAAAAATCTTTCATTTAAATTTTCATAACTTGCAATAGGAATTTTGATTTCTTTTTTATATGCAAGATCATTTTTTAAATTAATAAAACCAACAAAATTATTATAATATTTATCGAAAAGTAAAAACCGCTTTCCGTCAAATAATAAACGTTTATTACTAAATGGAAGTAATGGCAATACAGAATCAATTATTTTTTTGTTATAAGTTATTGTTTTCATACTTTTATTTTGATATCATTAATTACTCATAATTATTTCTCAAATTTATGCAACATCATCATTTTATTAAGAAATAATTACACCAATAACAATAAAAATAATCATTAATACAACAATAATCGCACAACCTGATCCAATTAAGCCAAATCCTGTTTTTAACATATTTTTTCTAAATTTTTTAAAGCAACTTTCTTTTTTTTGAACTAAATAAGAATTTTGACAAAGATAACTGTTGAGCAAATAATATACATTTGTTTTAAAATTATCTATATCTGCTTTTTTTGCTAGATTAAAAATATATAATTCGATTTGTTTATCATTGTTAAAATAATGTACTAAAGATAAACTATCAAAAGGCTCGTTTTTTGCCAAAAAATATTTAATTCCCGCAAAAATCGCGCGATTTATTTTTGTTGAAAAATGATATATGTCAATCGGTAATACACCATGTTTGCGTAAATAATTAGTAAATTCATCACGAATTTCAAAAAGCAATGAATTATCTGTTAATAATGATCCGAGAACTGATTGTTCAATATCCACATCCACAATATTATAAATAGTCATAGTCATGTTTCCTGCATAAATTAAATATTATATTAACAAGAGCCATAACAATAGCCATCGCGATAGTTATAGCTAGAGCAGCAAATGTCAAGATTTATTTTAACACAAAGACATAAAAATGCAAGAAAATCACAAGAAAATCACAAGAAAATCAATTGGGCAATCTTTTTGTGACAATTGTGCTGACGCAGCATTTATTAAAAATACGGCGTCGTTACTTTTGATTAAAAAATGGTCAGTTAGCAAATAAAAGTATAATATTATACAGTAAAAAATCAATAAAAATTTGTTTTATTTTTTTAAAAAATATATTATTCTTATTGTTAAATTTATGACAATAATTATCCTGTTTTATTTTTAAACAACTAAAGCGGGTGATAACATGACAATTGATGCTGTACAAGCTATTGGAAAAAACAGAAAAGAGTTGATTACTTTTATGTCAAATTTTTGGATAAATGCTAAATTAGTTGCTAAATTATTAAATCTCAAACCTGACACGATTTATCAAATGAGATTTGGCAGCAGAGAAATTTCGCAAGAACAAATAGATTTTTTAAAAAAAAGCTATAAAGAATATATGTATAAACAACTTGAAAAGTTATAAGGATTTTATTTAAGTGAAATTTGTTGAATATTCATCTATTAAAAATATCAATGATAGTAAATTTATTGATAAAATTTATAATCAATGCTATGGTGATAATTTATATATTGTTTTAGAAAAAGCGCATGGCGCTAATTTTGCAATTTATTTTGACGGTAAGCAATTCAGATGCGCGTCAAGAGATAGATTTCTTAATTTTATATTAAATTTAGATGATGAAAACATTTTACAACTAGATGAGTTTAATCGAGTTTGTGAAAATTCTGAAGGTTTTTTTGGATATAAATATATTTTATATTTTATCTTGCCTAGAATTGTAGAGTATTATAAATTTTTAAAAAATTTTGAAAAAATAGATCAGCTTATTATTTATGGAGAATTAATAGGAGCAAATTATCAGCACGATGATTTTAAAATTATAAATAAAAAATATAATCTGAGAAAAGTTCAAAAAGGTGTATTTTATTCTCCAGTTCCAACTTTTTATATTTTTGATATAAAAATCAATAATAAATATTTAGGATATTATAAGTTTGAGAATGTTTGCGCTAGATTTTTTTCAAAAAAATTTAAAATTAATGATAATGATAATGAGTGTCAAAAAATATTTAAAAAATATAGTATTTGTTATGCATATAAATTATTTAGCGGATCATTGAAAGATTGCATCAAGTTTAATAATGAATATGAATCATCAATACCTAGCATTCTTGGATTGCCAAAAATTGATAATAATATATGCGAAGGTAATATTATTAAGCCTGTTAATGATCTATATTTAGCATGTGGATCTAGAATTATATTAAAAAATAAAAATATTAAATTTGCTGAAAAACAAAAAGAGAAAAAAAATAGTATAAGAATAGAAGATATATCAGAACAAGCTCAAAATTTATTAGATATATTATTAACATATGTTAATATGAATAGATTAAATAATGTGATATCGCATATTGGAGAAGTTACAATTAATGATTTTGGTAATTTGATGAAAGAATTAAATAAAGATATTTTAGATGATTTTTATTATTATTGTGCTGAGAATAATTTTGATTATCTTACAAAAGATGAACAAAAATTTTTACGCAAAGAATTAAATAGAAATTGTGCAAATTTAATAAAAGAATATTTTACGAGTAATAAACAATTAATTTTAAAACAAAGACAGCAGAAGTGATGAAATATGCGAATAGAACAAGTTGACATAAAAAAAATAAAACCATATGAGAATAATCCAAGAATCAATAAAAAATCTATTGATAAGGTTGCTAATAGTTTATTAGCATATGGTTGGAGACAACCAATCGTTGTTGATAAGAATATGATTATTGTTGCTGGTCATACAAGATTTTCTGCTGCAAGGCAATTAAAATTAAATAAAGTGCCTGTGCATATCGCAGATAATCTTAATGAGCAACAGATAAAAGCATACAGATTGGCTGATAATAGATCTGCTGATGACTCAGAATGGAATTTTGATGCATTAAAAATAGAGCTAGAATCTTTGATTGATTTTGATCCACAAGTTGATTTAGCTATTACAACATGTTTTGATCAAAGCGAAATAAATTCTATTATGGAAGATGATAAATTAAAAACTGATCTAGATAAAAATGATGAGATTTTATTTGAAAATAATAGTTTTGATCTTGATAAAATTGTAACTAAAGAAGGTATGGTTTGGGTGTTGGATAAACATAAAATAATTTGTGGTGATTCAACTAAAAAAGAAACATTTACTAAATTATTTAATAACTCAAAAAATGATAATATAGATAAAGCAGATATGATATTTACTGATCCTCCATATAATGTTGATTATGAAGGGCATAAAAAAATAAGAGATAAAATATCTAATGATAAAATGACAGATGATAATTTCTTTTGTTTTTTAAAAAATGTTTTTGATAATATATATAATTTTATAAAAGATGATGCATCATTATATATTTGTTATTCAACTTCTGAAACATCAAATTTTTTAAAAGCATTAGATAACAATAAATTTAATATTATAAATATTATTATATGGGCTAAAAATCATTTTGTTATAAGTTTTGGTAGGTATAATAGACAATATGAGCCTATTATTTATGCTTATAAGAAAAATAAAACAGATAAATGGTATGGTGATAATACACAATGTGATTTATGGAATTTTAATGTTTATAAAAGTTCTAGTTTACATCCAACGATGAAACCAGTTGCTTTAATAAAAAAATCGTTAATCAATAGTAGTAAAAATAATAATGTTATTTTAGATCCATTTTTAGGTAGCGGATCAACATTAATTGCATGTGAAGATATGAGTCGTATATGCTATGGAATTGAATTAGAACCTAAATATGTAGATACTGTTATTCAAAGATGGCAATTTTTAACAAAAAAAGATGCTATGTTAGAAAATGGTCGATCATATAATCAATTAAAGGATATGTTGAAAAATGACAAGCGGTGAACACCCAAATTGTAGACGTGCTGACAAAAAAAATTTAAAACCTTTTAAAAAAGGTGAGAATATAACGCACGGAAAAACTGGAAAAAGAATATCAACACGATTAAAAGAAATCCTAAATAAAAATTTAACGCTAAAAAATCCTTTTACTCATGAAATGGAAAAAAAAACAGGCAGTGAATGGGTTGCGTTAATGATAGTTGCGCATGCGTTAAAAGGTAATTCAAAAGCAATGGAAATTTTGCTTGATCGCACAGAAGGAAAAGTATTAAGCAAAGTTGATATGTCAGTATCTGAATCAATGTCAATTCAGATAATTAAACAGCAAATACGTTTAAAAAATGATAAAAACTGCAAATGAATTTAAAAATGAATTTAATTGTAGTCAGGACATATATGATGCAGCAATTTATGCGATACGTCTTGAAGATAGCTTTTATGAATTTTATAAAGAAGCATGGTGTGTTTTGCATGATAAAAGTATTCCATTAATTAAAATCCCATTAGTTAAAATTTTATGCGATCATTTACAGACTTTGTACGATTGGCATGCTGGTAAAATAACTGATATAACATTTAACCGTATAGCGATTGCAGTCCCGCCTGGTTTATCAAAAAGTCTAAGTGTTTGCGTTGCATTTCCTGCGTGGGTATGGACAAAGGAACCATCTGCTAAATTTATGAGTGGTTCTTACAATGAATCATTTGCAACAAGAGATGCTCGTCGCACAAGAGATTTAATTAAAAGTGAGTGGTATCAATATTTGTGGGGTGATGTATTTAAAATTAAAGACGATCAAGATTCAAAAAAATATTATGAGAATGATTGCGGCGGAGAAAGATTAGCATTTGGAACAAGAGGAACATTTACAGGTATCAGATGTGATTTTGCATTGTTTGACGATCCGTTAAAAATTCAAGACGCATATTCAAAACTTGAGCGAGAAAAAATAGGAAAACTTGTTGGAAATGCTCATACAAGATTTAAAAACCCACAAACTGGAGTAATTGTAGTTATACAACAGAGATTACATGTTGATGACCCGATAGGGAGGCTTTTAAATAAAAAAAATGAAAAATGGGATTATTTGTGTATGCCAATGGAATGTGACCCATCAATAAGATGCAAGACTCAAATTTTTGAAGATAAAAGAAAAGATGGTGAATGTTTGTGGCCTGAAAGATTCACAAAAGATTTTTTAAAAGCTGAAAAGGAAAGCATGGGATCTCGTGATTATAATGCTCAAATACAACAACATCCAGAAAGTGAAAGCGGAAGCATTATTCATCGCGAATGGTTTAGATATTACAAGGAGTTACCTGCTGAACGTAAATTTAGAATACAAGCATATGATACAGCTTTTAAAATAAAAAAGACAAGCGATTATTCATCATGCATAACAATAGATTATATACCTCCGTATTTTTACATTGTCGGATATTGGCGCGAAAAAGTTGAAATGCCAGAATTAAAACGAAAAATACAAAACTTATATGCTAAATATAACCCTGATCAAGATATTTTAGAAGACAAGGCATCTGCACCGTCAGCTGTTCAAGAGTTAAAAAGATATACAACAATTCCGTTTAAGTTAATTAACCCACAAGGAAATAAAGAGTCAAGATGTTATGCTGTTAGTCCAACTTTTGAAGCTGGAAAAATATTATTTCCTGATGTGTCATTTTACCCAGAAGCTGCTGAATGGCTTATTGATTTTGAAGATCATCTTGTAAGATTTCCTAGCGAAACACATGATGACGATGTTGACGCACTAACATTGGGAATAATTTATCTTAAAGATAAATTTAAGCAACCAAAATTATATTCTCTTTAACAAAAAGATAAAATCCTTTATAAAAAAAAATAGATGTGTAAACTATATACTATTTATATATCTATCCTATAATAAATAAGGCGCTCTCATGAAATTAAAAAATTTTTTTAAAATTCCTTTTTTTAAAAATTCAAAAAATAAAAGTAACAAAAATAATAAAAATATTATTGATATTGATTTATCAGAGACATGTCCATCAACTTACAGAAGGCAATCATATATCGATTGGCTTATTTGTAAAAATGAAACGCAATTAGCTGCAACAACAGCAATTAAATATTTTTTCATGTGCGCTCCGTTATTTGACGGTATAGATAGAATTTCTCAAGCAATTTCTGAAATTAAACCACTTGTTTATGATATGCGACTCAAAAAATTTATTTTAGATCATCCGTTAAATAAATTATTACAAAAACCTAACTATACAATGAATGGCGCAGAATTTATGTACGCAATATCAACGTTTATGTTGTTGACAGGCAACAATTATATGTTTGGTGATGGAATTAACAAAAATAAACCTCCTATGCAATTATTTTTACGCCCACCTCAAGCTGTTGATTATTTTTTAGGAACAGATGGACAGATTAATTCTTACACAGTTCAATTAATGAACAAATTAACACAATATCAAAAAATAGTTGATATAAATTATGGATTTAGATATATAAATGAGACAAATAATATCACATCTGAATTATTTCATTTTAAAAATTTTAACCCAGATTGTACATTATTTAATCTCAAAGGAAATTCAGTGCTAAATTCGATTTATTACGAAATTGAACAATATATCGCATCAGGGAGGCATAATTTATCGTTGCTTAAAAGAGGTACAACAATCAGCGGTGTTTTTTTCAGTGAAGATGATTTGTCAGACAATGCATTTGAGCAACTTAAAGCACAAATCAACGAATACTATTCTGGAGATCAAAATGCAGGAAGACCATTTTTGGCAGTTGGAGGGTTAAAATTTCAACCGAATCAACAATCAAATAAAGATATGGATTTTAATGCGTTAACAAAAAATGTTACTGCAACTATATATAATATATTGCGCATTCCGTTGCCATTAATTGCATCTGATACAATGACGCTTGCAAACCTTGAAGCGTCAATGACAATTTTTTATAAAAATGGTGTGTTGCCGTTGGTAAAGCGTATTTACGCTAATCTAACACAAGCTTTGCTCTCAAAATACCCAAACTCAGAAAATTTAATAATTTGGTACAATGCTAACGATATTCCAGCGCTGGAAAGTGAAATTATAGAAAATGTAAACAAAAAGAAGGATTTGGGCGTTTTAACTGCTAACGAATTAAGAGATGAGCTAGGTAGAGATCCGTTAAACGGGGGTGACGATCTATATCAACCTGCCAGCAACGTGCCATATGCTAGCAAGACAAACGACATATTAGATGTTCAAGACAATAAACCTGATGAGTCAAATAAACCAAAAATTGATCAAAATAAACAACCGTCTGATGACGAACAAGGAAGCAATGATGCTTAATGCGACACAAAATGAACGCACAAAAGAAGCACAAAAACAGCACAGGTTAAAATTAACGCTTGAACTTGCATTGTACGGTTCTTTGTTACCAATTTTTCGCGGTTTTTCGACTGATTTGCGCAAACATTATGCAAAACATGGCAATATGATTCATACGCATGATTTTAGAGCAGATGTAAAAAAAAAATTAGAAAAACACTATAATAAAGTATCTGAAAAATTTGCGAAAACAATAGTCAATAAAATTGGTAAGCCTGATAATCATGATCAAATTATAGTCTCAATTTTAACAAAAACTGATATACATAATCAGTTGCGAGCTGCTGAAAGTGCAAAAATTATTGCAAACACTACACATCAAGATATGATCGAGTCAATTATACAAGCAATAAACGAAGTTAAAACAAAAGGTGAACAAATAACGTCAAAAAACGTTGCAAATATTGCTGAAATCAGACTAAAGAAAAAAATGCATGGTAGATTAACGACAATTGCAACAACTGAGACTAATAATCCTGCAGAACATACTAAACAAACTGAAATTGATTACTTAAATCATCATGATGCAATCATTAAAAACGAAAAAATTAGAGAAAAAACAAAGAAAAAACAATGGCTTGCAATTTTAGATAAAGTTACACGTGAAACACATGCAGAATCTGACATGCAGATAGTTGATTTTAACGATGCATATATTGTTGATGGCGAAAAATTAATGTATCCAGGAGATATGAGTTTGGGCGCATCAATTGGTAATACTATTAATTGTAGATGTTCATCTATCATTATAATAGATTAAAAAGAGCAAAAATTTTAAAAATATTTTGACAAAATTTTATAATTAATTATGATGATCTAATCATGCATGCATGCATGCAAACATGAAGCATTTTTGTTATATTTTATAAATAATTGAGTGAGTATGAATAAGACTCTTAATATCTCATGAAGTTTATTTTGTATAATTTTTGCGTATTGGTGCAAATTGATCCTCGCATACTAGACGATATGCAAATAAAATGTGGAAAGATCTTGTGTGCATGCGCCAATTTTGAGCTATAAATGAACACACCAAAAAAAACTACATTTTATTATTGTTTTTTAATCGTAGGTAAGATGGTTATGTGAATATTATTAATATACCATTTACATTTATGATTTTGTCAAAAATATTTTTTTAAAATTAATATTAAAACTTTTGCTTAAGCTATAGATCATAAATAAAATTTTTCTTTCTTGATAGTGCTAATCTTTTTGCTAAGATCTGATTTAACAGGTTCTCTTTTTAATATAAGTGAATTAGTTTTGTAATAAAAAATTAAGGAGATTTTATGAAGAAAAATTTATTAAACATAACAGAAATTTTGAATATGTTCTGGGAAGCGCCGAATATGGCTTTATTTGATCAACACATCATTAGTGCTGTTTTACAAAGATCAACCGCTTCGTTAGAGCGCGATCGATTTATTGGAACAGGATTACCGTTTAAAAAAATTGGCAAACTTGTCAGATATAAAAAACAAGATGTCCTTGATTGGCTACAAGAAAATGCTCCAACGATCAATTCTACAACACAACACCGAAACATGAGGGGGTAATACGAACACAATAAAAAAAGTCGCTGACTCTCACCAGACGACTTTTCATCATATACGCACAAATTATAACTTAAATAACAAAACTGTCAAACCTTTTCCACCATATTGATTAACAAATATTTTTTTTACAAAATTTTTTAATTGACTATTCAAATTTTACACACTAAACTTATTAAGTTCATTGGATAATTATTGTTCGTTTTTACTCCTGGAAGGCTTATGACGTGTTCATAAGCCTTTTTTTATTTCAGATTATTTTTTCATTATTTTCACGATAATCTTTCCTTGTTTTAACGAGAGGTCAAAAAGCTTACTATGTAATCGTATATTGACCTCTCAACAACTTTAATTTTTTCATTATTTTCACGATAATCTTTCCTTGTTTTAACGAGAGGTCAAAAAGCTTACTATGTAATCGTATATTGACCTCTCAACAACTTTAATTTTTT
>JASFEO010000009.1:0-46218 GCA_050124795.1 Candidatus Pacearchaeota archaeon
TTATGGTAGGAGAAATAATAAGTGAATATATTTTGACAGATAAGATAAATCCATTAATAATAAATAAATCAGTAGATAGGATTATGGATAATATCAACAGGTGGGAAAAGTCCGATGAAGAAATTTACGATAATGAGAATACCGATAAGGACATGGAAGAAGAATTAAGAAATAAATTAAATCCGATGAAGCAATGAATAAAATAAAAACAATAAAAAAAGTAAGAATTGATTTTAATGAGCCGCACATAACCTATAGAAATTCCAAGGAACAGAAAATCGTTGGAGTTACTACTGCCCTGAAAGAACTGGCCATACAAGCACTTGTTGGCTGGGCTTATAAAAAAGGTAAGGAAGGCCAAAATCTTTATGAACAGGGTGAATCTGCTAATGTTGGGACAGTAATTCATGCAAGAATACTCGGTTACTTCTCAGGATATGAAATAGATAAATATAATATAAGCCAGGAAGTATGGGACTGGTCTGAAAATAGCATGAAATCATTTAAACAACATATTAGGGGTAAAAAAATTGAGGTGATTATAGCAGAAACACCATTAATAAGTGAAAAATATCAATATGGGGGTACACTTGATATATATGCCTATGTGGACAAAATCCGAGAACTTTGGGATTTTAAGAGTGGTTCGGGGATATATGAAACAAATATTTATCAGTTGGCGGCTCTTAAGAATCTGCTTATTGAAAATGGCTTTGAACCACCGGAAAGAATTGTTCCGGTAAATATTCCTAAAAGTCCAGACAGTAGTTTTGCATTACAAAATTTAGAAGCTGACGGGATTGATGATGAATTTCAAATATTTTTAGATAGTGTAGATATTTATTATAGGAAAAGAAAAATTAAAGCTAAGAAGAAAGGAAAGAAATAATGCCAATAAAAGATTTTCAAGGACGTGGCCGGATTCCACGTTTAGGTAAGATACGGTTAGGGATAAAGAAACAAGGAACAAAATCCGACTATCCGTCAGCAGTAGACTATTTCGTTTGTCCCATAGAAGTAAGGGCAGTCTATGGGGACAAACCCAAAAAACTGCAAATAGCTTTTCATTCTGACAGTCTTGAAGAAGTCTTTCCACAGTATTACAAACGTTACGGCAAGTCTACCGGCCTTGTCTGTAAGGGTGATGGTGAGATTGCTAATTGTATAAATACCGATACGGGAGAGTTTGAAGAAATTGATTGTCGGGGCAGGGATTGTGAGTTTTATAAAAAGAACAAGTGCAAGGCAATAGGAAACCTGTACTTTATGATTAGGGGGGTTAAGAGATTTGGAGTATACCAGCTTGACACATCAAGCTACAACACAATCTTAAACGTAAATGGCGGTATAGAATATGCAAAGAAACTGACAGGCGGCAGACTTGCTACACTTCCATTTATCCTTGAAGTAGTACCCCAGGAAGTAAACCCCGAGGGAAAGAAGAAGACTGTCTATGTGCTTCATCTTGAAGCAGACGTAGATAAAATGATGAAAGCTCTGGAGAATCCAAGTAAAGATATATTAAGTCTTGAAGGACCGTCAATCCCAGAAGGAAAGGACATTGAAGAAGACTTACATGAAAAGGGTTTGGTCAAATCAATTAAAGTAACCGTAGATGAACTTAAAGATATGTGGATTAAGGTCGGCAAGCTTGGAAAGACTAAGGAAAAATTTAAAAAGTACTTGATTGAAAAATACAAAATCAAAGAGTCCTCAAAAGAACTTTCAAGGAAGCAGTTTGATGAAGTTATGGCCGAACTTAAAAAAGAACAGGAAAAAAAAGATAAGGAAGATGAACAACTGGAAAAGGACATTGAACAAGCTGAAAAAGAAGGATTATTTTAAATATGGGGCAGCACTTAATTGTTTATGAAAGGAGATTATGTCTTTTAAGGGATGGATTAAAAGGTTAAATCTAAAATTATTAAATTCTAAGTGTTGCCCTGACTGAAATATTATTTATAAGGAGGATTAAATGAAAAAAGTTATTGAAAGGGGTAATTGGGAAATCAAGGGAGGATATTGTAAGCACTGTATTAATTATTTTGGGATAGTTAACTTCGCTTCAATTGATTATTGTCCATACTGTGGCTCAAAGAATATTACTGTACCCACATATACAGATAGGAATAAGATACCCACTCTTGACATATCTCTATCCGAAGATTTGATATGTATGATAAAAGAACCAGAAACTCCATCCGAAATAGTAGATAAGATAAAAGAGATATACCACAGTAATCGAGAAAGAGATTTAGCAGAAAGTAATCAAGACGAAGAAGAAATGGAAAAACTACTATATAAGCTAAAAGATTTAGCAGAAAAACATGACTAAACAATTACAACTAAGCATTATAGAACAAAAGGATTGGAGGAAGTTGGTATGACCTACTACAAAAAAATACAAATAGCATTTTATATAATAATTCTTACAGGTTTAGTATGTGGGATTGCCTGTAGGTTTTGGGGGTGGGGAGCGTGAGCACAACTTTTAAATTAAAAATTACTCCTGGCTATTCTTCTTTAGTAGATGAAGATTGGACAGAATCTTTTGTAGAAAGTCTTATAGAAAAACCCGATTGGGATGCCATAAAAGAAATAGCATTAAATCGTCTTTTTTGTCCTGAATATTGTAGATTTTGTAAAACAAAAATTGATGATTTTGCTAATTATATAATCAAGAAAAACGCTTCACGTGGTGGGAGCGCAAGCGGTGGCAGAGATTGTAGGGAAATAAAAGAAATACTTCAAAAGGCGTACTTGATTTGGATTATAGAGGAAACAGCTAAAAGAAGGATGAATATAAATATAAAATTTGAGACTTTTTAAATGAAAATAATAGCTATTCTTGAAATGAATTATTTAAGAGGTAAGATAATGATTCCAACAGTTTTACCAGATTTAAGAATACCATTTTTGGAAGGTAGTAGGATTATGGAATCAGCAGAATCTATGGAAATTCCAGATAAACCATCAATCTCAACACTATTATTCAGATTAATAAAAACAGAGCAAATTAATAAAACAGTTTTTGCTTATTATAAATTTGAAAGATTTGATTAAATGAAAAACCATAAACACATACGCTATATAGCAATATCTATAGGATTAATTCTTATAGTGGGGATTATTATAATTAAATGTATAGGAGGGTGAAGATGATAAATGCTTTATTGATAAGTCTGTTAGTGATTACTTCTTTGGAATTGGGTGTTGGTGTTATTATGGCTTTTGTTTGGTTGATATTTATAATCATAACATCATTATATTTCATAGATTAAATTCATTATATTTTAGTTTTAAATAGTTTGGGGTGAATCTATGCAGGTTAATAACCAAGATAAGAAGTGCCTGTCAACGCTAAGGATAAGAAGCAGGGTATCGAGAGGTATCAAGGTGTCTTATTCGCATTTGCAAATGATACGTTGCCCACAGCTTATCACCTGTATAGAGAACCCCACCCAATTATTATATTTTAGTTTTAGTTAGGGGGGGGGAGATGGACTTTATAGGTTATTTAAATCAATTTTTTCAAGAAAATCCCGAACAATTAAACACAACTGAAGAAAAAGCTCTAAGGAAACAGATGGAATTTGAAAATGAAATTAGATTAGAGGAATTTGTAAATTCTCCAGTAGAATTACCTAAAAAAATACAGAAAGGAAATAATTGAAAAGAAATAAACTTACAATCTTAATCTTAATAGCAATGATATTTACTCTTATTATTATAATTCTAATAAGGGAAAATCAGTACAATATAAATATGGCCGATTATCTTAGCCGAGAAGTACAGCGGGAAAATGTCAGGTTAAAACTGCTTAGTGGATTTGTAGATAATTATAATGAACTGCAAGATGAATACTTAGAGCTTAACTTAAAATACGATAAGCTTGCCAAAGATTTTGGATATTATAATGATAGCTGGGAAGAATTTATCATTACTGGATATTCTGCCAATGACCCACAGCAAGGCACGAACAATATAATAGCCACCACTTTTAACCTTGACTTAACCAGAGTCCAAAACTTGCCCATAATCGCTACCGACCCTGACGTTATATCGCTTTATTCCATAGTCGAGATTAAAGACCTGGGTGCTTATATAAGTTTGGACACTGGCGGTTTGATAAGGGGAAACCGTATAGATATTTATTTTGATAGTAAGGATAAGGCATTGGAATTTGGTGTGCAGGAAAGAGAAGTGAGGATTATTAAATGATTAAACCATATTATGAAGAAGAAAATATTACTATTTACAATGGAGATTGTTTGAAAGTGATGAAGGAATTGCCAGATAAAAGTATTGATTGTGTAATTACTGACCCGCCATATAAAGTAAGTCAAAAATATGGTGGTGGTATAGATGCAGACAATTTAACTGCAGTAAGTAGTGTCTTAAAAATAATGCCTGAAATTTCAAGAGTATTAAAACCCAATAGGTTTGGGGTAATTTTTTATGATAATAGAATTTTACCATTTTTATTTGAAAGTATTAAGGGAACAAATTTGATTTATAGAAAACAAATTTTTCTTTACAGAAGATGGGGAAATGCTAACCGTTGGTGTGGTTGGATGCAAACCACTGACCCAGTTTGTATATTTATAAATGGTTATAATAAACCCTTTATGCCCAAGATTAAGGGGCGAGTATTACACGATGTTTTTATTAAAGATAAACCAGAAAAATTTAATGCAGAACATTTAGCACAAAAACCCCTTGAAATGATAAAACACATAATAGGTTGGTGTAGTGATGAAAATGAAATAATTTTAGATTGTTATTTGGGTTCAGGCACAACCGCAAGAGCCTGTAAAGATTTAGGACGCAAATGTATAGGTATAGAAATAAGTAAAAAATATTGTGATATAGCAATTAGAAGATTGGGACAGGAGGTATTAAATCTAAATGATTAAACAACTACTATTCATAATTTTTATTATATTTTTAGCAGTTATAAGTTGGGTGTTGATTACAATTATTAATATGAAAGGAAGATAAAATGACAAATAAAGAGAAAATGTATCTTATAAGTGAAGAAGATATAAAAAGAATTAAATTTATGTTTAAAACTTATAGAAATGCTTATAATGCCATAGATGATTTCCTCAAATCCAAAATTCCAGTAGAGATTATTGCAGACGGTGTTATTGGTGGAATACATTATATTCCACCAAATTCTGTTGAGATTGAATTTAAAATTAAACCACCAATAAAAATTACAGTTGGTCAGGTTTTTGAAATAAACAAATCAGGCACTCTCTTTTGGGTGCAGGATAAAGAGGAATGATGAAAGTAATAGATAGAATATTGGTTGATGGAGTAGGGCAGATTTATAGAAGTTATGCTAAAGAAGTACCAGAAGATATTGAAGTAATTAAAAAAAATGGTGAAATGGCCGAAGTTGACTGGTATAAGCAGGGTAATATGGAATGGAATGGTAAATATGTAATTGAGGTTGAGTATATTGATTTACCAAGCAATTTAAAAACCAAAAAGAAAGGTAAATAATGGAGATAAATAATAATAAGGAATCCGAAATGGTAAACCCACACTGGAACAACAAAAACAATTTAGCAAGAATTGGCTATAAAACATTTAGGGGTTTAGTCGGTATGCTCAAGAGGATAAATGACAGTTGTATCAAAAAGAGATATAAATAAATGATTGAAATAATAAGATATTTAAATAGAAATGATTTTAATAGATATATAAATAAACATGGAGCAGGCATATTCATATATTTTGATAAATTATCTTATTGTTTTAGTGCTCAAAAAACTAAAGAATATAATATTCCAATAAAAATTATAATCCCAGAAGAAAAAGATTTAGGACAAGAGGTATTGAATTTTACGGAGGTTAAGTGAGAAGAAATTGGATTAAATTATATGTAGACCAGACACTTAGGGGGAGTTGTTTTGATGAGCTTTTACCTGATGAAAGATTTGTCTGGTTCGGGTTTTTACTGTTAGCTGGAGATAATGCCTGTGAGGGAAAGATATCAATTACTGAAGAAATGGGCTATACAAACAATCAATTATCGGTACTTTTGAAGTGTAAAAAGTCATTAATTGAGCGTTCAATTGGCAAAATGATAGCCGTAAATAAGATAAAAATAGGCAAAAATAACGTCATAAAAATAGTCAATTGGCAGAAATATCAATCTGAATATCAGCGTCAAAAGCCATATCGTAGTAACGAAAAGTTACTAAGCGGAGTTACTACCGAGGGTGACGGTATAGAAAGAGAAGGAGAAAGAGATATAGAAAGAGATATAGATAAAGATAAGAATATTAATATATATAAGGAGCTTTTAGATTTTTTTAATAATAAATTTAATTCTAAATACCGTTTAACCGATAAATTAAAATCACATATAAAGCAACGTCTTAAAACATACAGTCAAGAAGAAATAAAACAAGCTATATCAATAATGGCAGCAACCCCATTTTACAGGGGAAAGAACGACCGTAACTGGAAAGCCGACCCGCAGTACCTTTTTAGAAATGATGACAACATAGATAGATTATTAAACAATATAGAAATTAAGAAACGGTTAGTCCAAGCAGATAAAGCCGAAGCTAAATGGAACGAGGTCAAGGAGAAACCGGAAAAAGAACTAACTCCCCAGCAGAAGAAACAGCAAAGAATAATTTATTTAAAGACAATGATAAATGCAAAATCTAAAAACAGCGAGCGGTATAGGAAAGAATTAAGAGAATTGGAAAAACAATATTAACATTTAGGAGGAATAAATGAGGTTAGAGATATTAAATTATGAAGTAGATTTTATGACATGGTTTGCATTTGCTATTGGTGATTTTTTAGGAATAGATTTACATACTTATTTTAATTATGAAACACATTTAGAGCTTTGGATTGGCAATAAAATTTATGAAAAGAGGTGGTAGGGGTGATAACAAAAAATGATATTGAGGAAGCAAAAAGAATAAATGGCTTCATAGTTGAGGATTTTGAAAAAGATATTGAAAAGATTGCCTTAATGGTTGCGAATTTAATAGATAAGAACTTTGCTCCGAATTTAACTATTAGAGAAATCCACAACGCTATAGAGGATAAAACAACATTTAAAAGAAAAGGGGATGGAGAATATGAATGGAAATATGCAACTAAATTATTACCTTATGGGTGTTAGGAGTACCAATGACAACTAAAAATAATAAGGAGATTGTAATTGAGGAATTGAAAAAAGAATTACCTCTTTGTGATGAACGCGATAGACATTATCGTGATATACATATTGAATATATCGCTACCAATCTCCTATCAAAACTTAATAAGCTGGATAGGGAGAATGTTGAGAAGATAATAGAACAGGAAATGGTTAAACATTATTTTGGTGCTATTTCTTTACCCATAGAAGAATGGATAGAAATTACTGATACGCATCCTAAGGATTTAATGTTAAATATAACCAACCAAATCATTTCCCTTATACCAGAAGAAGGAGAAGTGATTACTGAACAAAAAGAATGTCAAATTGTCTGTCAATTGCATATTGAAACGGAATATCGCAAATATGATTATGAGGTTGAGAACGGAGAAATAATTGATTTTGTAAGTCTTAGTGGCAAAAAGATAAGAATAATACCTAAAATTAAGTTTAAAGAATTTAAAACAAAAACATAACGATAAGGGTGATAGGGAATGAATAAATATTTTACAAAAGAGTATATCAAAGAATGTGATTGTGGGGAGATACAAAATATTAAAAAGGATTATATAGAACAAGGTAATTGGGTATATTCAGATTTTCATAAGGAAGCAACATTTATAAAAAAGATTGTAGGGGTTGGTAGTGATAAAAAATGGTACACAGCCAATTATGAATTATATTTTAATGATGAATTAAAATCCAAAATAAATAGAGTTAGAAGTGAATTAATCTGGCTACCCACGGGAGACCAATTAGAGCAAATTCTATTTGAGCAGGAATTAGAAAGAGAATTGAAAATAACTATAAATATTAGTCAATATGTAACAACCATAGATATTGGGGTTTTGCATGTATATGGTACAGAAATTCAAGATACCCAAAGACACCGTGATTCAAAAATGGCAAAGCTTTTAGCATTAAAATCAATAATAAAGAATGATTTTAAATATGAGCCACCAGATTATTAATAAAACTACTAAAGGAGCTAATTAAAAATGGGAAATAAATATGATAAAGCAATTGAAGTTTTGAATTGGCGATTATATGCCTTAAAGGAAAAAGTGGCACGAATAGAAAATTACGCACCCGAATATGGACAAGATTTATCTAAAGAAATATTAGAGATTAAAGAACTAAAATCTGCAATCAAAATACTTGAAAGAGAGGGGAAATGAAGACATATAAATTGGCAGAATTAGAAATAAAATACAATGAACTCATAGGAGAAATTAAAACAGTCATAAATTTCGATTATGACAGCATGGGAGATTTAAAGTATGATTTAAATATTATTTTAGAGGAATTTGAGGAATCCAATGAAAAATAAAAATATTAAAGATAAGGATATTGAGGGGATAAAAGCAAAGCCCTTGAAATGGGTAAAGGTTAAACCACCAGAATGTTTTGAGGATTGGTCACATAATGCAAAGATAGAAGTCTTAAAACTTAATAATGAATCCGCTTATTATCAAGTTCATCAAATGCATGGATATGAGATAAGGGCAAGTTTTTGGTGTGGTAATAAAGGAATGGATATAGGCGATAGCTTTAAAGAATATTCTTCTTTACGGGAGGCAAAAAACGCTTGTCAAAATCATTATGATAGAGTAATTAAAGAAAATATAGACAAAGAAATCCTATCCAAGCTAAAAGAAAATGAGATAGTGCTGGCAGAGGGGAGAGTAGAATATAACGAGATAGCCGATAGCCACATAATAGATTGTCTTGAAATTCATGCTGATAATAATGTAACTTATAAAAAATTTATGAGGTTGGAAAATCAGAAAATCCGACTAAAAGCAGAGGTGATTGAAGATGATTAGAATTTGGAAATGCCCACGTTGCGGAAAAGAAACATCTGGAAGTTACAGTTATGGTGGTTGTCGCATGGCTATTTGTTGGGATTGTCAAGATGAAGATAATAAAGAGCTGGTGAAAAGGGATAATCCCAAATATGAAAAAGAATTAATTGAAAGAATTAGAAAGGAACAATAATGACAAATAAAGAGAAAATGTATTTGGTGAGTGAAGGGGAATTAGAATATCTACTTAATTATATCTCTAATGAGGGTACTCAAAAAATGATTAAATCTCTTATAAAATCCAAAACCCCAGCAAAGGTTATTGTGAGTGGAAAGGTTGGGTATATAACACTAAAAAGTATTGATAGAACACATTATGAAGTTTTTAATATTGGCGAAGCTTCTTTTAATGGGGTAATAAAGGAAATATTAGAAGGATACAAAAACAAATCAGGCACTCTCTTTTGGGTGCAGGATAAGGAGGAATAGATGGATAAAAAATTAAAATTTTATGCTATTTCTGCACTCGTTGATATTCGCGATTTAATAACAGCTGAATCAGAAGATAAAGCGAAAGAACTATATGAGAAATATTTAATACTAAATAATCATCATGTGATGAGTATTTCAGTTTTTGCAGATTATAATAAGGAAATGACAAAGAAATATTGTTTAAAAACCAAAAAGAAAGGTAAATAATGGAGATAAATTACCCAATCCATATTTTGAAAAAAGAATTTGTTAGATTGGGACAAGTGTATTCACCCAGAGAATTGGGGAAAAGTTTAAGTTGGATTAAAAAACGTAAAGCCGAAATTCTAAAAGCCATAAAAGTATTAGAAGAAAATAACAATACCAGATGAAAACAAAGACAAAAAGTAGAAAATATTTAAAAAGAAAAGCAGATCGCCTTTGGTCTGAAATAATAAAAAGTAAAGGCAGATGTGAGATGTGCGGAAAACCAGCAAATAATCCTCATCATATAGTAGGTCGTAGAAATCATGCTCTCAGGTGGGATATACGCAATGGCTGTCTTTTATGTGCAAATTGTCATACATTCTCAAAATTCAGTGCACACCAAGACCCCATAGGGTTTCTGGAATGGTTTAAAATAGTTAGAAATGATGATTATGAGTATTTGCTTTCTAAGAGGAATGAAGTCTGGGATAAGGATTATGACAAAGTTATTAAGGATTTGGAGGAGGTGAAGAATGAAATTATATCAACTTAGAGAATTTATAGAAAATGCAGTTATGAGAGATATTGAAGAAAGCGATTTTAGAATTGGTGGAGTAATAAATGATAAAATTGATAAAAGAATAAGGCCGGTTTTGACAAAAATTCTACAGAGACTTGCTAAATTAGAAAAGTTGGCCAATGCAGATGATTATGAATATAAAAGAGAAACAAAGTTAGTCAAGAAAAAATGAAAACAAAAAATAACTAAAAACTCACCCTCTTGACTCTTTACTCAAATATGCTATATTACACTTAGTGGAAACCATAACTGAACAGTTGCACAAGATTATAGACAAGCTGGAAGATGAAATAAACGAGCATAGGTTTTGTACCCTTATTTTCAAAATAAAAGAAGGGGAATTTGTGAGGTTTGAGAAGGAATTTTCGGTTAATAGGGATGAGATGAAATGAGAGAAATTAAATTTAGAATGTTTAGTAAAAAATTATCCCATATGTTTTATGACCAAGACAATGAAAATGAGTCCTATCTATGGGATATGAAAAATAATGTAACTGGCGGAAAAATAGAAAATGATATTGATAATATCTTCATGCAATATACGGGACTTAAAGATAAAAATAATAAAGAGATTTATGAAGGGGATATAGTAAAAAGACAATGTGTTCAATGTTATTTTTTACATATTGTCAAATTTGGCGAGTACCAAAATAGTGCTGACTTTGATTCTGTAGATTATCTTTTTGGTGTGGGGTGGTATGTAGAAGAATATGCAAGTTATTTTGATTTTAGGGGTGAATTAGTAATATCAAAACATAAAAAAATAGAACCCCTTAGCCATCATGGAAGCAATTATAAGTCCCCAAGTCCCACGGGAATAGAAGTCATCGGCAACATCTATGAAAATCCAGAATTATTAAAAAAAATGAAATAAACTTAATCTAACAACTTAATATTATCCTTGAATTTGCACAATTAGGGATTACGGCTAATAGCTGTAGTCCCTTTTTTATTATGGAAAACAAGTACAAATTAATAAGCTTTTTAGATGATGTAAGCTTAAAGACCTTAAACGAGATAGCAAAAAGGGCAGGGATTAAGTATATCATCAAAAAGAAGAAACTTAGGACATCAGAGAAGATTAACTATAAGAAGCTTATGGAAACTCCGCCAGGGTTTGGTGATAAATGAGAAAACCCATACCAAAAGCATTAAGACCGCTTATAAGGGATATGCAGTTTCTAATAGAGCTTGTAGAAGACCCACGGAAAGCAGGTTCTATTGCCCTTATAAAGAAAATAAAAGGTGAAAGCAGAATACCGACAAACGAGTATTATGATGATTTACTACATGATATAGAAGATGACATAAAATATACCCACTGGAAGCTAAGGAAAGGATTAGGATTTAAGCTTCCGGATGGGTTAAAGTAAGGAGGTGAAAAATGAAGAAGATAAAGAAATTATTTTGGTTATTAAATAGAAAATTATCAGATAAAATATTTAAATTTAAAGTAGAAAAGATTTATGGATTGGAAAAGAATGGTAGATATATTTTTGTTGTAACCACCAATAGACCCATAAATAATAGAATGTATGAATTTCTTAAGAAAGCTTTTGAGAGAGAAAATAAGAGGTTATTAAAAAATATGGAGATAATTTCAGAGTTTATAATTTTAGACAATGGGTTGGATATTAAAATTATATCAAATAAAACATCTTGACAAAACTTGCAATTTAATAAGAAATGTGCTATTTTCCAGTATGATTAGAATTGTCAGTTGAGTCAGGAATGGCTCTTTTTTTATGCCCAAATATCTAAATGCCATACAAAAACCTCAAAAACTGCATGTATCCAGGCTGTAAGAACCTTGTCAGTAGTGGTAGATATTGTCATATCCATAGGGTAAATACACAGAAGTACAGAAATGATAAGAAATGGAAAGAGCTAAGAGAACAAGTACTGCAAGAAGAACCGATATGCAGGATATGCGGAATTAGACCAAGCACGCAGGTTGACCACATTATACCGTTACCAGAAGGAGCTAACGAGAGGTATAACTTGCAGGGACTATGTAAGAAGTGCCATAGTGCAAAGACGCGTAGGGAAGTGTCAAGATGAATGATATAAAAGAGAAAATAGAAGAATTAAAGAGACGTATACTATATGGCGAGGTTGCAGATGATGAGGAGAGGCTGTTTATAATTAATGAGATTACTGATTTGCAGATGAGATTGTATGAGAATTAGGCAAGCAATGGGCAGGGCGGGTCAAATCTCTAAAGACCCCCGTAATTGCAATGCGCGCCAGTATCGCTCTATAAATCGCGAAATGAACTAAAATTAACAAATTAAATGGAAAAAATATCTTTTATCGCGTCATTATCCCCAATACAATCAGCAATTAAGATTTCAGGTGATGGTAATGGTGCAAGAGTACAACTTGAAATACCGCAAAGTGAATTAGCATCAATAATCAAACTTCAATTACTTACAAATCAAGCTTTCAGGGTAATAATAGAGCCAGGAGAGGAAAATGGGTACAGGTAGGAAGCCAAAACCCACATATTTAAAAATTTTAGAAGGAAATCCAGGTAAAAGGCCATTAAATGACAATGAACCAATACCACCCAAAGAAATGCCCGATTGCCCCAGCTATATAAGGGAAGATCGCATAGCAAGTAAAGAATGGGATAGAATCGTGCCAATATTGTATGATCTAAACCTACTTACAAGAATCGATAGGTCCATTATCGAACTCTATTGCGTAAATTATGCACTTTTTGTCTGGGCCAATGAAGATATAAAAAAACATGGCCATATAATCAATACCCGCTACGGACAAAAAGCAAATCCAGCAGTTACTATGGCGAGGGAAGCAGCAAAGATAATAAAAGCATGTGCGGTTGAATTTGGCTGTACACCGTCTTCCAGAAGCAGGTTAAAAGTGCCTAAGAATAAAGAAGAAGATGACCCGATGGAAGAATTACTCTCATCGGTGGGAAATAACAAAAATTAAATGTATGATGCAAAAAGAGCTCAGCACGCTATTAAATTTATACAAAGTCTTAAACACACTAAGGGAAAATGGGCCGGAAAGCCTTTTGTTCTTTTAAAATGGCAGAGAGTCCTTATAAAAAAGCTGTTCGGGACCATTAATGAAAAAGGAAATCGCATATACAGAAAATGCTATGTAGAGATACCCAAAAAAAATGGTAAATCAGAACTTGGGGCTGCTATTGCACTTTATCTGCTTTTTGCCGATAGCGAGATGGGGGCCGAGATATATTCTGCTGCTGCGGATAGAGAACAGGCTTCAATTGTCTTTAATATAGCAGCACAGATGGTAAGGATGACTCCCGCACTTCTAAAAAGGTGCAATATCATAGACAGTAGGAAGCGCATAGTGATTTATGCGACTGGTAGTTTTTATCAAGTCCTTTCAGCAGATGTAAAGACAAAACACGGGTTTAATACTCATGGTATAATATTCGATGAACTACATGCACAGCCAAACCGCGATTTATGGGATGTACTGACCGAGGGAGCTGGAGACGCCCGTGAACAGCCGCTTATCTTTGCAATCACTACGGCGGGTTATGACAAGAATTCCATTTGTTATGAAGTACGGGATTATGCTTTAAAGGTCTCAAAGCACATTATAAAAGACAGGCACTTTCTTTCCATGATATACAGCCTGGATGAAAAAGCCAACTGGCAGGATGAAAAAAACTGGAGGAAGGTAAATCCGAGCCTGGACCGGATACTTGATATTGATAGGATTAGGCAGGCTTATAACGAAGCAAAGGAGATGCCCGCCAAAATCAATCTTTTCAGGAGACTCCGGTTATGTCAGTGGACCAGTCAAGAAACTAAATGGATGCCTATTGAAAAATGGGATGCTTCAAAAGGAGGAATAAATCCAGAAGAACTTAAGGGAAAAATTTGTTATGGTGGTCTTGACCTTTCGAGCACGGTGGATATATCTGCTTTTGTTCTTGTATTTCCAATTGAAGGCAATTACAAGGTACTGACAAATTTTTTTATTCCTGCTGATAATATCGAGCAGAGAGTAAGGAAAGACAAAGTACCCTATGATTTATGGGTGCAGCAGGGTTATATCATAACCACGCCAGGCAATGTAATTGATTATAAATTTATCGAAGACACAATTGACAGGTTGGCCACAGATTACGAGATTGAAGAAATTGCCTATGACCCCTGGAACGCTACCATGCTCACCCAAAGAATTGCAGAAAAGGGCATGACTATGGTAGAGGTCCGTCAGGGTTTTGCTTCTATGTCAGCACCTACAAAACAATTAGAAGCATTAATACTACAGAAGAAAATCCACCACGGGGATAATCCGGTACTCAGGTGGATGTTTGATAATATCATGTTAAGAAATGATGCAAATGAAAACATAAAACCGGACAAGGAAAAATCAAAAGAAAAAATAGATGGTATTATAGCCCTTATTCTTGCAGTTTCAAGGGCAATGGTAAATGAAGATAGCCATTCTGTTTATGAGACAAGGGGAATTATAACTATTTGAAAAATAAATTAAAAACATTCAAAAACAATTTAAAGGATAAATTTGGCCTTAGGGATTTTATAATACTTTTAGGTATGGGAGTACTATTTTATGGTATATGGCTTATTTATCCACCAGCGGCCTATATTGCTTCTGGTATTGGTTTTATCTACTTAGGAGTTAGATAATGGGAATTTTTACCAAGCTCTTTGAAAAACGCAGTTTTGACAACCAGCAGTGGATAAAAGACTGGTTAAGAGGTGCTGATTACGGCAACGAGACTTTTTCAGGTATAAATATAACGGAGAATAAAGCACTTAAATATTCTGCCATACTGGCCGCCTCAAGAATACTTTCCGAGGGTATTGCTGGAGTACCGTTATTTTTATATAAGTATGTCGGGGAAGGTAAGGAAAAAGCACTAAAACATTCCCTTTATTCAATTCTTCATATGCGGCCCAATAGCGAGATGACCTCTTTTACTTTCCGCGAGCTCATGATGTTGCATTTAATATTCTGGGGTAATTTCTATGCGGAGATAAAGCGCAACAAGGGAATGGATATAACTTCACTCTGGCCGTTACTCCCCTGGAAGATGGAAGTAAAAAGGGAAAATGGAAATCTTATATATAAGTATAAACTTCCTGATAGTAAAGATAAGATAATACCGAAGAAAAATCTATTACATATTGCAGGTATCTCTTTTGACGGGCTGGTCGGGAAATCCCTTATAAGTCTTGCAAGGGAAGCCATTGGTCTCGGTATGGGACTTGAGGAATTCGGCGCGAGGTTTTTTGGCAGTGGTGCTCAATTTGGCGGTTTTATAGAACATCCAAAGACTTTGGGGTCAAAAGCACATGAAAACCTGAGGGCATCCCTTAAGGAAAAATATACAGGTATATCTAATGCACATAAAATAATGATTCTGGAAGAGGGGATGAAATACAGCAAAAATATGATTCCCCTAAATGATGCACAGTTCCTTGATAGCAGGAAATTTCAAATACTTGAAATTGCAAGGATATTTAATATATCCCCACATCTACTCAGGGATTTAGATAGAGCCACATTCAATAATATTGAAGAAATGGGCATAGAGCATGTTATATACACGCTCCGCCCCTGGTGTGTGCGCATAGAACAATCCGAGACAATTCAACTGCTTGACCCGGCCGATATAAACCAGTATTTTATAGAGCATGAATTAAAAGGCCTGCTTCGTGGAGATATAAAGACAAGGTATGAAGCGTATAACACAGCAAGGAACGGCGGCTGGATGAACGGAGATGAAATAAGGGCGTTGGAAAATATGAATCCGATGCCCGATGACTTAGGCAAAAAATACTGGACACCGCTAAACATGATGGAATCGGGTTCATCCATGATACCGCCACAGACACCGCCACCGCAAAACCAGGTCAGCAAAAGCAAAGTGGAACTGAGAGCCAGGAGAAGCGCGACACTTAAATCAAGGATAGCAAATAATTACCGCGGTCTTTTTGAAGAGACCGCTTCAAGGATAATAAAACTTGAAAAAACAGGTATACTAAAAGCAGCTAAATCCATATTTAAAAAAAGGAACATAGACATATTAAACTTTACCGAATTTCTGGAAGAGTTCTATGAAAAGAAATACGGAGAAATAAATAAACGCTCGAGGCCAGTAATAGATACTTATGGCAAGGTTATATTCGGTGCGGCACTTGAAGAAATAGGAGCTGAGCTTGATAAGGCCAAGCTTGAAAAGTTTATGGAGGAATATACCGAAGCTTTTAATAAAAGATATATAGCCACATCAAAGAGCAGACTGAATAAGACAGTTGCAGACGCTGCCGAAAGAGAGCTTGATTTATACAACGAAGTAGAAAATAAATTTAAGGAATGGGAACAGACAAGACCACAGACAGTTTCTTTGAAAGAGACTGTTAAAATAGCTGGGGCAGTATCGCTTTTCACTTACGGTCTCGGCGGGGTACAGAGACTTATATGGATAAATATGGGTTCTAAGAGCTGTCCGTTCTGCGAGGAGCTTGACGGCAAGGTCGTAGGGATAGACCAGCCGTTTAAGAACAAGACCGACCTTATGGAAGCAGAGGGCAGAGACCCTCTTACTTTCCCGAGTAATATTTCACATCCGCCGCTTCACGGTGGTTGTGTATGTATGATTAGTGCCGGATAAGTTTTAATTATAAGACCTCTTTTTAGGGGTCTATTTTTATTGGAGTTACAAATGCCAATACCAAAACCAAAAGATACGGAGACAAAGGATGAGTTTTTAAAAAGGTGTATGGGGGATTCACTTATGAACGATGAATATCCCGACAATGACCAGCGTTATGCTATTTGTAATTCTCTTTGGAAAAATAAAGATACAAAAGAGGTAAAAATGGAAAAAACAAAAAAATCATATTTTGAATCCCGTTCATATCCTTTTGAAGTAAGGATGGTGGAAGAAGAAAACGAAGTACCCAAGATTGTCGGCTATGCTGCTGTGTTCAACCAGCTTTCTGATGACCTGGGTGGATTTAGGGAAAAAATCAAAAGAGGCTTTTTTAGCGATGTATTAGATGATGATGTGAGAGCCCTATTTAACCATGATGAGAACATGGTACTCGGCAGGACAAAAAACGGAACACTTATTTTAGAAGAAGATAAAAAGGGTCTGAAAATTGAGATAACCCCACCCGAGACAAGCTATGCAAAAGATTTAATGAACTTGATTAAACGTGGCGATATAAACCAGATGAGTTTTCAATGGATTACCGAAAAAGACCAGTGGGATTCAGAAGATAAAAATAATGTCGTAAGGACTTTGGTAAAGGCGAAAGAATTATGGGATGTTTCACCTGTTACATTTCCAGCTTATCCGCAGACTATTGCGGGTATGCGCAAAACGACACCACCGAAACAGGTATATGAAAATCATCTCGAGGAGCTCCAGGAGGATAACTCAGATGAACAAAGACGCAGAAAAGAGCAGGAGCATATTTCTGTACTAAGGAGAAAGTTATTGTTAAAAGAAAAGGAGAAATAAAACATGGACAAGTTGGAAAAACTTAACAAACAGAAGGCCGATATAGTAAAAGAAGCAAGGACTCTTCTCGATAAAGCTGAAGAAGAAGAAAGGGATTTAAATGAAGATGAGCAGTCTAAATATGATGAGCTTATGAAAGAAATAGATTCCAAGACAAAAGCTATTGAAAGGGAAGAAAACCAGATAAAACTTGACAGCCAGATAAATGAACCCGCAGATGAGCCTCCGATAAAGAATACTCCCCAAGAGCCAGAAGAAAAAAGATTTAAATCCTTGAGTGAGTTTTTGGGTGCTGTAATTATGGCAGATGCTCCAGCAGACATAAGAAAAGTTGATCCGCGACTTGCAGAAATAAGAGCAGCTTCTGGGATGGGAGAATCCGTACCGGCTGATGGTGGGTATCTAGTTCAGACTGATTTTGCATCAGAGATATTGCAAAATGCATATCAAACTGGATTACTTGCCTCTAAAGTAACCAGATTTCCTATAGGTGCAAATTCGAATGGAATTAAAATCAATGCAGTAGATGAATCTTCTAGAGCAACTGGATCAAGATATGGTGGAATCCAGATTTATCCAGTATCTGAAGCTGATACCGTAACTGCTAAAAAACCAAAATTTAAACAGTTGGAATTGGAACTCAGTAAAATAATGGGTCTCTGTTATTTAACTGATGAACTGGTAGCTGATACAACTGCATTAGAAGCTTTTGTAAATAAAGCATTTGCAGAAGAATTTGGTTTTATGATTGACTATTACATCATGAGTGGTAGTGGGGTTGGACAACCCCTGGGAATTATGAATTCCAATTGTTTGATATCCGTAACAAGGAGTGGGGCAAATACCATAGCATTTTCTGATATAACTGGGATGCTTATGAGATTTCCTGCTTCTTCTAGGGGAAAAGCAGTATGGTTGATAAATCAAGTTGCAGAAGAATACCTATGGAATATGACTGTTTCAGATGCTGGTTATATACCTGCATATATGCCTCCAGGAGGTATATCTGGTAGTCAATATTCAACCATAATGGGCAGACCTGTATTAATTATAGAGCAGACTTCAGATGATGTAGGTACTACTGGAGATATTATGTTAGCAGACCTTAGTCAATATGTAATGATAGATAAAGGTGCTATGCAGCAGGCTTCTTCAATGCACGTTAGATTTAATTATGATGAGCAGGTATTAAGGTTTACTTACAGAGTAGATGGGATGCCCTGGTGGAATTCTACACTTACTACCTTTGGTGGTAATAATACAGTAAGTCCATTTGTAGTGTTATCAACAAATAACGGTTAGTTAATTGTTAAATTTTAATTATAGGAGAGAAAAATGATTAATGTAGATAAAGTAAAAGTTGTGGAGGCTTTAGAGCCAGCAACGGATGCAGGTGGACTAACTGGTAAATATATCAGTCTAAAGAATATAGTTAAAGTCCACATAATAGCCCAAATTACACAAGGGGCATCCAATACTGTTGCACTTACTATTGAACAAGCGACAGCAGTTGCAGGAACTGGGCATACTGCCATAACCAATGTTGTAAATATCTGGTCAAATCTTGATACTGCCACAAGTGATACTCTTGTGTCAAGGACAGCAGCAGTCAGTTATACGACTGATGCAGGAACAACGAATAAGGTCGTAGTATTTGAATTCACACCCGATATTCTTGATGACGGTTATGATTGTATAGCTTTGCATGCAGGTTCTTCAAGCGGTTCTAATATTGTTTCTGCTGTTTATGTTCTTGAACTGAGATATAGCGGTGCAGATGTTGATGCAGATTAGTCAAAGTTTAGGTAAAAAGCGCCTGGGCAACTGGGCGCTTTGCCATGAAAGGATTGTAATATGAAAACACCTATAGATTTTACGCTATCAGGCATTACCTTGACATCGGCTAATTATACTTTGACGACTTATGAGGCAGAGACATATAGATATTTGGAAGTGACTTCCGGAAGTGGTACTTATGCGATTGTTGCACCGAATGTTAAAGATATGAATTTTGTGGTGATAAATAAAGACTGGATAAATAATGCAACTATAAAAGTATCTGGCATGAATGGGTACGCAGTCACTAAGGATACTTCTATGAGGGTAAGATGTAATGGTACTGATTATGAGGCTTACAATGTGATGATTCCCGTTATAGCTTCTTATAGTCCATCAGCAAGTCCGAGCTCATCACTTAGTCCTTCATCTTCGGTAAGTCCGAGTTCATCATTGTCACCATCAAGTTCGGAATCCGCTTCAGAAAGTGCATCACTCTCAGCCAGCTCGAGTGCATCGGCTTCGGCTTCACCATCGGCTTCGGCTTCACCATCAAGTAGTGTATCTTCAAGCTTAAGTCCGTCAGCATCACTCAGCCCGAGCGCATCACTCTCACCGAGCTCATCAGAAAGTCCGAGCTTAAGTCCGAGCGCATCACTGTCGCCAAGTGCTTCACTTTCACCGTCAAGCTCAGAGTCTCCATCACTTAGCCCTTCTGCATCACTCTCACCGAGTTCATCAGAAAGTCCGAGTGCATCAGCAAGTCTGAGTCCGAGTGCATCATTGTCGCCGTCAGCTTCGATTAGCCCGAGTGCATCTATATCGCCGAGTTCTTCAGAAAGTCCAAGCTTGAGCCCAAGTGCATCATTGTCGCCTTCCAGTTCAGAGAGTCCGTCGCTGTCACCGAGTTCATCAGAGAGTCCTTCACTTTCACCTTCAAGCTCTGAGAGCCCGTCGGGGAGCGCATCACTTTCACCGAGTGCTTCACTTTCACCTTCAAGTTCTGAGAGTGCAAGCTTGTCTCCATCCAGCAGTGAATCGGCTTCAGCTTCGCCTTCCAGTTCGGAATCTGCTTCATTGTCACCCAGTGCAAGCTTAAGCCCGTCAGCGTCATACTCGCCTTCCAGTTCGGCATCTGCTTCACTTAGCCCGAGTGCGAGTCTGTCACCTTCGGCCAGCTTGAGCCCGTCTGCATCGCTTAGTCCAAGTTCAAGTGTAAGCCCAAGTCCAAGCGAGTGATATTAAATGCGTAAAATAACTGAAAAAGCAATACGAAAAGATGCAGAAAAAGAGATGTTTGAACTTAAAGATAAAAAGCCAGCTTTGCCAGTGATGGTGAGGCTGGCTGACTTTATAAGGAGAAAATTATGCCAGTCGCAGACACGACAATAGTCACATTAGACGAGATGAGGTCGTTTTTAAATATCCCAGCTGCCCAGACGGGAAAAGATGACCTGCTAATAGGACTTCTGGATGCCTACAACGGCAAAATGGAAAATTATTTAGGTGTCACGATGATTAGTTCCACTTATTCTGAGATATATGACGGTAATGGTAAAGATTATATGTTCTTAAAGCACTACCCGATAAATTCAGTTACCTCCCTTTCCATAGATGATGAGGAAGTAGATTCTGATGATTTCTATGTCTATGGAGAAGAAGGATATATAAAACTTGATAGTGATACTTTTACCACTACCGATTATCAGAATGTTGATATTGTCTATGTTGCAGGCTGGGGAGCGGCAAAAGCTAATGTTCCTAATGTGCTGAAAAACGCATTAAAGACTTGGGTCATGAGAGTATTTAAAGCCGAAGTGATTGATTTTTCGACCAGATTTGATGAGTCCAGTCTGGCAAATATAAAAAGCCAAATGATGCCTTGGGATATAAAGCAGGATTTAGATGATTACAGGTGCAGACATTGGGGTAGGTAATGCAATTAGGTATAAAAATTGAAGTGCCTCAAAAACTTAAAAGATTTATTTCAAGCCCAAATAAATATGTCACTGATGTAATGACCTCTGCTGATAATCAAGCCTTGGGACTCCTTAAAAGAGAAATATCTGCAGCAGCTCCAAAGAAAAGTGGCGCTCTTTCACGCTCAATAAAAGTCAGTCTGGCAAATAGAAAAATATATTCAATTCTAAATTATGCAAGAGCTATTGAGCTTGGTCATTATGCAGAGCCAGCCCGTACCCCGAAAAGAATGTTTCTTAAATTCAGCGAGGCCGGCAAGGAAGTATTTATGAGATTTACCAGAAGTAAAAAACAGCCTTATTTCTTTAAGACATTGGAACAAAAAAGAAGAGATATAATTAAAATTTATCAAAAAGCATTTAGAAAATTATTGGAGAGTCTATGAGTAGCGTATCGGATATAAAAGACCAGTTAGCCTCAATACTCGGTGAAGTAGATGGAATAAATAGGGCACTTGACTATATGCCGAGATTTTTTGATACAAACAATATGATAGGCATATTTTACGATGGTGCTACTTTTGAGCCTGCTGAACTGAGTTCACATTGGGCTCATTACAAATTTACAATAACTGCTTTTATTTATATGTTTGATGAGACTTCAATACAGCAGACCCAGGAGACATTGGGGGAAGACTTACTTTCAGCTTTAAGGGCAAAACCATCTCTTAATCAGACCTGTCTTAAATACTCTATAGAGGAAATACGAAATGATTATGTCAGGGCTGGCAATGGTAATGTTTATGCGACTATTGAAATAACAATAGTGGCGGATAAGGAGGAGGATGATTGATGAAAATCATAAGATATATAGGAGATGTTGAGATATATATTCCTGATTTTAAAAGGATAATCAATAAAGGCGACCTTGTACCTGAAATGTCCGAAAAGGAAGCGCACGCAAGGAAAGACTTTATTGTGGAAAGAATAAAATTAAAAAATAAAAGGAGAAAAACGAAAAGGAGAAGGAAATGACAGGATATAGGAGTTCAAAAGGTTATGTCGGGTTTGCTTCACAAATAGATCAGACAACCGATACTGCTCCTGTTACTTTTGTCAGGCTTGCTTCTGAAGAATCACTTGAACAGGTACAGGATGTGATGGAAAACAGGACTCTCAATGCGGATAGGGAACTTGACGAGATACTTAAAGTCACCCACAGACCCGGAGGTTCTTTTCAGACTTATGCAAGACCTGGTAATGGTGGCGAGATTCTCGCCTATACTTTAGGCGCGGATGCAGTCACCGAAGGTGCAGGTGCAGTATATACACATACGATAACAAGAGCTGATACGATACCTTGGCTTACAATAGAGCGTAAACTTGACAATGTTGAGAGGTTTATAGGTTGTAAGATAAATCAGTTAGTTATAACTGGTAATACCGCACAGCCGATACTTCTGGACGTTAATTTTATGGCCTGTGATGCCGAAATACAATCTTCATCTACCACCGCTTCTTATGAGACAGATGAGCCGTTTATGTTCCACGATGGCACTTATACTCTTGACAGCGGAACTATCACTACCATATCTAACTTTGTTATTACCATAAATAATAATCTGGAAGCAATACAGACCACGACATATAAGCCAAATACATTACTGGAAGGTCCATTTGATGTTGATGTCACAATGAGACTTAAATTTACTGAAAATGATTCGCTTTACGGTAAGATACTTTTTGGTGATTCAACTGCACTTACAGACGCACTCGCAACGGGAGATTTTACTGTTGATTGCAGTTATGGGAGCGGTTCTTCTGCAAGGGAATTTAAGATTGCAATACCCGAACTTACATACCTGAGTTGTGCAAAGCATCTTGACCCAGTTACAAAAGCTGTATATCTTGATGTTCACAGTAAAGCTACAAAGAGTACATCAGAGATAGTCACAGGTACAATCAAGAATGACCAATCAGTTGACTGGGTAAGCCCATCGGCAAGTGTATCACCAAGTGCAAGCGCATCACCATCTTCAAGCGAAAGTTCTTCGCCTTCAGCATCAAGCTCGCCGAGTTCCAGCACTTCACCTTCAAGCAGTGCTTCACCGAGTCCATCATCCAGTCCAAGCGCATAAGGTTACAATATGGATAAAAAAATAGATTTAACTGGTTTTATCAATGAAGAAATAGAACTTGTAATAGATGATATGGTCTTCAATATACTTACTGACCCCGATGTTGAAAGCTGGGTATTTTTGATGAATCTTCTATCAGGGAAATTCAAACCAGAAGAATACATAGAAGCCCAGAGAAAATTGGTCATATCACTCATAGTAAATAATAACAAAAATGTAGACATAACTAAACTAAAGAAGAAGCTTGGCTCAACCGCACTGGAACAGTTCATAACGCAGTATACAAATATACTTGTAGAAAAAGGTGTATTAAAAAAAGTTCTACCTCCCAAAAGGGAGGCAAAGAAGAAGAAAAACCATTTAAAATAATAGATTTATTTGCTCAATTTCTAAAGTTTTTCGGCAAAGAATATGAAGAAATCAAACATATCCCCATAAGTAGATTATGGGGATATTTTGATTATATGAAACATTATTTTGAATCTCAAGAAGAGCTTATGGATGAGCAGAAAAGAAAATTCAAAAAAGTCCAGGATGCTGACTGGGGAGATGAAGTAAAAGAATTAAAAAGGAAATTAAATGGCAGAAGAAAAAATTAGAATTGTAATAACTGGAGATAGCAGTAGTGTCAAAAAAGCTTTTGGGGAAGTAGACAAATCTGTAAAGACTACTGAAGATAAATTCAGGCGTGCTGCACAAACTATGACCTCGCTTGGCACTAAACTATCCATAGCTGTCACAGCCCCGCTTGTCCTTATAGGTAAAAAATCACTTGATATGGCAATGGATGTTGTTGAAAGTGAAAACTTATTTGAAGTATCGCTTGGTAAGATGGCAGATGCTGCGCGTGATTGGAGTAGGGCATTTTCCGAAAGCGTAGGATTAAACGAGTATGAAGTAAGAAAACAGGTAGGTACTTTTGATGTAATGCTTAAATCAATGGGATTGACCGAGGAAGCTGCATACGATATGTCAAAGAGCATGACAGAGCTTGCATACGATATGGCTTCATTTTATAACCTCAGGCCAGAAGAAGCATTTGATAAATTAAAGTCAGGCATAGTGGGTATGCCGAGACCTTTGCAGGATTTAGGTATTGTAGTAAATGAGACAGCGGTTCAGATGTATGCTTTAAAACAGGGGATTATAGAAGAAGGCGAGGTAATGACCGAATCCCAGAAGATAATGGCTCGTTATGGTGCTATTATGGAACGTACTTCTGATGCACAAGGGGATATGGCAAGGACTTTGGAAAGCCCTGCAAACCAGATGCGTATATTTAAGGAACAGGTAAATCTTGCAATGATAGAACTTGGTAAGAGTCTGATACCCGTTATGCAAAAATTTATAGATATGGTCAAGCCCTGGGTTGAGAAGTTTAAAGATTTAAATGATGAACAAAAAAAGTGGATAACAATTTTGGGTCTTATTGCTGCTGGTATAGGCCCAGCATTATTACTCATTGGTTCAATGACAAAAGCTGTGCTTACTTTGAGAACGGCTTTTGCATCTCTAAGTACTACTGCTAAAGGTGCTATTGGTACTGGTGGTTGGATTGCTGCTACTATAGTTGCCTCATATTTATTGAATAAATATTTCATAGGTTTAACTGATACTTTAAGAGAAACAAATACATGGTGGTCAAGATTATCAAAGACAGCTATAGAAAATACCTTTATTATAGCCGGTGCTAAAAGTAGATTTGATGAACTTAAAATAGCAATAAGAGCTAAAAATGAATTATCTAAAGAGGAAATTGCCACAATAAGAGACCAATCAAGATATTATGATGAGTTTATCACAAATCTTGAAAAAGCCCTTGGTGTTATAGGTAAAAGAGGATTAGATAATACTATGATAGGAGCTACAATAGCATTATCTAATACTATGGAAGATTATGCAGATATGACTACTGAAGCCAAGATTGCAACCGTAGATAATGAAAGTGCTATTAAGTCTTTAATGGAACAATATGGACTTACAAGAGAGGAAGCTGAAAAATATGCGGAAGCACAGGGATTATTAAAAGAGGAAATAGAAGAAACTACCGAAGCAGTTGATGACCTTAGAAGTGCTTTCAATGATTTAATGGATACTTTATTTGATGCTATCGATGCTACAAATAATTTACAGGAATCAGAGATTGGATTAAGAGAGGCAAAAGAAGAAGTAAATAAATTATTGAAAGAAGGCAAAGAAGGTACTGATGAATATATAAAATCCGAAAATGAACTTGACGATGCCTATAAAGATACACTGGAAGATTTGTATCAGGTCTATACTTCACTTCTTACCACAAATGAAGAAAAAGAAAACGCTAAAAAAAGAGCAATGGAACTTGCAGAAGAATATGTTAATCTGGGTAGAATAGGAGCTGACCAATTTGCCCAGCTTGCGATGAAATTTGGTTTTTCTGCAGATGAAATAATGGACAAAGCCAGAGTCATGGGTATTAAACTTGATGATGCTTTTAGGGCAAGAACTATTACAGCAAGATTGGAAGCTCCAGGGTTAAGCGCAAAAGTAAGTAGTATAATAAGTCAGTTAGATAGAATACCGAGAAGCATTACTACAGGATGGAGTACTGGTACAAGTTTAGAACAGTCAGGCGGTCTCATGAAAGCAAATACATTTTCATCCGACCTAAACATTCCCCTTTACAAAGGTGAAGCAGTACTGCCAGCTGGTTTAGTAAGGGCAATAAAAGAAGGTAGGGGCAGTTTTGCAGGAGTCGAAGGAAAGGGCGGTACAGGAATTATAAATAATTTTAATATATCGGAACTTATAGTAAGAGAAGAAGCTGACCTAAAAAGGATCGCAGACCAGCTTTATGACATGCAACAAGTAAGAGGCAGGTTAACATGAGTTTAGATTTTAGTCTTAATGGTACAGATGCATCCGATAAGGGATTTACCACCCATAATGTTTATAAGGATATACTTGACCAGCAGAGACGGTATAGTTTAGACCCGCCCGACAGGGATGGCGAGATTGAAGTAGGTAAAAAATTTCCGCCACGCATTATAAAAGTTGAAGGCAGGCTCGTAGGTACAAGCTATTCAAATCTTGTTACCTCAATAATACCTGCATTTTCTTCTTATCTTTATAATGACAATGATGTCCAGCTAATATTTTCCGATGAGACTGATAGATATTTTAATGCACAGGTAAATAAAGTAACGATAAGGGGATATTATTCTGCCTGGAGACTGCTTGACATTGAATTTATATGTAATGACCCATTTGCTTATGATACTACCGCAGATACCGATACACAATCAAGCATCACCGTAGATGACACTACTTACAATGTCACAAACAGCGGTCATTATTACACTTATCCAGTTATTACAATAACTTTTAATCAAGCACAGACCCATATTTACATTCAAAATAATACTGTTTCGGGTAACAGGTTCGATATAACTAAGAATTTCAATATTGCAGATGAACTGGAAGTTGACTGTAAGAATATGACAATAAAGTTAAATGGCTCTCATTCCCCATCAGGTTTTGGTGATGGCGGTGATGAGGATGCTGAGATGATTGTATTTGCTACTGGAGTCAATGAGATACAGGTAGGTACAGATGATGCTTCAATAGATGTGGATATAGAAATGATATGGAGAAAGGTTTATTTATCTTAAATGGTACAGATTATAGATAGTTATAGCGAAAGTAATATGGATTATGCAGGTTCTAAATTTGAACTTGAATCTGAAGCTTTGGGTCAATCTTTTACCGGTGATGGTAGCGTATTACATAGTACTGTTTTTTATTTAAAAAAGGTCGGTTCTCCTACTGGAAATATACACGCATATATTTATGCACATTCAGGTACTTATGGTACATCATCTTTACCGATTGGTTCTGCTCTTGCAACTTCTGATGCTGTTGATGTAACGACAATAGATACAGATTATGAACTTGTAGAATTTACATTTAGCGGTGCAGATAAAATCACTTTGGAAAATGAGACTTATTATGTTTTAGTCATTGAGGGAGTAGGGACAGATGTAGATAATTGCATCTTTTATACAATGGATACTTCTTCACCGACCCATGATGGCAATTTTTGTTCCTATGTGGGTGGTTTAGAATGGACTGCATTTTCTGCTAATGATTTAATATTTTATGTTTATGGAGATGAATCTTCACCCTCTCCATCCGAGAGTCCTTCTCTATCGCCTTCAGCATCATTGTCTCCTTCTGCTTCCGAAAGTGCGAGTGAGTCTCCAAGCTTATCACCTTCAGCCAGTTTATCGCCATCAGCATCACCTTCTTCTTCTGAGAGCCCTTCACTTTCTCCATCTGCAAGTTTGTCGCCGTCAAGTTCAGAATCACCAAGTCTTAGCCCTTCAGCATCTCTGTCACCCTCAAGCTCGGAATCACCATCTATAAGCCCTTCAGCATCAGAATCAGCATCTTTATCGCCATCAGCCAGTTTAAGTCCTTCTGCTTCCGAAAGTGCGAGTGAGTCTCCAAGCTTATCACCTTCAGCCAGTTTATCGCCATCTTCATCAGAATCAGCTTCGGCAAGCCCTTCCCCATCTGCTTCACCTTCTCCAGCATGGCATCAAAGACCGCCAATAGTAATCATAAGGGGAAAGGCATGATAAGTATAGCAATACCAAGCCGAAATGAGATATTTCTAAAAAAGACTGTCGAAGATATACTTGAAAAATCAATCGGGGATATTGAAGTATATCCTATTTTGGACGGATACGATATTCCAAAAGATGAAGTAGTGGAAGATGATAGAGTCAAATATATAAGATTACCTAAAAACTACCATACGCAGAAAAGACAGGCAATAAACCTTGTAGCGTCAGTATGTAATGGTGATTATATAATGAGCTTGGATGCACACTGTATGCTTGACTATGGATGGGACGAGATAATTGTAAAGGATTTAGAAGAAGACTGGATTGCAATACCCAGACGCAATAGGCTTGACGCGGAGAATTGGTGCATACAAAAACAATGCGATGACCGACCGCCGATTGATTATGAATATCTTATGTGGCCTGTAAAGTTTAAGCCAATGGGATTTCATGGTTTTAAGTGGGATGATAGGACACTTGAAAGAGAGGATATAAAAATAGATGACACGATAACCTGTCAGGCTTCAATGTGGGTAATGCATAAAAGCTGGTATAAAAAGAATGAATTTATGCAGATAAAAGGATTTACTGGATGGGGTATGGAAGCTGAAGAACTTTGTTTTAAAACATGGATGCGCGGTGGCAGGGTGATAACGAATAAGAATACCCGGTATGCACATCTGCACAAAGGCAGAGAATACGGCAGGATGTATTTTCTCCCCAAAAAGGATACAAGGAAGTGTAATGCCTATGCTTTTGATTATTTTGTAAATAACAGGGATAAAAAAAGGATACATGATTTTAGCTGGCTCATTGAAAAGTTTATGCCAATGCCTAACTGGCCTGAAGATTGGGAAAATCAGTTATACAGCAAAAAAGTACAGGATATAATAAAACAACAGCTTATAGATTATCCAATTGAATAAGACTTTAGAATATATAATAAAAAAATATAAGATAGATTTAAATAAGAGGTCTCCGTTTAATATAGACTGCGGCAGATGGGAAAAGCTCCCTAAACTTTTTAAGGAACTTAAATTTAAGGTCGGTGCAGAAATAGGAGTCCTTAAGGGTCAGTATTCGGAATTACTATGCAAGACTATACCGGGACTTAAGATGTACTGCATAGACAAATGGAAGAAATACCCTACTTATAGGGATTTCAGAAGCCAGGATACACTTGACGAATACGAGCGGGTAGCAAGAAAAGTACTGGCAAGATATGACTGTATAATAATGAAAGCATGGAGCATGGATGCGGTCAAGGTCATTGATGACAGCAGTCTTGATTTTGTCTGGATTGATGCAAACCATGAATTTCAGCAGGTTACAAACGATATAGCGGAATGGTCAAAAAAAGTAAGACCTGGCGGTATAGTTGCAGGACATGATTTTTTTAGGAGTGCTAATAGTAAGCTATATGTTCAGGTAAAAGACGTTGTGCAGGGCTGGACATACGCTTATGGTATTCATCCCTGGTTTGTATTAAAGGATGAACGTACAGTGTCAAGGGGAATAAGCTGGATGTGGGTAAAAGAATGAAAGTACACCAGAACATTGAAATAGATGGTATGGATATAGGGGATAGGAAAGACCGCAGGTATTCAAAGTTCTGCAATGAGGGTAAGTGGGACAATTTCATAAAACCACTTATACCTAAATGTGTATCTGAACAGATATTTATTGAGTTTGGCTGTAATGCAGGACTGTATTTAAGACTTGCAAAAGAAAAAGGATACAAGCGTGTCATAGGAATTGATAAAAGCAGGAACGCGGCAAGCATAGCGGAAATTTACAGGGATGAAAACGAGCAGGATTATGAAGTAATAAACGAGCAATTAGGCGAGCATTTTGATTTTGATAAGCTTCCAGTAGCTGACTTGATTTTGATGGCAAACTTTCATTATCACCTGACCGCACAGGATTTTATTTCAATAATGGACGCCATACAATATAAGACTTGCTACTGTCTTGTAGTCTCAGCAAAGGTAAGAAAACAGATTCACTGGAAAGCAAAGACAAGTTTAAATGACTTAAAATATTATTTTAGGAACTGGCAGCCGGTAAATGAAGTTTACTATGTATCACCGGAGAAAGACCCGCACCCCAGGGAAATGTGGAGCATACTGTTTAAATCCGGTCTGGAAAGAAAGCCCATTAAAGATTTATGGAATCCTAAAAATAAGGACAAGTACAATAGAATACCTCAATCATCAACTGCTGAACTTTTCAGGAAAGTACTGGAATCAGACAATGTAGATACAAGGGATAATACTTATTATAAAAAAGTCCTAAGGGCAAGAGCAGAGGACGGCTGGTCAAGAGGCAGGATTGACAGGTTCGTAAGGGATAAGATTGAACTTATGTATGATGTCAAAAAGAACGGGTTTAAAAAGCCAGTGCTGATAAGACTTGATAATAGAATTATAGAAGGCAATCATAGATTAGTTATGGCCAGGGAATTAGGATATAAAAGCATAATAACAAGGACGGTCTATTGATAACGATACTATATTTTACTGGCAATTATGAAGACGAGTATTTCGCCAGGATAATAAGGCAGAACATACTCAGGTTAAAAAGGGATTTGCCGATAGTATCAGTATCACAGAAACCGCTTGACTTTGGAAAAAATATTTGTGTCGGTGTCCATGACCCATGTTATTTGAATGTAGACAGGCAAGTACAGATAGGGCTTGAAGCTATTAAAACAGAATATATTCTTACCGCAAATGATGACTTTTTGTATCCGCCCGAGTATTTCTCATTTAAACCCAGGAAATCGGGGAAGTGTTATAGATACGATAATGTATGGGTACATTATAGAGGAAAGCCATTTTACTTTAAGGGTTATTCCGATGGCGCACAGCTTATTGACAGAGAATTGTGGCTTGACAATAAAAACAAAATACTTAGGGGTCGCAAGGTGTGGTCTGAAATAGATGAGGTTCTGCCTAAAGATTTACATATTAGATACCATATAAAAACCGATAAGAAATATACCTGGCATGGCAGGCCAGCAATAGATTTTAAGACTGGACACAGTATAAATCCTATGACAGAAATAATAAAGGATGTTAAATCTAATTACCTGCCTTACTGGGGAAGTACGGAGGATCTAGAAAAAGAGATGTTTAGATGTTGAGCGTAGCCGTTCTTTACTATACTGCAAACAGGGAAGATGAATACTTTGAAAATAAGGTAAAACAGAATATATTAAAAAATAAGGGAAGCCTGCCGCTGGTATCAGTATCGCAAAAGCCCATAGACTTCGGTAGGAATATATGTGTAGGTATGCATGATAACTGCTATCTTAATGAATTTCGGCAAATACAGATAGGCCTTCGTGAAATAGATACAGATTATATATTGACTGCTGAATCTGATTTTCTATATCCACCGGATTATTTTAGTTTTAGGCCAACCACTTCTGGTAAATGTTATAGGTACTGGCCAGTGTGGATTTGCTACTATAAAAATAAAAAAGACAAGACACCCAAATATCATTTTAAGGGTTATTCCAACGGTGCTCAGATGATAGACAGAAAACTATGGTTAAGAGAATTAGATAGATTTTTTAAGGACCATAAGATTTGGGCAAGCAGTGATGATGAACTTGAAATACCTGCAAGTTTAACGATAAAGACTGACCCTGATTTTGTATGGAGTTCAGATATTCCAGCAGTAAGTTTTAAAACGGGATATGGAGTAAATCCTGCAACCGAGGTAAGTAAAAAATTAATTCCAAGATGGAGACTGCAACACTGGGGACTGGCAAAAGATTTAAGAAAGGAAATGTTTGGTGGCTAAAAAGAATAAAAAACCGATGCATGTGATGATGACCCACCTGCTTTTGATTGCAAGGATATTTGATAAAAGCAGCGGGCCGATACTTGAAATGGGAACAGGTTATTTTTCTACATTATTTTTTGATTGGCTGTGCTGTACGTTCGACAGGAAGGTAATCTCTTATGATAACAATAAAAGATGGGGACAAAGAGCGTTAAGGTACAAATCAGATTATCACGAAGTCCATATTGTAAATGACTGGGATAAGGCCGACATTGATAATACACACTGGGGTCTTGTCTTTATAGACCATGCGCCGCAAAGAAGAAGACATATAGATGTAATAAGATTAAAGGATAAAGCAGATTATATTATAATGCATGACACCGAGCCAGAAGCAGATAAATGGTACAGATACAGCAGGGTATGGAAATACTTCAAGTATAGGTATGACTACGATAAGACTAAACCCTGGACAAGCGTAGTAAGTAATTTTAAAGATTTAAAAGATATTAGATAACGACCCAGTCAGTACCGAGCATGTCGCCATCATTGACTTTCCAGACATACAGTTTTCCATCTGGTTTATGAATCATGAGCCATTGACCATTTAGAAAACCATAATAATTATTATTTTTCCATTCAAGTTTTGTGACTTTTTTACCGTTTATTACCTGTCGCATAGCTTCTGGAAAGTCCATTTTCTTTGTAGATAATATATCCGTTATATTGTTCATATTAATAATATTATATTTTTTCAAATTTTATGTCAACTTATGATTTAAGTATAATAATTCCAGCCCGCAATGAGATGTTCTTAGGGCTCACGGTTGAAAACCTGCTCAAAAACATTAGAGGGAATACTGAGATAATAGTGATACTGGATGGATACGATACTAAAATCCCTGAAATCCCCAAAGCTCCTAATATTACTTTAATTGGACATACGACGTCGGTTGGCCAGAGAGCTACCTGTAATGAAGCAGCGAGATTATCACAGGCAAAATATCTTATGAAAGTAGATGCTCATTGCAGTTTTGATGAGGGTATAGATGTAAAGATGATAAAGGAAATGCACGATGACTGGACCATGATACCCATAATGTATAATCTGCATGCTTTTGACTGGGTATGTCAAAAATGTGGACACCGTCTATATCAGGGCCCCACTCCCCCCAAGTGTGAAAAATGTGGCGGTGAAATGAAACGTGAAATATTGTGGAAGGAAAAAAGGAATCCTGAATCTACTGCATACAGATTTGACAATACCCTGCATTTCCAATACTGGGGGGCTTATAAAAAGAGAGCCGAATATAAAAAACAGCTAAAAGAGACAGGCGTAACTGAGACTATGTCCATACAGGGCAGTTGTTTTATGTGTACCCGAGACAAATGGTTTGAGCTTGATATATGTGATGAAAAGCATGGAAGCTGGGGACAGCAAGGGACGGAAGTATCGTGTAAAACATGGCTGTCGGGCGGCAAAGTAAAAGTAAATCATAAGACCTGGTATGCTCACATGTTCAGGACTCAGGGTGGGGATTTTGGTTTTCCCTATCCTAATCCTGGGATAATGAGCGCACGCAGATATTCAAGAGACCTATTTATAAACGGTAAATGGGATAAGGCTAAATATCCCCTGTCATGGCTTATTGACAGATTCAAGCCAGTTCCTGATTGGGATGTGACAAAAGGAATAGTCTATTACACAGACAATGAGCTTGACGAAGGCATAATGAAGATGTGCCAGAAACAGTTAAAGGAAAGTGTAAACGGTTCAAAAATAATATGTGTTTCATTAAAAAAGACACCGTTTGGAGACCATATAATAATGAATCTTGAGCGTGGATATTTGACTATGTTTAAGCAGATACTAAAAGGTTTAAAGACACTTGATACGGATATAGTTTTTTTATGTGAGCATGATGTACTGTACCATAAGAGCCATTTTGATTTTGTACCGCCTAAAAAAGATACATTCTATTATAACGAAAATGTATGGTTTCTCAGGTGGAGTGACGGTCATGCTCTGCATTATGACGCAAAACAATTATCTGGTTTATGTGCTTACAGGGATATTTTAATAAAACACTTTGAGGAAAGAGTGGCACTTGTAGAAAAAGAGGGATTTTCAAGAAGGATGGGATTTGAACCTATGACGCATGGAAGAATCAAATGGCAAAATATGTATAAGTGCGAAGGCTTTAAATCTGAATTTCCAAATATTGATATAAAGCATGGTGGTAATTTGATAAGGGCAAGATGGAAAAAAAAAGAATTTAGAAATCAGAAATTTACTAAAGGTTGGACGGAATCTGATGTCATACCCGGCTGGGGAAAAGCAAAGGAATTAATAAGAGGTAATATATAATATGGCTGGAACTATAGGATATGGCGATATAGACCAAGCTTCATCTGGAACTGGTTATACCCGTCTGGAAATATATACAGGTACGGGAGCGACCGTTGCTGGATTATTCCATAATGCAAATATCAGGACAGTCACTGACGGTACAGTAAAAATAAAAGTTTTCCGCGATGATGGTACTAATTATAATTTTATAGGTGAAGCAGAGGTTGAGGTTTCTGCTGGTCTTAATAGTAATATTGATATTTCTGGAGATAATATACAGGTACAGTCGGGTGATTATGTTGCTTATTACAGTGCTGATACAGGAATAAGGGCAGGCAGTAGTTCTGTTGGTGGTTCTTCAGTGATGAAGAGCGGTGATATAACTTCTAATAGCCTTAAATCTTCCTGGTCTACTTATGACCGCCATATAGCAGTATGGGGAGATATAGAAGAATCAAGTGAAAGTGCTTCGGAATCTCCATCACTCAGCCCTTCCTCATCCGAAAGTGCCAGTCTATCACCATCCAGCTCAGAATCAGCATCATTATCACCCTCAGCCAGTGTTAGTCCATCAGCATCACCTTCTTCATCCGAGAGCCCTTCATTGTCGCCATCAGCAAGTCTGTCACCGAGTGCCAGTGAGTCAGCATCCATATCTCCTTCTTCATCAGAAAGCGCCAGCCTGTCACCCAGCTCATCAGAAAGTGCATCTATATCTCCATCCTCTTCGGAGTCAGCTTCACTTTCGCCATCAAGTTCAGAAAGTCCGTCTCTATCTCCATCAAGTTCAGAGAGTCCATCTCTATCTCCGTCAAGTTCGGAGAGCGCAAGTATTAGTCCTTCTTCATCAGAAAGCGCCAGTGCATCACCTTCCGCATCACTTTCACCTTCGGCTTCAATCTCGCCATCTGCCAGTCTGTCTCCAAGTGCAAGTAAATCTCCATCAATAAGTGCGTCACCTTCTGCATCTTTGTCACCATCGGCATCCGAGAGTGCAAGTCTGTCGCCATCAGCCAGTTTAAGTCCGTCATCTTCTGCGAGCGCCAGCTTATCACCTTCAGTAAGTTTGTCACCAAGTGCTTCCGAAAGTGCAAGTCTGTCACCTTCATCTTCAATATCGCCGTCGTCATCCGAGAGCGCAAGTGCATCGCCATCATCTTCAGTTAGTGCATCATTAAGCCCTTCGGCATCTTTAAGCCCATCAGCATCTTTGAGTCCCTCTGCATCTCTGTCGCCTTCAAGCTCGGAATCACCATCTGAGACTCCCTCGGCTTCACTTAGCCCATCAGCATCGCTTTCACCAAGCTCATCTGAAAGTCCGAGTTATTCGCCCTCAGCCTCACTTTCACCTTCAGCATCAATTAGCCCCTCGGCATCTCTTTCTCCCTCAGCATCTGAGAGTGCAAGCGAATCTCCAAGTTTGAGTCCTTCTGCAAGTGCGAGCCCTTCCTCTTCGGAATCAGCTTCAATTTCGCCTTCAGCCTCACTCAGTCCATCGGCCAGTACATCACCATCGGCATTTCCAGAAATAATAGATATAACAAAAGCAATAAAATTAACAACTACAAAAGAAGTCAATGGACCGTGGACTGCAAAATTGCAAATACCCTCAAATGATTATATCGAACCTGAAGGCTATGTTGAATTAGAAGGTGAAAATTATCTTGTAAAAAGGCTTAAAAAAATAAAGCTCAAAGGTAGGACTTATTTTGATATAGAATTAGACCATCTGATGACTGAGCTAAATGACTACACGGTAGAAGCATTTGAATATAATAGTGTATCGGCTGAGACTGCCCTTACAAACTTACTTGCAGATACTACCTGGAGCGTGGGAGATGTTGATAATCTTGGAACCGAGAATATGGACAGTGATAGAAGAATAACGGTACTGCGTGGTATAACTCTACTACTTGAGACATTCGGCGGGGAAGTATATTTCAATCAGGACAGGACAGTAGATATTAAATCTACTATTGGAGATGATACTAAGAAAGTACAAATAAGATATGATAAGAATAGTGATTATATTGAAAAAGAAGAAGACCAATCAAAAATTGTTACCCGTCTTTATCCCTATGGCAATGACAACATAACTATAAATACTCAAATAATGGAAGAGTGTGATGTGCTTGCAGATTGGACTACATCAGATGAGACCAATCTTGTAAAGAGTGCTGACACGGTTGATAGAAAGCATGGCCAGGCTTCACTTAAACTGATCGCTGCTGCCACCGATAGTCTAAATGATACCCTCACAAGGGATTTAGGGGCTGGCAGCGAGCTTGATTTGACTGACCATACAAAATTAAAATATTGGATAAAATCATCCCGTACTGGTACAAACCTAAAGTTTGGAATGGGCGAGAGTGCCTGGGATGATAATACTTATAATGTGACGATTGATACTGCTAACGAATGGCAGGAGGAAGAATGGGATATATCGGGAATTGCAAATGCAAATAAAAACGCAATACGTTATATCGGTCTAAAGATAGCAAATGCAGATGCTTTAAATACAATAAGGTTTGATTATATTAGGGCATTTGACGGTGAAATATATTTAGAGAGTGCCAATATTGATGATTATAAAAATCCAAAAGAAGTGGCACTCTTTACTACTTTTGATGATGTCGATGAGCTTAAAGCATACGCACAGGAATACCTTGACCAGTACGACAGTCCGATAGAGCGTTATTTAGTAAATATGGCAGACCTATCGAAAGCGATGAAAGATACATGGTCAGATGATTCAATTGCTTTAGGTGATACTGTGAGAGTCTATGATTCCGATTTAGGACTTAATGTAGATTGCAGGGTAAAAAAGATAACCAAAGACTTACTGAACCATACATTGATGAGTATTGAACTTACGAATAGCCTGGAAAATATATCAAAGAAATTAGTAGATGATTATAGAAGACTGTCAAGTGCGATGCCTTATGATAATGATAAGACTGCTATAAATGCAGGGGCAGTAAAGTTCGGATACTTACAGGCGTCGGTTATTCGTGCTAATTCTATTTATGCAGAACATTATGCACAGCTAAGAAATGTACTTCCCTATAACTTTGATGATAGTTTAGACAGTTCTTATCCTTTAGAGTGTGAGTTTTATATGCCTCCCAATGTAGATGAGATTAAAAGTGCCTGGGTTCATATAGTTGGCAGGAATTTTAGGGCTTATTCTAAAGGTGCGGCAAGTGGAGGAGGACAGACTTCAAGTAGTGGTGGAGGCCAGACTACAAGCTCGGGTTCTTCTCATAGTCATACTGTTACTGGACAAACAGCAAGTTCTGGAGGAAATCATAGACATTATGTGGGTACATTTTCTACAGGAGTCGGCACGAATAGTCATTATCATTCAATATTAAATGGTGTAACCGATGTTCAGGCTTACAGTGATCATACTCATAGTGTTGGAGAACATTATACAGGATATTCAGATAATCATATACATTCAGTAACGGGTACAACATCAAGTTCGGAAAGTTCACATACACATACTGTCAGCAATCATACCCATACTGTATCAAATCACACACATTCATTGACCTTCGGTATTTATGAAAGTACAGACCCTACTGGAGTAAATATTTATGTAGACAATGGTTCAGGATATGGAAGTTCTCTTATAAGCGATGATACACCTGTTTCAATAGATTATAATATAGTGGGTGAACTTTCAACTACTGCTGGTTGGAAAAAATTAAAGATAACTTCGAGTAGATTGGGTAGAGTAGTTGTGGCGATAATTCTTGATTTAACAATTTCAAGTATTTAATTTAACACTTGACATATATACAGATATGCTATACACTTATGATATGAAATTATTAAAATTAAAATGTAAAAGATGTGAGCATATCTGGATTCCGAGAAAAGAGAAAAAACCTCTTACTTGTCCTAAGTGTAGAAGTCCATACTGGGATAATGAAAGGATTAAAAATGAGAATAAATAAATCAATAATATTTATATTAATAATAATTATTATTTTATTTACTATTGTAGGAATTTTATTCAATATTATACATAAGCAGAATATAGAAATAAAAGAATTAAAATCTGATAATATTGAAATAAAAGAAAAATTAGAAAAATTTGAATCAAATATTAATGATATAGATTACAATCTTGATAATTCTAAATTCTCAATATGGAAAGAAATTAGAGAATTAATATATACAGCAAATTCATTGGGATACGATTTAGATTATTTGATAAAGGAACATATTGAATCGAGAAATTAAAAAAGATTTTCAAGACATAAAAATACAAATCACGGTAAAACCCGACAAGATAGAATGGGAAGCAAATTGTGATAATATTGCATTAGTCTTTTATCTTAATAGAGTTATGCACTTTATAAATCTTGAAATGGACAAAGTGAAATAAGTTAAACAAATAAAACTAAATTATTATAAGCACTTCTTAATTGGAGTGCTTTTTTATTGGGGGGATATATGGCAAAGAAACCAGAGATAGAAGAATTTGACAAACTTAGCATTACGGATTTAATGCATAAGCCATCCAAGGAACTCATAGTAGCAATATTTGTCAAAAATAAAGAACAGAATAATAAACTTAAAAGCCACGAAGATAAACTCCGCTGGCATGACAAAATCCTTTTGGGGATATTTTCCGTAATAGGTCTGGGTATTATATCTGCAATAATAATGGGAGTTATAAATTTATGAGTATCCGTATAGGTTCAAGTTGCGCCCTGAGCCCAAGTATGAGTTTGGGTCGGTGCGTTGAAACACGCTGGTTTATCGGCTCAACTTCCCGCTGCTGGGACGTAGTGGATAAAGCTATAAAAAACAAACAGTATCTTATATTCAATATCTGTACTAATCGTAATGATAATTCTGGACATATCCCTACCGATACTGAATGGAAATTAATGGTGGATAATACTTGTAGGGAACTACTGGCTCGTGGTGGCAACAGGTTAAACAGCAGAATAACCATAATCAACGAGCCAATGAAATATATCTCCATTTCAAGATATGCACAGTTAATTAATCTTGCTTATCCGATAGCACACAGGTACGGATTCTTAATGGGCGCAGGCAACGAACAATACACGATGGCTATGAGCAAAGGCAATATGTATTCATACATTCTGCAAAACTGCCAGTTTGACATACTGGACATACACTTACAGGGTGATTGTGAAGAAGATGATAAATGCAGAGATATTGCAAATGTCTTTAAAAGGTGGGCGGACACTTATAACAAGCCGATAGACTGTACGGAATGTTTTTATTCAGATATAGCCACTTCTAAGGGTTGGAATATTCTGAAATTTCAAATAGGACATGCAGAACGTATTGGCTGTTCTAATGTATGCAATGTATTTAACAACTTAGACAGATCGCAGTTTCCCTGGAATACATCAAGCTGGGATAAACTGTGTTTTAACATAAATGGACATCAAAGAAGCGGGTACTACGGACAGTATTTAGATTTAGTAAACAGTAAAGCTCCGATACCTAATATAAAAATACCAATAGGGGATGATGATATGAAATTAAAATTACTTAAAGTGGGTTCAAAGGGTAATCAAGTTAGATGGTTACAGGAAATCCTACAGGAAGAATATGAGTTTGAAAATGAGGGTGGATACGACGGTATATATGGAAGTAAGACGCTTGACCAGGTAAAAGCATATCAGACAGCTAATGGTCTTGTACCTGACGGTGTAATAGGTAAACTCACTACATTTGATTTAATTACAAAAGCAGTAAATCATTTTACACCTGATTATTGGATGAAAAAATTACAAGTATATATGGCTTATGAATAGGGGGTGAAATATGACAGCCGAAGATTTAGACTATGATGGTTATCAATGCTATAACGATAAGCTAACTCGCAATATAGTTTTTGGTGAATCCTGGAGTAGCGTGGTAAAAATGGGTTTAGTCTTTAGGCGTAGTGTGAAACCCACAATAGAATTTATTGCCAATGTTATTAGAACTGCCAGAGAAACTCAAAAGATAAGAGATAAGCTCAACAGGAGATACAAGGAAAGCCCAGCAATAGGATATAGAAATAAAGCTGGGGAAATAATGATTATTATTAATAGCTTCTGGAGAACTGCAATCTATCAGTATTATCTTTATAAAAAAAAATTAAGTACATGTGACGGTTATAAACGTAAATCGCAACACCAATTAGGAAAAGCAGTTGACCTAAAAACACCAAGGGGAATGACTCCATACGAGTTTTACTTATTCATTAAAAATGAATGTGATACAAGATTTACATGGTTTAAGATTTACTCATGGGGAGTGCATTGTGACTGGAGATAAATGCTAATAGAACTGACCCAAACTGAAATAGCAAAAATACTTGAATATCTGTTAAATCCAGAAGGTCTAAGTAATGGTAAGGTACTTGATTTAATAGAAAAACTGGAGAGAGAACTTGAAAAAGATAATAAAGATAATAATAAATAAGATATTTAAAAAGCATACTAAAATTTATATAGAGCATATAAGAGATAAGATTATGTCAGAGTTTTATTTTTAACTTGCCCCATATGGTGGGTAAAGTATAAAGACTTCGGTCTGAAGACTGGATTAGCTATCCTACGCCCACCGTAGCAGTTTAGGTCGTTCTGCTATAACAAAAACTTCCGGAATAATAGGTTGGCGGTGGGGTAGCTCCTCTTAAATATCCTGTTGGTAATCGTAAGTACCGCAAAAACCGCCAGTAGACTATGAACGGGTTGGCTGGTAATTCGGAGTAACAGCGAATAACGTAAAAACGGATAGGCGGAATAATCCGATATATTCCCGGTGGGGTTTCTATCCGAACCTAACACAAAACCAGCCATTTATAATTCAACAGGGAGGTTCTCATTTTAGACAAAAATTCTATTGAAACGCACCTTGTAATAAATGATTTACATGCACCTTATTATCATAAAGAAATACTTGATTTAGTATTAAAGTTTGCTAAGGATTTAAAACCGGATAAATTAATCAATCTCGGTGACCAAGTAGATTGCCCGTCACTCTCTCAATTTGATACAAGGAAAGATAGGATAACTACCATAGCACAGGATTTTAAAGCTGGTTATATAGCAAATGCAAAAGTAGCAGAGGCAGTTAAAAAATCGGACAAGATTTTCCTGTATGGCAATCACGAAGATAGGTTTAACTCATACTTGTCGAGACACCATGCGTCAGAAGGTCTTATAGATATGAACGAAAAGATAGGGCTTAAAGACTTTGGATATAAGTCTATCCCTTACGGAAGTGAATATGTTTATAATGACTTTCACTATCAGCACGGTACAAAGGTAAGAAAGTTTGCTGGATATACTGCTAAGAATGAATTGTATGAACAATGGGTAAGTGGAATAATGGGGCATACCCATAGGGCAGGTTTTTGCTGTGCTTCAAATAAATCAGGCGGGGATTTTGGCTTCTGGGAAAATGGCTGTATGTGTGATTTCCAGTTAGCTTGGGAGTGGTTTAAGAAACCTTTTCCCAACTGGCAGTATTGTATATCGGTAGTCAAGTTTGTTAAAGATAAATTTAATGTACATCAGATTATAATTCCACGCAAGCACCCGTTTATTCTTTACGGTAAGCATTATTACACATTGTAAATATATACTACAATCGTTGTATAAACTGACTACAATTATGTACATTAATTTACCATATTCACAATAACCGAACATAACTGTCAAGTAATAACTTACAAAATGTATCATTATTCGTAAGCCATCAACTTACATTTTATGCAAATCATATATAAATTTTAAAAGAAAGGAATGAATGGAAAAACAAATTAATACTGAAAAGAATGTAGGAATACCGCCCATGTGCAGAATGACAAATAGTGAAATAAATAAACTCATAGAAAATCATGTCTGTCCAGAGTGCGGTTCAAAATTACAAAATGGAGGCAACTGCTATGTGTGTGTCAGTTGCGGGTGGAGTAGATGCTAAGGAGGTGAAAAATGGATAATATAGTATTAGACTTTGCAACAATAGCAATAATTACAATAGCCATAATAAATAGAATAAAGTCAGAGTTACCTGAAATCAAACCTATATTTTATACCCTTATGTCGGTAGTGGTAGGTGCTGGATTGTATGCAGTCAGTATCTATGCGAGCGATACAGTTATGGGATTTATATTTGCGGGCTTGATTGCAAGCGGTATCTATGATGTCTACAAAAAACAATAGTAATTTTTATTTGATTTGATATAATTAAGATGTTACTAGTAATATCTTCATGGGTATTACCTCTGGGCGTGTCCAAGTTCGGGTAGATATATTGGTGTCAGGTTACCTGATAGCCATTATATTTATCAACAGGAGTGTAATTCTCCTCACGTCCACCACTTAGGGATAGTATATTAATTTATGCTATCCCTATTTTTTTTTGACTTATGGGTAAAATAACACTTGACAAGTTAAAAATAATCTTTATAATAAAAACTATGAATAATTTAAATGAAATTTTATATCAGAAGCGTATTACTAAATCAGACCTCGCAAGAGCCTTAAACGTAAGTAGACAACGTGTTAATAATTGGACACAAAATAAAAACTATCCCCAAAAAAAATATATTAAATTAATATCAAATTTTTTGGGAGTATCAATAGAAAGGCTGTTTTATAATGAAGATAATATTGGTGAAGAAAGGAGATAAAATGAATATTAGTATTACACAAAATGAACTAGATATTTTGTGGCATATTGTACAGGAAGAACAGAATAAAATGATTTCTGCTCCAGAAAATAATGATATTGATGAATACGTTGAAGATTTAGAAGCTCTTCTTATTAAGCTTGAAAAGGCTAACCCAGATTTCGAGCATAGTAGATTTAAGCATTGAAAAAATGAAAAGAAATAGAATAATATTTTTAATAGTCACAATTATTTTAATTATATTTTTTATCTCAATTCCATCAACATTATTTGCTATGCCAATAGAAATAGGCAATTATGAATTGAATACTTTAAATATAATTAATGATATTAGGGAAGATCATAATTTAAATAGACTTGAAATAAGTTCAAAGTTGATGAATGTAGCTTATGATAGATGTGAGTTTATAATAAAGTATAATTACTTCAATCATTACTATGCAGATGGTTCGAGAGTATGTAGATATGGAGAGATTTTTGGCAGGATGCCACCCTCGACAAAACCAAAAATTATTGTTGATAGATGGGTTTCAAGCAGTACTCATTTAGCCGTAATATTAAATCCTGTTTACAAATCCGTAGGTATTAAAACTATGTCCTGGGGAAATAAAACCCTAATAGTTGTAATATTTTCTAAATATTAAATAATGATAAGATTAATAAAAAATAGACTTGAACCCATATATTCTCCTGAGACTACGGGGGATAGCAGTAAAAACTATCCCCTAAAATCAATTTTAAAGTGTATATATACGCTTAAATCAGGAAGAAAGTATGAGAAGTAATAAAGAATACTGGCAAGAGACATTAGAGCGTTACAGGATAAGTAAGCAAATTAGAAAAATGAGGAAAAAATTAAGATTAAGGGATTTAGAAAAGCAATTAGGATATTCCAGACAATACATAAATAATATACAGGAAATAATTTTAAAACCAAGTAAAGATTTTATAAATAAATTAAATGACCTAATAAATGTTTAACTTAGAAAACAATGAACTAATGGAACAATTTAGAGCATTGAGAACTTTAAAGACAATTAATACACCTTTTGTCACTGATGAATTTATGAAGATACACAATTGTCATAACTGTAAAAATTGGATTGATAATGAATGTTTAATACAGGGTGAAATCAAAAATATAAAATCATGTTATTGCAGCTGGTATAAGGATAAGAATTTAAAGGTAAGAAAATCAATATATATATCAAGGATAAGATGAAATGAGAGAAATAGAAAAGGAATTTTACGAATATTTAATAAGTTATAAGGATGTTACGTTTCAATATGCCAATGATATTGCGAGACATCTTACGGAAATTGTGGATAAAGCCGATTTGATTTTTGTATGGAAGATTTTAGAACTTCAAAAAGAAAATGATGAACTTAGGAAGAAATTAGAATTACTAAGATAAAAACAAAATGAGAGAGATTAAATTTAGAGCTTGGTATAAAAAAGAAAAGAAGATGTTTAAATTGCATTTTCCCTATGGAACAGATGTTACATATGAACAAACATCAAAGAATACAATACTAATGGAATTAAGAAGTAGGGATTTTTTTAAAGATTGTGAAATAATGCAATATACAGGACTTAAAGACAAAAATGGTAAAGAGATTTATGAGGGAGATATTGTTAAATGTTTAATTATAGCTCATCATATGGGTTGGTATGAAAATTATCCGCGACCTTATGATTGTTTAGAAATTAAATTAAAAGTTTATGAAGATGGAGAACAATATAATACCAAAAATCACTTTGGTTGGATAGGCGAGGGTTGGGATTATGTTAATAAAGATTATTGGGATTTTACTCTTATAGATTTAATTAATGAATATAATTGTGAAATCATTGGCAACATCTATGAAAACCCAGATTTACTAAAATGAAAACAAAAACATTAAAAATTTGCAATAAATGTTTATGCGCCACCTGTGGTGATAATGATTGTAAAAGTATGCAGTGTTCTATTTGTAATTCAGTTCCGATAAGGGAATGTAAATATTATAAGAAATGGGATGAGGAAATATGGACAAAGACAAAGAAGAATTATTAGTTATTGAACCTATAATTGGATATAGGGAATGGAATGTAAGGCTTTATAAAATTAAAGGTAAATGGGAATTTAGATTAATTGGTAATGGGGCTGGCGAAAAAGCCGGCTACTGGAAAAATGGAATTGCCGAAGCCAAGTGTTTAAAAGAAGCCAAACATAAAGTCCCAGATTTTAATTGTGAATGTGGATTTTATGCTAATAAATATAAAATTGATTTTATTAAGAATTTATTAAATATTAATAATAATATAACTCAATTTACTTTTACTTTTAGTAATGGTTTTGCTTCTACTACCGAAGAATCAATACCCCAGGATATCTCCGTATATGGGATTGTTGAATTATTGGGAAAGGTCATAGAACATTCTGATGGTTATAGGGCTGAAAAGGTTAAAATTAAAGAGATATTTTTCACCCACAACTGTAGTAAATTAAAATTTTCATTCAAGGTAAAGAAAGCAAAAAATGAAACCGAACAAAAGAAAGATGATAAGGAGGTTTCAATATATAGATATCCAGTTTATTTAAGTGGTGGAACATACTCATTCTACGATAACGAAGACAAAGATTATGAAACAATAGTAAAAGAATTTAAAACCGATAAGGTTATAAAATCGCTTAAGGATTATTATAAAGTACCGATTATTTATTATAAAGATTATTTAGAAAAGGAGCTGTTAAAATGACACAAATAGGTGAACCAAAAAGAATTTTAAGGGTAGAGCCGATTGTCCAGCCAAAAGAAATACCAGTAAAAGAACCAGAAAAATTACCAGTTAGGATAAATAAATGAATAGGGAAAACCAAAAAGAAATAGATAAATTCTATGAAGAATACGGAAGAAATAAGTGCAAGGAAGTCAATGGTAAATGCTTTAAAGATAAAAAGAAATGTCCATATACCAAAAGTGGAGCGTGTAGAGGTTGGTGCATGGAGTAGGGGATGATTATGGAAACTTGGCAAAAACAATTAAAGTTAGAAGCTATTAAATCTTATATGCGGGGTGAAGTCGCACTTATGGTAGGGGAAATAATAAGTGAATATATTTTGACAGATAAGATAAATCCATTAATAATAAATAAATCAGTAGATAGGATTATGGATAATATCAACAGGTGGGAAAAGTCCGATGAAGAAATTTACGATAATGAG
>JASFEO010000010.1:0-43321 GCA_050124795.1 Candidatus Pacearchaeota archaeon
AAGCGAAAGACATTTATTTGAGAATGTTTTTATTACATTTCTCATGTATCTATGAGTAAGTAGGGCTTTGCCCTACTTTAATATTTCTTTAAATTTTAGAATTACGAATTTTCATCGGAGATACTGTCTTAAACCAAAAACTCTAAATAGTCTTTTTATTATTTTATTTCAATGGAATTAAAAATCGGACATGCCCCGCCTTTGTTTGCGCATGAAGTTGCAGTCTCAACTGTTTACAGAGGAGAAAAAACAAAAACAGGAAAACTAAAAAAAGAAGCATGCACAGAATTGATTTTTTTCGACGGATTAAAAAAGCAGTCAATTGCAAGAATTGTTTTGCCGCAAAGCACACTTAAAAATTTGCCAAAAATGATTGAAGAGAATATTAAGAATACAAAAAAAGAATTAAAAAATAAGGAACTTCCTAAAAAACCAAAAGTTGAAACAACAACTAATAATGCCTCTTATGTAGGATAGTGCTTCGCAATACTGTTGAGATAAATTTATTAATAGTTTTTCATAAAAATATTTATGGCAACAAAAGCTTTAGTCTTAATTGACTTTGAAAATGAATGGATTGACAAAGATTCAGAATATTTTGTTGGGGATATTTCAGAGGTGATTAACAGGACAAACAAATTAATTGATTTTTGCAGAAAGGAAAATTATAAAATTATTTTCTCAAGGCATATTGAAAAAGATTCTGAAGAAGCATTTATGAAAGGAGGTCGAAATGTTGAACTGATTAATGAAATTAAGAATGATGAAGATGATGTGATAATTACAAAAAATAAAATCAGTCTGTTTTTCAAAACAAATATGGAAGAAGAACTTTCAGGAATTAAAGAAGTTGTTGTTTGCGGAATTTTAACAAACTTGTGTGTGAGAAGTTTTGTTGAAGAAGCATATGATAGGGATTTTGAAATTAAAGTAATAAAAGACTGTTGCGTTGCAATGGACGAAGAAACTCAGGAATTTACATTTAAAGATTTAAAAAATACAAGAGAAGAAATTGAGTTTTTGGAATTGGGGGAGTTTGTTAAATAATTTTTTTGCAAAATAAAATGGAAGAATAAACAGATAATCTGTAAGCAATCATTTTAAAAAACTTATTACATTAAATTTAAATGGAAAAAGAGATTCTTTATTTTGGATATGGGGCGAATGCTCATAAAGATATGATTAGGGCTTTAATTGGAAGGGCCCCAAAAGGATTCAGAGCAAAGCTGAAAAATTATGGATTATTTGTTCAGTCATGGAAAGATATTCCTTCTTCTGTTAGAGAAATACTTGGGAATGTTTGGGGTACTAATTTTAATTCTTATATTGCAATTCCTCTAAAAGGCGCAACTACTTGGGGGACTGCATGGAAGATTACAAGAACTGAAAGAAATATAATCGGGGAATGGGAGTTTCATAATAAATGGTTTACTCCGGTTAATATAAATATTGAAGATGAAAAAGGGAAAACCTTCGGGGCTGAGACAGAAATTATTTTAAATTTTAAGCCGAGGGAACCATTAGTCAATAAAAAATCTTATCCTTTTTTTGTAACTAACAAAAAAGAAATTTTAAAAGTTGCTCGAAAAGTTAGAAAGAAATTTTTAGAATCTATAAATAAATTAAAGGGGGTAAGAGAGACCGGGGTTAAGAAAAATGAGCGAGATATTGAAAAGGGGATTTCGCCATCATGCTGCTCTTTTGGTCTCTCTTTTGGTTTTTGAGGGGTTGTTTTTTGAATAGAGTATATCTTATTCGATATAAAATATATAGAAAAAAATACTTTATAAAGCACATGAAAGAAAAATATAGAGGATAAATCTATAAATATTCCTTTGGAAGAAAATAAAATCATCCTAAAATTAACCAATATAGAGATAGATTTCAAGTATATAAAACTTTAAATAAGGAGGATTTTTCAAAATTTTATGCATGAACTTATTTTAGCAAACAAGGAAATTTTCAAGATTGCTTATGCGCTTGTAATTGGTTTTGTGTGCGCGTTTATAGTTTTTCGAACTGACAGATTGTTTCACTTAAGTTTTCATAATGGAATTAGGTATTTTCGAAATGCATTCTTTTTTTATGGAATTGCGTTTTTTGTAAGATATATTTTGGGCGCGCCGATTTTAATTGATTTTGTCGGAGGGAAATATTCAAGTCTTGTTAATTTTGTGTTTGAATTTTTTCTTGTAATGGCGGGATTTTTTTTATTATATAGTTTGTTATGGAAGAGGATTGAAAAAGAAAACGAAGACCATTACACGTCGCTATTAAACAGGAGAATATTTTTGTTTTATGTTATGAGCGCAATAATTGCAGTTCTTGATTTTCTTTGGGCAACTTATTCAGTTATGTTTGTTTCACAGGTTGCGCTTTTCTTTTTTGCAAGTTTGATAAGTTATAATAATTATATAAAAAAAGGAGGAAAGAGGAGATTCTTGAAATTTTATTTTTTGGCAATGGTTTTGAGTTTTCTTGCATGGCTTGGAAATACTTTTGCTGCGCTTTATTTTAATTGGGATAAAAATATAATTGTCGGAGTTTATTTGTCAAATATAATTATTTTCTTATTGTTTTTATATGGGGTTGTAAAAATAACTAGGAGAAGTGGTTAGAAAATGGCAAAAAAACGGGAGCGGCTTGACATCATAAAGGATATTTTAAATGTTATAATGAAGAGCAGGAATAATATAAAACCAACGAGGCTGTTGTATTCGTCGAATTTGTCGCCGCAGATGTTTAAGGAATATGTAAATGAATTAGTTTCAAAGGGTTTTATTAAATTTGAAATTGACAAGAATGACAAGAAAACTTTTCAGTTGACAAAAAAGGGACAGGATTTTTTAATTGAATATAAAGTAATTGAGAATTTTATTGAGAATTTTGGGTTGTGAAAATCCTCACCTTGTTCGGAAGGTAATTTAATTTTCCAAAACCCTTAAATAGTTTATTTAGATTCTTAATATAAAAGGAGGTTAAAAATGTTTGAAGAATTTTGTCCTGATTGCAGTTCAGTGGAACAAATTTTTTTAGGAGGCATGTTCGGGGGGCTTCTTGCTTTTGGGATTGTATTTGCGATTTTACTTGTTCTTGGACTTTATGTTTACACTGCATATTCGTGGATGACTATTGCAAGAAAACTGAAATACAAAAAGTCATACCTAGCATGGATTCCTATTGCGAATATTTCCATGATTTTACAATTAGGAGGATTTCATTGGGCATGGGTATTTTTGATATTTATTCCAATTCTTGGATGGATTGCATTATTTGTATTAATGATAATTACAACATGGAGAATTTTCGAGAAAAGAAAATATCCTGGATGGTTTAGTTTGTCGAGCATAATTCCAAAGATTGGAGGAATTTTGTATTTAGTTGTAATTGGGTTTGTTGCATTTAAAGACAGGAAAAAACCTATTAAGTTTTAACTTTTTTATTTTTTTATTTTATAAAATTTCATAAACATTTATTTTTTTAGAAAATCCTTTTAAAATTTTTTTTCCAAAAAATCTTTTTTTGAAATTCTTTGCATTGTCTATTGTAGTTTTATCGACAAGTATTTGGTTTTTTCCTGCAAGGGAAGTTAATCTGGAAGCTAAATTTACTTTTTTTCCAATAAATGTAAAACTCATAAATTCATTATGTCCGACATTTCCTGAAACAACTTTTCCTGAAGCAATGCCTATTGACAGGCCTCCTTTTTCATGAAGATGCTTTTTAAAAAAAGGTTTTGCTGTTTTCATCATTAATTTGGCAGTTTTTATTGCTCTGGCTGCGTGGTCTTTTTGCTCAAACGGGCTTCCAAACACCACCATGAGTTCATCGCCGATTATATCACTTACAGTTCCCTTCATTTTTATTGCGATTGGAATTAATGCTCCAAAGACATCATTTAAAAATTCAACTGTTTTTTCTGCAGGAACTTTATTTGTAAATTCTGTAAATTTATTTAAGTCAGCAAATAAAATTGTGCAGTTGTGCTTTTCACCCAAGAGAACATCTTTTGATTTGTCCTCAAGAACTTTTTTCATTACTTCCTCGCCGAGATATCGTCTGAAAGTTTTCCTCAGCCCGATTGAATCATATTCATATTTAAATCTTCCATCGAGAATAGTTTCTAAATTTTCAAGTATTTCGTCGGGGTGTTTTTTTAAATCAGTTCCGCGCAAATAAACTACTCCAAAAACTTCTCTTCTGATTTTAATTGGGATTGCAATTTTTTTATTTTTAAAAACAAATTTCCCTTCATGAAAACATTGCCGGATTAATTTATTATCTTTTCTTTTAATTTTTGAAATCTCTTTTAATTTTTTATCCAATGGATCTTTGATTAATATTGCCCCGCCTTTTGCATTTGTCTTTTTAATTGCCAATCTAAGAATTTTTTTACATGCAACAGATAATTCAGAATTAAAATCAACAAAAAAATCTACTTTCTTTATAAGCCACAATCCATCCTCTTTTGACATTTTAAATAAAGGAGAACTTGTGTTTTAAATTTTTGCAATAAGAAAATTTGTTCTAACTACTTTCTTTGAATATAAATCTTAATAAATGCTTTATTTTTGTTTTTTTTATGGTGAGGTATGATATTAATACAATTAAAAAAGCATGCAATATTATCGATGTTATAAGCGAGCATGTAGTCTTAAGAAGATCCGGGGGGAATTATTTTGGATTATGCCCTTTTCACGAGGAGAAAACTCCTTCCTTTTCTGTAAATCCTGAGAAACAAATTTATCATTGTTTTGGATGCCAAACTGGAGGAGATGTTATCGGGTTTGTTATGAATAATGAAGGATTAAATTTTCCAGAGGCGCTTGAACAACTTGCTAATAGGGGGGGGATTCAGCCAAATTATACAGGCAAAGAAAATAAAGAAATAATTTCCAAAAAAAATAATCTTTATGCTATTCTTGAAGAGGCCTGTGTTTTTTTCCAGACAAAGTTTTCTAAATCGCCTGCAGAAAAATATGCAATTAATAGAAAAATAAATGAAGATGCAATAGCTCACTTCAGACTTGGTTATGCCCCGGACAGTTGGGATAACTTAGGAAATTATCTTTCCGGAAATTTTAACCCTCAAGATATCGAAGAAGCAGGGCTTATTATCCCGAGAAAAACTTCAGGACATTATGACAGATTCAGGAACAAACTAATGTTCCCGATTTCGGATAATCAGGGAAGAATAATTGGATTTGCAGGAAGGGCGCTTGAGGATTCAAAACAAAAATATACAAACACTCCTGAGACTTCAGTTTTCCAAAAAAGAAAAATTTTATATGGGTTGGATGGCGCGCGCAAAGAATTGAAAAAAAAAGAAAAATTATTTGTTGTCGAGGGTTACACTGATGTAATCCAGCCTTGGCAGAACGGATTTAAGACTTTTGTTGCAACAGGAGGGACTGCATTTTCAAGAGACCATGTAGAAATGATAAATGAGCTTGCAAAAAGATTTGACAGCCTTGAAACAATTCTTTGTTTTGACGGAGATTCCGCAGGAAGGAGCGCGGCAGCAAGGGCAGTTGGAATTGCAATCCATGAGACTGATAATTTAAAAGTTTGCTCATTTCCCAACGGAGAAGACCCGGCAGGAGTTTTAGAAAAAGGAGGGAAAAAGATTTTTGAAAAAACATTAAATTCCGCGGGGGATGGTTTTGATTTTTGCCTTGATTATTATTCAGATGGGAGGAACATGGATATAGTCTCAAACAAAATGGGATTATTGAACAGAACCCCTGTCAGAGAAATTGTCTGCAATCAGCATCCGAGAAAACAGGAAATTTTTATTTCTGTCCTGGCTGAAAAACTCAAACTCACAAAAGACAATATTAGGGATTTTTTAGAAATAGGTTCTACACAAATTTACAAACCCCTAAATCCTAAAAACTTTAGTTCGCAGGAATCTATGTTAAGGGAAATTTTCGCAAATGATTCTGAAACAATTATGAAATTTTTGCAGAGTCTTGAAATAGGGCAGGAATATTTCAAGGGGGTTTGCAGGAAAATTTTTGAATGTCTTTCTGAAGACAATGGAGACTTATCCGACCATGTCCAAATGCCGCTTTTTGAAAACAGCCTTAAAAATACACTCCTCGCTAAATTAAATCAAAAAGGAGTTTCTTACAAAAGCGCTGAAAGAAGCATTGAAAAATTATTTGACAGGCTTCCAAAACCTTCTCAAAAAAGATTAGAACTTGCTGTTGCAAATTTGGTTACTCAGGAATCTTTATATCACGAGCAAAAGTTTTTGAGAAAAGGCGGGTCACTTGTTGATTTTCTGAGAATTAAAAAAGAAGGGATGGAAAATTTAAAAAGATGAAGAAGAATAAAGAAGAAAAGAAAGGGGAATATCTCATAAGGAAAAATAATAAGGGGTACATGATACATGGACCAAAACTAAGAAAAAAAGGAGAATGGTGCCCGAACGCAAAAGTTATTCTTGAAAGATATAAATCCAGAGGAGCAGATAATTTAGCAAGTAAATGGATAAGGCTAATGGGGATTATACATTCCGGGGAGTATAACCTCCCAAAAGGAAGAGAGGCGCTTAATCTAAAAAATCCCTCGCAGTATGTAACTAAAGAAGAAATTATCCAAACAATTAAAGAATATTGGCCGGAAGAAGATGTGAATAAATTTCTCGACGGAAAATGCATTGAGATAAATAGCCCGGGAAATTTCGCATTAAAATATGAAAGAGTTTATAGGTCTCTTATGAGAAATAAAAAATGGAAAAAAATCGGAGGATTAAGAGGCTTTATTGATGAAGTTGTTTATCCCGGACTTAAATTTTATGAAAAATTGACCGGAAGAGAATTTGTTGTGGATGATTGTTCTGTTGATGGTCCGAGGCTTGAGAAAAAAATTATTTGCAGGAGCAACAAAGGTTTATTATTGGGTAAAAGTCTGTCAAGGTCACCTGATCCTCATGAAAGAAAAATCGGAAGGCAAATTAATAAATTAACAAAAATAGTAAATCAATCAATTGCAAAACAAGGATGGACAAAGAAACCAGAGCCCCATGAAATTAAAAGAATAGCGCGGAGTATTAGAGATTATAAAATCGAAATTGCGGATTCATTGCCTGATAAAAAAATAAAAATCACGCGCGCAGATTTAATCAACAGTTTCACAGGTCTTGAAAAAAATGATATTGAGATTGGCAATATGAAAAAGAGAATTAGCAATTTAAGCGAGGATATAAATGAATTTCTTTTTAGATGGGCAAGATTAGCAGATTATGAATTACCGTCGTTTATTTCATCAAGAAAAATTTACAGAGATAAAGAAATCATGTCTTTTCAATCAGGCGAGAATGGAAATTCATGCGCAGATTTAAGAATTGGAAACCAGCCTATTGAAGTAAAAAACCTAAGAGAAAAATTTAGAATGGGAGCATTAAATAAAATCTTTAAAATTTATTCTCACGGAAGTAAATGGAATTCAGGCGAAGATTTAGAAAATTTAACAATGGTCTTTTTCATGAATCCAGATTTTTATGAAGAATCCCTTCCTGATTTTGAAAAAAGAGGAATTAATTATATAACTTATCCTGAATTAAAAAAATCACTTAAAGAGTTAACAGGAATTTTAAAATCAGATTGGGCAAATGAATTGGGGGGTGTTTTTCCAAAGTTTAACAACTTGTCTTATATTGTCGACTATGCTGAAGAGATTGCCCTAAATCCAGCTCTGCTCATTCGCTCAGGCAACAAAGAAAGAAAAGAATTTTGCAGGAAATCTGTAAGGGCATTAATTAAAAGGGCAAAGGGGATTGAAGAAAATGAGTCTTGAAGAATTAACAGACGGAAAAATCATGTTGCACAAGGGCAGAGAATTTTTCTATGTTGAAAAGGAGATTTCTGGACTTGAAGAAGCAGGAGAAGTTTTGCCGGCGTATATTGAAAAAATTGATATTAATATTTTAAAAAATAAACTGCATTTATTTAATGGCAATGGAGAAACCGATCTTTTCTTTTTTGATATTGAGACTTACGGAAGAGGAAACAATGCTCCGGTAATTTCAATTTCTTATTCTTCAGGGATTAATCCAAAAAAAGTTTCCTGTATCTTTGCAAGAGATTTTACTGAAGAGAAATTTATCCTGGATTATTTTTGCAATAAAGTTTTTCCAATGGATAAAAAAATATTAACTTACAACGGGAGTTTTGATTTTTCAAGAATGAACATGCGAAATTTTAATAACGGAATTATTATCGTGGGATACAAACACGGAAATTTATCACAGATTGCAAATTCAAAACATTTTGATTTGTATCTTAAATTAGCAAGGCCTTGTTGGAAAAAAGAACTTCCGAAACTCAGGTTAGAAGTTGTTGAAAAACATAAATTAAAATTATTTAGAAAAGATGATTTGCCGGGCAAGAAAATTATGCCTGCGTATTATGAGTATGTTTATGGAAAAGAAAAAGACAGGTATTTAACTGACCCTGAAACAGAAAAGAGAAAAGTAGTAAGAGGAAGAAAAATTCCCCCGGAAAAAACAGAGGAAAAAATGAAAAGACTGATAAATCATAATTTGATAGATGTTGCAAGTCTTCCTGCGATTCTTGGAAAATATTGCGAGGAAAATAAATGACAATCCCCAAAATTTTAAAACTTGATACAATGGTCACAACAAAAGGAATACAGGGGGAAATTTTAATTGAAGCCAAATGTCCTTATTGTGATTATGAAGAACAATTTAAAATTATCCCGACAAAAGACGGAGATTTAATTAGTGATGAAACTTGCGGAAACTGCGGACTGGATTATATAGTCCAGAAATAAAATAAAAATTTATTTTAAAAATCTTTTTTTATTTTTCAAAGCATAAATTAAAATTAATAAAACCAGGACTAAAACAGAGACTGAAGTTTTTGGATATCTCTTTGTAATGCCTGGCTTGCAATCTTGGGGACATGTTTTGTAATTTTCATTATTGCCGCATACTCTGTTTGAATTGCACATAGAAACAGATTCTATAAATGAATTTTTTGAAAGAACTGCAAACTGAGAAGTTTTAGTGACAGTTGGATAATCCTGCTTAGTTGCAATAACTTTTAATTCATAAATTCCTGTTTTTTCAGCTATCATTGAGTATGGCAAAGTAATTTGTTTTATTGATTTATCAGGATAAGTTAGCACAGCTGCAACTTCAACACCGCCGACATCAGCATTATAATTCAAATTCACAGTTTCTCCTATAATGAAACTTTTTGACTTTTGCATTAATGCGCTGTCTTTTGAAGAAACCAAATTCACATGCAAAGGATTTAATGCTCCTGCAAGGTAAAATGATTTTGAAGATTTGCTAATCAGTTTGTAATCATCTGAATTAAGAAGCCTTATTCTCATTTGATATGCTCCATTGAAAACAAGTTCATTAGTTGAAAGTTCGTAACTGACTGTTTCTGATTCTTCAGGGGCAAGTTTAATGTATTTAACAAAATTCCTCGGGACAGAGGCTTCAGGATTATTTGAATAAAGTTCTATTTCCAAAATCCAGTTTACAGGAACTTCTTTTTCATTTGTTATTAAAGACGTTGTTGTGATTTTATCATTAAGTTCATAAGTTGTTTTGTCGAGGCTAGTTGTCAGACTTTGTGAACTTATAATTCCAATTAGTGAAATCATTATTAAGACTGCAAAGGATATTTTTATTTTCATGCCCAGGTCACCTCCCTTGCTTTTGGAACAAATGTCGGGTCGCCCAAAAGAGTGTATTGTCTTCTGACTTCATAATTATAGTCTGCTCTGTTAATTAAATTTGTTGCCATTGTGCCAAGGTCTAATCTGCTCACACCTGTTAATTCCTGTATCGCCCACATTTCCCAGTTATAGCCGTTTGTCGAGGGAATCGAAGCATGATAAGAAATTCCTCCTCTTCTAATCCAGGTCGGACCGAATGTTTCTTCAAGTCCGCTCCAGAAATTATTAGTCTGGCATGCAAGGCTTAAAGTATAAGGCAGGTCAAGCCATGGAATATCTAAGGAAACTATTGTGCCCGCCCACGACGTCGGAGAGCCATGATCTGCAAAAGAAATAAATTGCTTGCCCTGATAATCTTCATCCTGGATATTTGTGTAGACATCACATTCAGGTTGTGATGCCGCGCCATTCCAGGTGAAACAAATTGAGTCATAACCTGATGCTGAAGTATTTGTTTTAATTGTCTGGGAATTTATCTGGTCCTGTCCAAAGTTTGGGGCGGCTATTGACATTCCTGTATAGTTTCCTTCTTCGTTATAAATATTGTCGATTAAGTCGTCATAAAATAATACTCTCGCAATATAAGAAGATGTTCCGCTTAAAGTTATTGAATAAATTCTCCCAACTTTTAAGTCAGGTTCATCGTCGTCGATAGAGCCGTATAGCCAGTCAGCTGAGCCGTTTCCTGAATTCCCGCAGTCATGCCAATAAGAGATTCCTTTTGGAGAAGCAACAATTGTAAGATAGCCAGGAGTTTCGTCGAATAAATCAGAAATTTTATTTTCTATAAAAGAATCTGCCTCGACAAAATCATTATTGCTGACCCCGGAGTAAGGTCCGCATTCAATTCCGCTTAAGTTCATTCCTAGAATAACTTCGTGCCTTGCGCTTGCAAGAATCGGAGAGGCCATTGAAAGTGCCAGGAAAGTTTGATTTATCTGGTCTGCTGATTTTTCAGGCTGGAAGTTCTCGATAATTTCTGTTTCTGAATCATTTACATTTACAAAGATAATTTTATCTGTGTTTGTTTCCTGTATATATTTTTCCTGCAATCCCTCAAGGTCATAAGTATGTGAACATGTTCCGTATTCAGGGTCAACATCTCCGACACAAGTGACTCTTCTTCCTGTGAAAACAAATCCTGTATCATGCTCTCCTTTTATAATCAAGGGTGCATTAATTAGTGAAGCATAAGTGGAAGCAAGAAGCGCGAGTTCGTATTTATCCTCGACATAAACAATGTCTTTAATGGCATCCCAGTAAGAAAGATAATCACCTGTTGTAATTGATTGTATTTGGGCAGGGTTTAACCCTGCACCAAGAGTTAAAGGAGAGGTTAAAAGATTTGTTAGTTCCAAAGGAATAGCCCCAACGACAATCACCCTGTCAGGGGAATATTTTTGCAAAAAGTGGATTATTGAATCCGCATCAAAGCCAGGATTTTCTTCGTGGAAAATTAAAGTTGGATATTTGTAAACAGAGCTGTCAGTCCATGTTGAAACCGGGACAAGCCCCATGACCGCTTTCCAGTCTTTGTCAGAAATTAAGAAAACCTGTTTTTCAGTATATTTGCTAAAGTCCCTGTCGTTTTCAAAAATAAAAGCCCGAACAATAATCAAGATTAAAATTATTATGGCGATAATTAAAAGCATTATAATCAATGCAAAAATATTATTTACTTTTTTAAGATCAAATGCCATTCTACACCTCGTTGTATTAAAAGTTTTAAGTTATATAAATTTAATTTTGATTTTTGAAAGAAATAAATTGGGGATTGTTTAATCTTGAAATTTTTAATTAATTTTATAAACCCTGTTTTCTTAATTAATTTATGACTTATACTTTTTTAACTAAAACTACGAAGACCACCAAAGCGTGAGCTCTTCATTTCTTTAAATGATTAGCAAAAAATATTTACAACTAATGAGAATTAAATTTATAAAACGTAAAGGAGTTAAATAAATATGAAAATTTTATGTTTGCATGTGGATTATGTAAAATTCAGGGCTTTGAAAAAAGCTTTAAAGAAAACAAAAGATTTAAATGAGGACGAGAAAAAAGAAAAACAAGTAAAAGATGCGCTTGTTGTTATGACTGCGGTTGAAAAGGGAGAGAGTAATGTTGGCATTGCAGTTGAGAAATTAATTAATGAAATTAAAAATATTGCAGAACAGGTTAATGCAAAGAATGTTGTTTTATATCCTTATGCGCATTTGTCAAAAAATTTGTCAAGTCCTGAAACTGCAATTAAAGTTTTAGAGGAAGCTGAAAAAAAGTTGAAAAAAGATTTCAAAGTTTTGCGGGCGCCTTTTGGATATTATAAAGAATTTGAAATGAAAGTCAAGGGTCATCCCTTAAGTGAATTATCGAGGGAAATTGAAGTTTCAGGAAATGAAGTTGAAGAGGAATATACTAAAGAAGACCATGAAAGACTAATTAAGAGATTATCCAAGGTTAAAATGTCCACTCAAAAAGCTCCGGGTGGGATGAAAACAAATATTGAATTGGGGCGGGATTTGGATTTGTATATAATCAGCGAGGTTGTTGGTCCGGGTTTGCCTTTGTTCACTCCAAAGGGTGCGACAATCAAACGAGAGTTAGAAAGATTTGCAATTGATGAAGAACTTAAAAGAGGTTATTTGCATACGGACACTCCAATTATTGCAAAAAGTGATTTGTATAAAATTTCCGGGCACTGGCAGCATTTTAAAAATGACATGTTTGTCTTAGATGTTAATGGCGAGAAATTTGCATTAAGACCTATGACTTGCCCTTTTCAGTTTGTTTTGTATAAAAGAAAACCAAGGAGTTTTAAGGAACTTCCATTGAAGTACGCAGAGATTGCGAATTTATTTAGAAAGGAAAAATCAGGAGAGCTTCGTGGGTTGACAAGGGTTTGGCAGTTTAAGCTTGCAGATGCCCATCTTATTTGCACGCCCGAACAGCTTGAAGGAGAGTTTGAAGGAGTGCTGGACTTAATAAAATATTGCATGGAAAAAGTTGGGTTAAATGAGAATGATTTTTGGTATAGGTTTTCAAAGTGGGATCCGAATGATAAAAAAGAAAAATATATTCAGAATCCAAAAGCATGGAGGAGTTCTGAAGCAATGATGAAGAAAATTCTGGATAAATTAAGATTAAAATATGTTGAGGCAAAAGGAGAAGCGGCTTTTTATGGACCCAAACTGGATGTTCAATACAAGGATGTTTTCGGAAAGGAGGACACAATGTTCACAATTCAAATTGATTTTGCGCTTCCTGAAAAATACGACATGACTTACAGGGACAAGGACAATAAAGACAAAAGACCAATGATTATCCACAGGTCATCTATTGGAGCTCCGGAAAGATTGATCGCATGTTTGCTTGAAAAAAATCAGGGGAATTTAAAGACATGGCTTTCTCCTGTGCAAGTTAAGATTCTTCCAATGACTAATAAAAATCTAGAATATGCAAAAAAAGTTTTTTCAAAATTAAAAGAAAATAATATACGTGTTGAAATAAATGAAAGAAACGAATCTATTGGAAAAAGAGTTAGAGATACTTTAGTTCAAAAAGTCCCTTACATAATAACTGTCGGAGACAAAGAAGAAAAAGATAAAAGTTTGGCAATCCGAGTTCGAGGGGATAAAAAGTTAATTAACAAAGGAGTTGATGATTTTGTTGAAGAATTGAAAAAGGAAATTAGTGAGAGATTATAATCAATTATAACAATCTTTAAAAATGATTGAAAAATTAGAATTCTATGACAAATCCAAAAATAGCTAAAGAAATTTATAATAGGCTTGAGGGGAGAAAAATTCCTGAAGATCCTGTTGAGTTTCAGAGATTAGCCTTGGGCAGCAAAAGAATCCGAAAGTTAGATAATTTAACCGGAAAGATCAACGATAAAGCATCTGCAGGATATAGAGAACTTGATTTTTTATTAGAAGATTATTGCTCTTCGTGCAACCTTGAAGAAAACTGCGATTGGAATAAACAAGTCAGAATGGCTGCAGGAGAGAATTATCCTTTTTGGTTAAAAAACTGGCCGGTTGTTGAATTTCCCCTTTATTCTGATGAACCTTATTTTATGAACGGAAAAACTGTTATGTGCACGCATTATCAATCAGATAAATTAAATCAGGAGAGCGTTGAAATCTCCGAGCAGCCTCTTTTAAAATTAACCGAAATAATTGAAGAGAAACAAAAGAATCTTAAAAAAGCATAATCATACATGAAACTGGTCAATTGAATATCTCAAAATTTTCTCCAAGACATTTAAATCATCAATAACGGGAAATCTGTAAATTTCTGTTTTGCCGAAATAATGCTCATGATTTGATTTTTGAAGCGACACAACAATATCATAGCATTCAGGATTATATCTCTCAGCTTCTTTTTTTGCAAACAAATCATAAAAAATAATATCTGGTTCTTCATTTGTTCCGTCGTTATACATTTCGTGAGACAAAAGAATCCTCTTTCCTTCTAACAACGGAATTAATAATTTCTTTAGCTTTGGTATCTTTTGCATGTTTAGAAAATTAAATTTTACTTTAAAAGAATTTATATTCTTGGGAAAACAACTAAAAATATTTATAATCATTTTTCTTAAAATTAAAATGATTGAATACGAAACAAGAGTTAATGGAAGATTTGTTAGTGTTATGCAAATAATAAACAGAGACACTTTGACTATGGAAGAAGGAATATTCCCTTATGAAGTCAGCGCAGTTGGGTTTGACATAAGAAATAAACCCTATGCATTTAATTTTACTGTTTTTTATGATTCCAATAACGGGGAGAAAAAACTTGAAGCAATTGCTGCAGAAGAAGTTTCCAAAAGATTAAAAAGAAGAGAAAAGAGATATAAAAGAAAATGAACCTGCAATTTTATTTAGAAAAACTTTTTACATCATTAGAATTTGAAGAATTTAGACGAGAAAATCCTGATTCATATTTTGCGTCCGGGTTTGTTGTTATTGATAAAGAGGGCAAAGAAAAAGACAAAGTTCATATTGATTATTTTATTGAGTCAACTAAAAAGATGTTTAGTTTTCAGTTGGAAAACGATTGCGAGAAAGTTCCAATCGAACAAATGCCTGAAATTGCGCCAATAAAAATAAATGATAATGTTGATTTTGATTTTTCAAAAATTGAAGAAATGATTCTTGAAAAGATGGAAAATGAGAATGTCAAAAGTAAAGTTCAAAGAATTTTATTATCTTTGCAAAATAAAGACAAAAAGAATTTTTTAATTGGGACAGTTTTTATTTCTAATCTTGCAATGCTTAAAATTACAATTGATTTGGAGGAAGAGAAAATAATTGATTTTGAAAAAAAGAGTTTTATGGATATGTTTAAAGTGCTTCGCAAGGGAGATAGAAAATGAAAATTAATTGGAAAAAGGTTTTTGTTTGGATGGTTATTTTATTGTTTATCGGAACAATTATCGCAGTTGCATTAATTAATATTGACAAGATTTTTATTTTGAATAAAACTCCTTAGAAGAATTTTTAAAACAATTTCTTCTTCTTAATTTATGCATGATGAAAAATATTATCTTGATAAATTAAAAGTTTTATTAGGAAGAAGTGTTAAGAAATTAATTGATGGAAAAAATCCTGCTGATGTTGCAGTTGCTTTGTCAGGTGGAATTGACAGCACAATTATTGCAAAAGTTTTGAAAAATCATGGAGTGAATAAAGCCTATGTTATTGGTGTTGAAGGTTGTCATGATTTGTTAGCAGCAGAACAGGTTGCAGAAGAACTTGGTTCGGATTTGAAAAAAATTATTTTAAGTGAAAAAGATGTTGAAGAGAATTTGCTTATTCAGGCGAGGATATTAAAAAAATTATATGAAGAAAATGAGGAGAAGATAAAGCCTGAAACTCCAAAGACAAAATTGAATCCTGTTTCTGTGTCATCAAACTTTATGCTTTTTTTTGTTGAAAAATTCGCAAAGGAGAAATATATTTTTTCAGGTCTTGGGGCAGACACTCTTCTTGCTGGTTTTGCAAAGTATTTTAAATTAAATGAAAGTGAAGCAATTAAGCAGGTGAAAAAAGAGTCAAGGAAATTACTTAGGTTTGATTATTTAGAGGATGTTGCAACTGCTAAGTTTTTTGGTAAAAAGATTTTAATGCCGTTTTTAGAAAAAGAAGTTTCAGAGTTTTGCATTGATATTCCTTACAAATTAAAATTCAATAAAAGAAGAAAATATATTTTAAGAAAACTTGGTCTTGAACTGGGGTTAAGTGAGGAAGCTTCATTTAGAAAAAAGAAGTCTGCACAATATGGAACAGGAATTATGAAATTAATGAAGAGGGTTGCAAAAAAGAACAACATGCACATAAGTGATTATGTTCAGACTTGTTAGTTATTTCTCAACAATAAAACTTATATTCACTTCGCTGTTTAATTTTTTTATAATTTTAAAACCTGTTTTTTTAAATAAGCCATGAATTTCGTCTTCATCAAATAAGTAATAATATCTTTTTCCTTTGTCCTGCCAATTAACAAAAATTTCCTTTTTTCTTTTAATAAATCTTTTTGAATTTTTATTCCAGACTGAGACAAAAACTCTTCCGCCTTTTTTTAAAACTCGATAAACTTCACAAACTGCTTTTTCTCTTTTCTTAGAATCAGGAATGCAATAAAGAACATGTGTGAAAATTACTGAATCAAAAAATTCATTTTCAAACGGCAAATCATCTGCATCATTAACAAAGAATTTTATTTTTTTTATTTCTAATTTTTTTGCTTTTTCTTTTGCGAACTTAATCATTTCAGATGAAAAGTCTGAAGCAAAAATTTCAGCATTTGTATATGTAAAATTGCGGCCTGCGCCGCAACCTAGGTCAAGCAACCTGCCGGTTTGGGATTTTATGAATTCTGTGTTTTTAATAGAAGAGGAATTTTTGAATTTGTGCCATTCTTTTGCTATGTTGTTCCAGACTTGTTTTTGTGTGGGCATGGATAAGGAAGATAGAGAAGAGTTTTAAGATTTTCGTGGGTTTGGGTTCTTTAGAATCAATAGAAAATAAATGAGTCCATAAACAAACTAAAAAATATAATTTACGTCCAAAATTAAGGTTTTAAATTTTTTAATTTTTTTATCGTCATAAAAATGTGTTTCCAAAATGAACCTTTTTTTTATTTAATTGCGCGCAAAAGAAAGATTTTGTTTCAAAAACTAAAGACAGAAAAAATGTTTTTGTTAAAAGTAAAATTGATTTAAAGAAGTTAGATAATTTTTTCAACTAATTAACAGCCTCATCAATAGCAGTTGCATAAACAGTGTCTATATCAAAAAATAATCCTGCTTCAATCCCTTTTGAAGCATTATGAATTTCATCTTCATTTAATCTTCTTCCTATTCTTATCATTGCTTCATTTTGCAAATCTTCAACACAAACAGAAAAAATTATTCTTTCATCCATATTCTTGATTGTCCCTGTTGATTATATAATTTTATTAAAACTTTAAAATAATAAAAACCATTTTAACCCTCGCGACAGCGTCGTTTTACTCCCCTTCAAATTCCACAAGTGAAAAAACAGGATACTTAGAAATTTTTTCTTTTCCTTTCAAATCAGGCAAATCAACAATAAATGCAAATTCAACAATTTCTCCTCCGAGTTTTTCAACTAAATTTCCTGCTGCCTTTGCTGTTCCTCCTGTTGCAATCAAATCATCAAAAATTAAAACTTTTTGTCCTGGATGAATTGCATCTTTGTGAATTTCAATTGAGTCTGTTCCATATTCTAAATCATATTCCTCTCCTAAAGTCTCAAATGGCAGTTTTCCTTTTTTTCTAATTGGAATAAAACCAATTCCAAGTTCATGCGCTAAAATGCTCCCCATTATAAAACCGCGGGATTCAATTCCTGCAACTAAATCAATTCCTTTGTTTTTATAACGGTTCACGAAAATTTCTATTGCCTTGTCCATTGCCTCTTTGTCTTTTAATAAAGTTGTAATGTCCCGGAACATGACTCCTTCTTTTGGCCAGTTTGGCACAGTTCGAATTGAATTTTTAATTTCAAGTTTTTCTGCATCCCCACTAAAAGACTCAATAACATTTATTAGAACTTTTTTCACGCCCTCGGCATTATCATTAAAAACTTTTAAAATCTGCTCCCATGTCACAGGTTCTGTTGCAGGTCTCCAGCAGTCGTAATCAGTCGGCATTGCAATAACTGCATAAGGAATTTCTGCTTCATTTGCTAAAATCGCCTCAGGCGCTGTGGACATATTTACCACATCTGCTCCCCAGGTTTGAAACATTCTGCTCTCTGCAATAGTTGAAAATCTCGCGCCCTCGATAGTTATTATAGTTCCCCTAAAATGATATTTGTAATCCAAATCCCTGCAGCTCTGAGCCAATCTCTTTCTAAGTTCCCTTGAAAACGGCCAACTCATTCCAGTATGCTTTGCATTTTTTGGTTCGAAAGTTTTGTAAAAAGAAATATCACGATGCCGTGTAAAATCAATAAACTGATCCAATATTACAAATTCCCCTGGCTTTATGTTTTCTTTTAATGAGCCGCACGCAGTAGTTGCTAAAATATATTCACATCCTGATTTCTTTAATGCAAAAATATTTGCCTTGTTATTAACATAAGTCGGAGGGATTGTGTGCTGTCTGCCATGACGCGAAATAAAAACAACATCAATTCCTTTTATCTTCCCAGTTATTAATTTTGACGACGGCATTCCAAAAGGCGTATCAACTTCAACTTCCTTATAATCTTCAATTAATTTCGGATCATCAAGACCAGAACCTCCAATAATACCTATTTTCATGAAAAGAAAATTGAAAAGTGTTTTATAAGGATTATTGTGATGCAAAGAAACTTTGCAATTAAACATAACGGATACTTGCAGAAGGTCCGAAATATAACTGAAGTTTATTCTCATTGTATGGAACTTGAATTAAATCTCTTTCTATATCAGAAACATATTCAGGAACACTTATTTCTAAAGGTCCAAATTTCAATAAACCCTCAAGGGAATTAAATAACTCTCTCTGTTTTTTAGGAAGAGCTTTTTTCTCTTCATATGGAATAAATAATCCCTTGCTTGTTTCTATCCAGATGTCTGGGAAATTTTTAATTCTCAAATGAGTGTGAATATATTCACCTTCTGCAAATTTTTTTAGATCATAACTTTCATTAGGATGCCCGGGAACTTTTTTAGGATATTTAAAATCAACTCTAAATCTTTTTCTTGGAAGACCTGTTCTTTTTTCAAGTTTTTCTGCTGTTTTCCCAGCTTGCGCCAAAGTGATTATATATTTAGGAATCCGACCTGAAGCAATATCAAATTCTTTTAAAGTCATAATTATAAATTATAAAATGTATTTATAAGGATTATTGTGATGCAAAGAAACCTTGCAATTAAACATAATTAACTTAATCTTGCGCTCTCAATTGAAACCACTTTTGCAGAATATTTGCTTGCAAGTTTTCCTGCTCTTTCAATACTCAAGCCATTTGTAATTCCGTAAAGAATTCCTGCAGCATACATGTCTCCTGCTCCGTTTGTGTTGGCAAGTTTTACTTGAAAAGGATTTACTTTATAGATTTCTTTTTTATGTTTTATTAAACTTCCTCTTTCTCCTAATTTTACAACTGCAGTTTCGCAATAGTTTGAGAGTTCATTTAATGCACCTTCATCTTCTTTATTTGTGAATGCCCTTGCTTCTTCTTCATTTGCAAAGACTATATCAACATAATCGCCAAGCAAATTTTCTAAATTAAAAGTTTTTTCAACTAGTTTTGGACTTGATAAATCCAAAGAGACTTTTGTTTTATTTTGTTTTGCGATTTCTATTGCATGAAAAAAAGATTCTCTAGTATCAGGGAATCTAAGCAAATACAATTCAGGATGAAAAATTTTTGAATTAATTACTGCCTTTTCATCTAAATTGTTTTTTCTAAAATATGCAGCTGCGCCCAGGTCTGCTAAAAAAGTTCTTTCTTTATCCGGAGTTATAAAAGTTATAGTGTTTCCGGTTTTTCTCTTTTGGTCTTGCAGAATAGAAACAATTATGTTTTTTTCTTTTAACTCTTTAATGAATTTTTGTCCATAAAAGTCAATTCCAACTTTTCCCATAAAGCAAGTTTTTCCGCCAAGATAATTTACTCCCCAGATTGTATTTGCAGAACTTCCTCCGCAGGAAATATTTTGAGGAGCGCCAAGTGTATTTAACATTTTTTCCATGCCCGGGCTATCAATAGAGTTTGAGTTTCCTTTGTCTATATTAAATCTCTTTAAAAATTCATCATCTACATTATAAGTTAAATCAACAAGAGCATTTCCAATTCCAATCACATCAATTTCTTTTATCATAAATTAAATTAATGAAAAGATTTTATAAGGATTATTGTAATGCAAAGTAAACTTTGCAATTAAAATTATGAAATTTGCATTTTATACATCACTCTTGGGACATATGGTTTGAATTTTGAATCAGTTACCCTTAAGTTTGAGTAGCCTCTTGCTTTTTGCAGTTCTGCCCATTTTTGAATACTTTCTCTTGGATGCTCATAGGCTCTGCAAATCCATTGATTAAATTGTTCCCGATTTAATATATCTCCTCCTAAAAAATGAAAATTTTGAGGACTTGACTGAATTAGAAAACCTTCAGGATTTCCTTCAAAATCCCCCCATATCCCTTTAAGAATTATTCTTGTTCCTGCTAAAATTTCTTCCACAGTTCCTTTTAATTCATCAATATCTAACTGTCTCAGATGACCTTTTTTTCCATTCCTTAATTCAACATAAGAGTTTATTCCATTTACTGTTGTGCGTCCATTATCTTTATCAAAATAACTTTCGTCTAAATGAACAGAAGAAATTATTTTGTGGTCACGCTCAATCCTTGAAGGAGTGGAGTAATCTCCTGGAATTTGCACATAACTATCAAACCTGAAATATTCTATTTCATTTTTTCTGGCTATTTCTTCTAACATTGTTTTTGTTGTTTTTTCAGTAGGATAAAATCTAATTCTCATATTTTTGAAATAGAAAAACACTTTAAATAGATTATTCTAATTGATTATATATGTTAAAACCAAAAAAAGGCGAAGTCAGAAAGCCGACAAAGACGATTTCAGGAATTACTCCTGTTGCAGTTATGCTTCCTCCCCGAAGTTGTGAACATGGCAGTTGCATTTATTGTCCCAATTTAGATGTGCCTCAAAGTTATACTCCGAAGAGTCCTGTTGTTTTGCGCGCTGCGTCAGTTAATTATGATTCTTATAAACAAGTTCGCGCGAGAATAAAAGCATTTGAAGCAATGAATCACAAGACTGAAAAAATTGAAATTATAATTATGGGGGGAACTTTTTTAGAATATCTAGGAAGATTTCAAAATGAATTTATCAAAGGAATTTATGACGGACTAAACAACAAGAAAAGTAAAACTTTAAGTGAAGCGCAAAAATTAAATGAAAAAGCAAAACATCGCTGCGTTGCACTTTGCATTGAAACTCGCCCGGATAAAATTGATATTGAGAAAATGAGAAAATGGGGGGCAACAAGAGTTGAACTTGGAGTTCAAATTATTGACAATGAAATTTATAAAATTGTAAAACGAGGCCATACAGTTAAAGATGTTGTAACCGCTACGAGAAAATTAAAAAATTCCGGATTTAAAATAGGATATCATATAATGCCGGGACTTCCCGGGGCAAATCCAAAAAAAGATTTAAAACTTTTTAAGAAATTATTTTCTGATTCTCGTTTTCGTCCTGATCAATTAAAAGTTTATCCATGTCAGGTCATGCCGGGAAGTGAACTTGAAAGATTATATTGGGATAAAAAATATTCTCCTTATTCAAAAGAAAAAATAGAAAAACTTCTTGTTCAGATGTTAAAACTTGTTCCAAGATATTGCCGCGTTATGAGAGTTATGAGAGAAATTCCTCCGGAGTTTTTAGTTGCAGGAACAAAAAGAATTGATTTACGTCGGGAGATTGAAAAAGAACTTAGAAAAAAGAAGACTAAAATTAAAGAGATTCGCTATAGGGAAATTGGTTTTAATAAGAATGATATTGAAACAAATTTAAAATTAAAAGTTACTAAGTATAAAGCATCCCGAGGAGAAGAATATTTTTTAGAAATTGTAAATAAAGAAGAGATTTTATTCGGGTTATTAAGATTAAGAATCCACGAGGATAAAGCAATTATTCGTGAACTTCATGTTTATGGTCCTTCCTTAAATCTCGGAGAAACAGGAATTTTGTCACAGCATAAAGGAATCGGAAAATGCTTAATTAACGAAGCTGAAAAAATTACAAAGAAAATTAAAATAAAAAAATTAAAAATCATTTCTGGAATTGGTGTGAGGGAATATTATAGAAAATTTGGGTATAGATTAAAAAATACTTATATGGAAAAAAATTTAATTGCCTTTTAACTCTTCCATTTCATCTTCAATTTGCTTCATCTTTTTCTTGACGTCGTCAACTAAATCTTTCTTTTTCTTTTTTGGTTTTCCTTTTGAATCCATTTCATCAAGAATAGTATCAAGTTTTTCTTTTCCTTTTTTTCTTTTAGTAACACTCATTTTCTTCATTGCCAAAAAAGAAATAAAACTTATCATTAACAAAATAACAAGACCGGTTCCATAATAAAATGTCCTTCCTGAAGAAGCATGTTCCTCAGCAACAGAACTTCCGGTTAATTCCTTGTTTTCCATTTCTTTGTCCTCGATAACTTCTGTTTCATCAGAAACAACTTCTGATCCATTCTCAATTGTTGTTTCATTTTCATCAATTGTTTCATTCAAAGATAATAATTCTTCTTCAGATTCCGCGCCCCCGACAAGAGGTTCAAGGGGGGCAAACCAATCCGGGTAAAGATCTAAATTTATTGACTCTCCTGCAACTTCTCCATAAGATTTGTAAGGATTATCAAAACTTGAATGCTTTAGCAATTCCCCATCTTTTTTTATTGTTATTATTAAATCATATTCATCGGTATTTATCGGGAAGGCAAATATTGCGTCTCCATATTCGTTTGATGTCTTTTTAAAAAACTTCCAGTTATTTCCCTCGCCGCTAGATTCTCCTATAGCAACATTAACCTCGTACCCTGGCATTGTCTTTATTCCTATTTCAGTTTCAAGAGCGGATACAAAATTCACTAATAAACATAATAATAAAATTCCAGAAATTATTTTCCTCTTTTTTGTTTGCATTTCTTTTTTAAGAAAAGATTATTTAAAAATTCTTCTATTTATTGCATCTGCTAGTGCATATTTTCCCGAATAGATATTTATCCCAGATAAAAGAATAATTAAGTCCTATTAATTTTTTCCATAAAAATTTTATCGTCTGAAAAAAATCATTGCCTTTCTCATGTTAGCGAGTATTATTTATTAATCTGAAAAACTATAGTCTGAAAAATCTAAAAGTTTATAAACAAAGTTTTCATAATATTATCAACAATAATCAAAAGGGGATAAAAATGGACAAAGAAAAAATTGTGGTGATTTTGCTTTTGGCAACGATAATCTTGTCGATTGCGTCAATTGCAGTGACTTTTAATTTTAATTCAGATAATATTTTTAATTTTAAAACAAATAATGCAGTTAGTGGAAATAATGGCGGCAATGTAAAACTTGCAATAGAGAGTGCACCGGGGGCAGCAGATGAAAACAACTGATGCATTAATGCTTGTTGCAGTTGTTGCAGTCGCGCTTTCTACAGTTAATCTAATTATTACAGTTAATAAAATTGGGGATTTTAAAATTCTCTCAGGTTTTGTAACTGATACTGGTGTTGCTAATCTAACAATTCAATCAAATGTTAATGTTAATTTTACAACTGCTAACATAACCTGGGGGACTGGTTATGTTAATTCAACACTCCCTTCAGCAGAATTAACAACCCAGGGAATTATGAACGGGACAGGTTGGAACAATGTAACAAGCGGTCTTATCCTTGAAAATATTGGAAATGAGAATGTTAATTTAACTTTATATGCATCAAAAGCTGCGCTTGCTTTTCTTGGTTCGGCAACAGCAGTGTTTGAATGGAATACAACTGAAGCAGAAGCAGGGTCATGTCCAACACTATTAAACATTACTGACTGGACAACTGTTACAACAGCAATGCAGCCAGCATGTGATAATTTTACATTTGATACAACTGATACAATAGAAATTGATTTGAGAGTAGTTATCCCGGAGGATGCCTCAGTAGGTGATAAAGGAGTAACAATTACTGCTAATGCAGAAACTCTTCCATAATAATTATTTTTAGCAAATTATAAAAACATCTTTTTTATTTTAATATAATGAAAAGAGGGATATTCAAAGTTATATTCGTTGTAATTATTGTTTTAATTTTCCTAAATAAAATTTCTGCGCTTGGAGTAATGCCTGGAAGATATGAAATTAATTTTCAACCAAATTCAAAAATAACAATCCCCTATCAGGTTCTTGAAGATGACCCCGCAAAAGAATTAAGTATTTCAATTGATGGAGAATTAGCAAAATACGCTAAATTAAGCAAAGATAAAATTAAGGGAAGTGAAAGTTTTACAGTTACATTAGAATTCCCCGGAGAAGTAGAAACGCCTGGCAAGAATGTTCTTTATGTAAGAGTAAAAGAAAAAGTAGATGATGAACTTGTAGAGGGAACAGTTGGAACTTCCGTATCAATAGGCGCAGCGATAGTTATTCATGTTCCATATCCAGGAAAATTTTTAGAATTAGATCTTTCCTCAAATAATGCAAATGTTGGAGAGCCCATTGATTTTATTCTAAATGTAAAAAGTAAAGGAACAGATATAATTGTTATGAATCCGAAAATAAAAATTTATTCAGATAAAAATTTGATTGAAACCTTGCAATTTAATGAAAGAGAAATAAAAAGTCAGGAAGAAATAAAACTAAAAAAAACACTCGATACAACAACTTATAACCCGGGTAAATATAAGGGTATTGCAATTGTTGATTATCTGGATGATGTTGCAAAAGCAGAGCATGATTTTAGGATTGGGGAACTTGTAATTGATATTATTAATTATACTGATAAAATAAAAATAGGGGGGATAAGAGCATTTGAAATAAATATTGCAAGCGGCTGGAATAACAAAATAGACGGAGCCTACGCAACTGTTTCGATATTGAATGAAACAAAGCCAATTATTGAGTTTAAAACCGATACTGAAAGTTTAATTCCTTGGGAAGAAAAGACAATTGTCGGGCATTTCGATTCAACAAATTTTGAAGAAGGAATTTATGATGCAAATATAACCTTGATATACTTTGGAAAAGATCAGGGACGAAGCACAAGTGAAATTGTAAAGGTTGAATTCGTAAAGGAAACTAGTGTGGTAATCATCGCATCAATTGTATTCGGAATAATCTTAATCGCAGGAATTGCATTCTTGTTATGGAGACATTTTAAAAATGGAAAAAAGAAAAAATAATTTAATTGTTTTATTATCGGTTTTAAGCATTTTAATTTTTATATTAGTCTTTTATTTGAATTCAAAATTGATTTTAGAAAAAAGAGAGATTATAGCGACGCTTGAAGTTGGAAACAGAAGTGGTTTTGATACGAATGCAACTGCGCTGACTTTTGGAATTGTCAGACCCGGTTCATCTGCTTCGAGGAATATTGAAATCGCAAATGACTATTCTTTTCCTGTTAAATTTGAATTTTCTGCAAAAGGAAATATAAAAGATTTTTTAGTATATGACAAAACAGTTTATTTAAATGAAGGTGAAAAAAAGAAAGTGAGCATATCAACAATTGATCCCTGGGTGGCAGAGTTTGGAAATTATTCGGGAAAAGTTATTGTTTTAATTAAAAGAGATTTTTAAGTAAAATTTTAGAGGTCAACTTAATTAATTTTTATACATCTAAATTTATTAAAGAAATTATGTAGTTAAGTTTTTATAAGGCATTTGTTTAATTTATCTATTCGACCAAGGGGGCAAAAATATGAAAAAAAGAGTGATGATTGCACTGATGATTTTGTTTATTTTAATTTATGCAATAAATTTGAGTATTATATTTTCATCAGAGAATATCCTACATCCATTAACCGGAGCAGGAATTACTGCTTCAGTGGCCCTTACAATTACTGAGCCAGGAGCAACGATAATAATTTATTCTCCATTAAATCAAACATATAATTTTAGTGTTGGGGATAATTACACTTTAGATTTAAATGTAAGCGCAGATTTTAATGTAAGCTCATGGAGTTATGATTTATGGGATTTAAAACATAATGAATTAGTCAATAATAGTGTTGCATTTTCTCCTAACACAACATTTAATGCAGTTCGGTGGTCAAATGAATTAATAGTTTATGCAGTAAAGCAAAATACTTCAGAAATAATAAATGCCTCTGTTATTTTTTATATAGAAGTGCCAAACTCTGCTCCTTATTTTAGTCCTGTTAATTCATCAATTTATGTTTGCGAAGATACTCCTCTAAGTTACCTATTTAATGTTACTGATGTTGATGAAGAGGTTCTTCAATTAGCTTTAACTCCAACTAATCCCTTTTATCTTGATACAATTTTCACTTCCTCAAGCGCGCAGACTTCTATAATTGAACTATTCTCAGGGGTAATAAGTGAAAGCGATACAATAAGCGGAGCTAATAATTGGAGGGTTTATGATGAAAGGATTGAAGTTACTGACGGGGATCACTCAGATACTGCATATACAAATATAACTGCAATTGGAATTAATGATGCGCCTTCAGTTGAAACAATCGGAGTTCAAACAGTTCAAACAAAGGGGGATAATTCAACATTCTTCGAAATAGTTTCTGTTAGTGATGAAGAAAATGGAAATGAAAATTCTACTGGAATTAATTTTAATATTAGTTATATAAATGGTTCCGCATTGGATTTATTTGGTATAACAAATGAGGGAGTTATAAATTTCACACCTAATGAAAACCAAACAGGGGTTTATAATTTGACTATTTGTGTAAATGATACCGGGATTTCAAATCCTTTTGTGAATATTTCATATTGCGAACAAGATGGGGGGAGCATCACGCTATGTCAGAATTTTAGTTTAACTGTTACTGACACGAACAGGCCCCCGACAATCACAAGTTATTACCCTGGAAGTTCATCATTTACTGTTAGCGGAACAACTCCCTTATATTTTAATGTGACAAATTATGATCCTGACTGGACAATTCCTGATACTTATTGGTATGTTGACGGAAGCTTAGCTGAATATGATTCAGGAGATTTAAATGAAGAATTTAGCTATACTTTTGGATGCGGAGTTTCAGGAATTAAAACTGTTACTGCAGAAATCACAGATGGATTAGAAAATGATTCTGTTTCATGGACTGTAACAGTAACTGAGGTTGAATGCCCAGTTCCGGAAGAAGGCGGGGGAGGCGGAGGGGGAGGCGGAGGAGGACCTACTTGCGCTGAAAAATGGGCGTGCTCTATTTGGGGGATCTGTCAGAGCGCTGCAAAATCTCTTGATACAGGATTACTGTCTGGATACGATTATAGAAATATTCTGGATGAATGCGCAGATATCGGGCTAAGTGTGGAATCATGCGGAATACAAACAAGAGTCTGTTTTGATTCTTCGTTTTGCAATACAACCTATACAAAGCCAACAGAATTCCAGACCTGTTATTATACCGCAGTCCCTGATTGCAATGACGGAATAAAAAACTGCCACGATGGCGCGTGCGAGTTGCTGATTGATTGCGGGGGTCCGTGTTCTCCCTGTCCTTCATGTTCAGATAAAATAAAAAATCAGGGAGAAGAAGGTGTTGATTGCGGGGGACCATGTCCCTGGAGATGTGAAGGAGTAATCGCAGTTGCAAAAGGGATCAAACCAATCTATATTTATTTAATGCTATTGGTATTGCTAATTTTAATAATACTTGTAATAATTAAGATCAGAAGAATTTTAAGATATAGAAAAAGTATAAATGGAAATATTTAAATAGTTACTTTTGGTAACTATTAGTTACATTAGGTAACTTGGGGTAACTTGATGGGGAAAAAAATAAAGATTAAAGATTCTGCTGTAAAAATTGATTCAGTTCTACTTGCAAAGGTCGAAGAATTTATTTGTAAAGAAGAAAATCGCCTTAGGTTCGTAAACAAAAAACAATTGATTGATTTGGCAGTTCATGAATATCTAAATAAAATGGAGGGTGCAAAATGAAGATAAAACAAATATCTTTGATTATGTTTGCTATTGTGATTTTATTTTTGGGGTTCGCACTGGCTTCACCCCCAGTTTGGGTTGGCTCAGGAATAAATTATTATATTGATGAAGATGTTTCTTATTACCATAATCTAAGCGCAAACATAACCGGATTTGCAAATGACGTCACTTTTGCGATAGATACTGAATCAAACATAAACTGGACAAATGCAAGCGGAACAAATTCTGTTGCCTCCAGTGTTGTCTCGTCATGGATAAAAATTTTGAACTCCTCAAATGGTAATCTGTCTATTAATGCGACCCATGACAACCAAACAGGATTTTTTGTAATCCCAATACAGGCGACAAACACAACTGATGAAGAAGGTTCAATTACAAATTTTGAATTTGTAGTTAATGCAACAAATGATGCTCCAAATTTTATAAACATAGAATCTGAATATAATCTAACTCAGGGGGCAAATTTTCTTAATTATACAAATGCAAGCGATGAAGAAGAACAATATCCTCTGCATTTTAATATAAGTTTTTTTAACAATTGTACTCATGCAGGATGGAGTTCAAGAACAAACTGTTCTTTGTTTGATTTAATAGATGTTACAAACACTTCTGCAATAATGAATTTTACTCCTACAACAAACGATGTTGGAACATACTGGGCGAATATAACTGTAAATGACTATGGTGAAAATTATTCCTGCCCCCATGCTTACTGCGACAACTCAACTTATATGCAAAATAAATCAACATCTCAGATTGTTCAGTTTAATGTTTTATCCTCGCTAACAATAAATGTGACCAACTGCACAGGAATGATTTTTCAGGAAAATGAATCCAGCGTCTGCACAATTAGCATAAGAACAAAAGGAGAAACTGATTCAATTAATTCATCAAGTGTTGCTGATTTAAGAAATTACGCCGGAAGTATATCAAATACATCATGGTTTTACGCAGAAAATAATTCTGTCTCAACTAATTTTACAAAAACATTTTATGTAAATGTAACCCCTGAGAAAACTGAGATTGGAAATTGGACAATTAATTTTACAGTTATTGATTCAACAGAAGGGGAAGTTTCTTCAGAATTAATTTATGTTTATGTTAATAGGACAAGTAATGATATCCCTGATTTAACTGATATTGATAACACAAATACTTCAATTGATTTAGAGACAACAATTTCTTTAACTGTTTACGACGATGATTTATTAATTCCTGATAAAGATGATTTCAATGAAACAACAAGTTTTGATGTTACAATTTTGAACCAATCAAATTTATCTCAGGAATTATCTTTAACTGGTTTTGATGTTGATATTTTGAGCATGCCTGTAACTGGCACAAACAGAACAAGCGCAAGAATACAGTTTACTCCGAATTCAAGTGAGATTGGAAACTATACTATTAATATAACAGTAAATGATGTTGATAATACCCTTGATTCAGATTTATTTAATTTATCAATTTTTGATAATAATTTCCCTGTTTGGAATCAGACAGAATATTCATTTGATTTAATTGTTAACTCAAGTCTTGCAACAACTGCTGCGTTTGGTCCGGTTAATTTAACCGGCGATGGTTATGTAACAGATACAGGAGATACTTTAACTTTTGCAAATGATTCAAATGCTCACCCGGGTTTTAGCATGACTTCAGCGGGTTATATTTCATTTACTCCTTACAAGCAGGATGTTGGCTCATGGAATTTTATAGTAACAGCGACGGATTCATTGGGATTGCAAAACCAGACAACCTTTAGATTTAATATAACTAATGTAAATTCAGAACCAGTAATTTTAAGTCCGATAACACCAATAAATGCAACAGTAGATGTTAATTCAAATATTAATGCAACTGAAGACAATTATACAACTTTGACATTATATTTGCAGGACGAGGATTTCAGGATTGCATCAAGTAAAAAAGATTATTATAATGAAAGCATTAGTTTTAATTTGACAATAGAAGGAAATAATCCTAATTTATTTAGTTTTACAAAAAATTCAGGGTTTCCGCTTCCGGGAAATAACCAAAGCCTTTATACTGCAACATTCACGCCAAACGCAAGCGACGTTGGAGGTTATAATATCACAATAAATGTAACTGATGAGAGTAATGCCGGTGATGTGCTGCAATTTAATCTGACAATTTTTTCTGCATCAGACGCGCCGATACTAACACCGCTTTCAAATTATACAACCGCAGTAAACAGAAATTTTTATCTTGATATGAATGCAACTGATGAGGAGGACGGAAATGATTCAACTGGAAATTTAACTTATGCTTATGCATTTAATAATGGAACAGATTTCTTTAACTCAACTAATTTTAATTCAACAACCGGTGTGATAAATATAACTTTTAATTCAACACAGGCAGGAAGTTTTTCAATAAACATAACTGTTAATGATACAACAAATGAAATTGACACAGATTCGTTTTGGATTTATGTTTATGATGCCCCCAATGTTACTTACCCTGCGACAGGAAATAATTTTGCATTGCAGGAAAACTCAACAACTAATTTAACATTCACAGCAAACAATTCTGTCGGGACAAATTTAACTTATGAATTTTATATAAATAATTCATTAAAATATAATTTAAGTTATCATGGAAATGCAACTAATCTGACCTGGTCATTTACCCCTAATTTTTCTGATGAGACTTACGGAAATAATTACAATCTTACTTTGGTTTCTTATCCAACAGATTCAAATCTTGAAAACAGAACAGAGGTAAATACAACAACAAACTGGGATGTGAATATTTCGCATGCAAATGCGCCGGTTGTTTTCTCAGGATATATAGGAGACAAACAGGCGGCATACACAAGCACAATTGAAATAGATTTGTCATCTTATTTTTCAGATGTTGATTATAATGATGCAGCCTACAATCAGTCAATTAATTTTAGTGTTGCAAGCAATTCTTCATCAAGTTATATTTCTTCAAGTGTTTCATCTGACTGGACCTTGACATTATCTTCATTAATACCAATTTCAGAAGTTCTCAATGTAACCGGCAATGATTCTTCAACAAATGCAACGAGCAATTATTTTAATGTTGAGTTCACTACTCCATCGACAGTGACAGTTACAACTCCTACAAGCGGGGGGGGAGGAACAACAACTATTCCTGTTTCATTAAAAATAATAATGCCCAACCCGGTTTCAGCTTATCAACAGGACAGAATTGTTTTACCATTGACACTTTATAACAACGGGCAGAGAACCCTTTCAGGAATTTCTTTATCAAGCCTGATTGCCAAGGATAATGTCCTAAGAGATGACTTAGTGATATCTTTTGATGAAGATTATTTTACAAGTCTTGCAGTTGGCGAGAAGAAAAATATCACCATGACTGTTGATATTGACACAACTGAAGTCGGAACTTTTGAATTAACTGTGAATGCGGATGTGGATAACCCAGATTATAGTGACTGGGGGAAACTTTACTTAACAATAAAAGAGAGCAATTCCAGTCTTCTTGAGAAATTAATTTTTACTCAGGAGTTTTTGCAGGAGAACCCGGAATGCATCGAATTGGAAGAACTTCTTGATGAAGCAAGAATGTTTTTTGCCAAAGGAGATTTTTTAAGTACTATTGTGAAAATTCAGGAGGCAATTAATGGATGCAAAAATGCAATCTCGCAGGAGGCAAGGGCGAAAAGAAGAGAACCAACAGAAAATAAATTATACAGATATTTATTAATTGTAAGTATTATTGTTTTCTTTTTGGGATTGGGGTATTATTCTTATAAAAGAATGAAACTCCGTCGCGGAAGCGGGGAATATTTTGTAAAAACAAATGACAATAAAAATATTTTTAGAGAAACATCTGCGTTGGTCTCCGCGGGGGCAGGCTTGTCTATGTTGCTCCTCGCAAATAAAAGTATTGTTGGATTTACAATAAATAATGCAATTACTGAAAATAAAGCGGGGGGGATATGGATTTTAATTGTCTTTTTAATTTTAATCGGAGCGTTTATGGTTTTGTCAAAAAGAAAAAAAGAGTTAAAAAAAATTCAAAAAATAAAATATTTGAGGAACAGGAATGGAAAATTTTAAAATAATCATAACAAAAAAGATATTTAAAGAGTCAAATATTTACTATTATAAGGAGGGAAAAAGAGATGACTACAGAAAATTTTGAAAAACTCATTTCGAAAAGGGATGGTTTATTAAAGAGAAATCTCAACAAGGAATTAAAATTAGCACAAATTAATCTAAAAAAAGACATTAAAGAAAATGAGACTCCAAAAAATAATTTCACTATTAGCAATAATAAACCGGAAAATCCTTTTGCAAACCAGAAAAAAGTTTTAGCGCCGATGATTGTTAGAGAAGAAAAGGCCGGGGAGATGAAAAATCCCGGAGATGAAAAACCTATTTTAAAAAATGAGAATTCAGGGAATAAAAAAGGGATATTTAGTTTTTTGAAAAAAGAGCGGGAAACAATTAAAGGGAATATTTCTAAAGAAACCCCCCCGGAAAAAATCATTAAAAAGAAAATAGATAATAAAAAGATAAAAGAAGAAAAACTAAAAGTCAGGGTGAGAGATATGAAAAAACCTTGTGGGGTGAAACCAACAAAAGGAATTTTGGAAAAGGAAATGGAGATTGACAGAAGAATTTCGCGAGAGGTTGAGCCAAGGTTGGAAAAGGAATTTTCTAAGAAGAAAAAACAACGTAGAAAATTGAAGATAAGTTCTGAGGAAGAAGTTAAAAAAGAGATTGTAAAAAATTCTGCAAAGCATGTGTCAAGACTCTCAGGGGAAGTTAATGAAATCGCAAGAGATATATCCCAATTAAAAGGAGAAGTAAGAAAATCTGTTGTGGGGCAGGAGGGAGTAATTGACGCATTTATCTGCGCGATACTTTGCGACGGGCATGTGCTATTGGAAGGTGTCCCAGGAGTTGCAAAAACATTGATTGTAAAAACACTGGCAGAAGCTTCGGGATGCAGTTCAAACAGGATTCAATTTACAGTTGACTTATTGCCAAGTGATATTTTAGGTATAACAACTTACACCCCGCAAAAAGGTTTTGAAACAATCAGGGGGCCGATTTTTTCTAATTTTATTGTTGCTGATGAAATAAACAGAAGTCCTCCGAAGACTCAGTCGGCGATGATTGAAGCAATGCAGGAAAAACAGGTTACAATTGGGAAGCAAACTTTCAAACTTCCTTTGCCGTTTTTTGTAATGGCAAATAATAATCCCTTGGAACAGAGCGGAGTGTATGATCTTCCTGAAGCGCAGATTGATAGATTCCTTTTCAAGCTTTTAATTGGCTATCCGGAAAACAAAGAAGAAGTAAAAATTATGGAAGAGAATATGACAATAAAAAAGTTTGAGAGTTTTGGTGTAAAGCCTGTTCTTTCCCCTCAGAAAATCACGCGCATGCAGCAGATAACAAAAGAAATTTATGTTGATGAAAGGATAAAGGAATATATTGTAAGGATAATTGACAAGACAAGAAAAAGAGATTTCGAAAACGGGCAATTTATTGAATGGGGGGGTTCACCAAGGGCGAGCATTGGTCTTTTTATTGCATCAAAGGCGTGGGCGCTAATGAATGGAAGAGCGTATGTAATCCCAAAAGATGTAAAAGATATTGCGCATTATGTTCTAAGGCACAGGGTGATTTTGAATTATCGGGCGAAGGCAGAAAAGCTTACGTCTGACAGAATTATTGACGAGATTCTTGATATGATTGAAGTTTAAAATTTGCCTTTGGCAAATTAGTTTAATTTTAATATCTTAATTCCGTTCATATAGGGAACTAAAACTTTCGGCAATCTAACACTCCCATCCTTTTGCTGAAAGTTGTTTAAAATAGCAATTAAAATTCTGTTTGCGACACCGCCAGTTGCATAAATTGTATGCGCAAATTCCTCCTTTCCCTTTCCGGAAAATTTTATATTTCCCCGTCTTGCCTGAAAACTTGCGGTCATTCCAATACTACCGACTTCCCCCCATCTTTCTTCTCCGGCCATATAAACTTCCAGGTCTTTTTCTATTGTTGCTTTGTTTGGCATATCATTTGCTCGATGAGTGATAACCCTATGGGGGAGTTCTAAAGTTTTGTAAAGTTCTTTTAAGTCTTCGAAAATTTGGTTATATTCTTTTTCCTCATTTTCGGGAGTTGTGATATGGGTTAATTCCACTTTATCAAACTGGTGTGTTCTGTAAAGACCTTTGTCATCAGCGTGGTTTCCTGCTTCCCGACGGTAACAGGGAGTGTAACACATAAATTTTTTCGGCAATTCCTTTTTATTAAATAGATCATTTTTGAAAACTGCCAAAACTGAAATTTCCCCTGTTCCAACAAAAACTTTTCCATCTTCAGTTTTATAGACTTCGTCTTCCCCGCCGGGATAATGTCCTGTTATGTAAAGATTTTCTTCATTCACATAATATGGAGGAATTAATTCAAAGTAACCCTTCTTTCTCCAAAAATCAAGAATGAAATTTGTAATCGCCCTGTTAAGTCTGGCAGCATCTCCTTTCAACATCCAGCCTCTGTCTCCTGCTGCCTTAATTGCCTTCTTAAAATCTGCTAAATTTAAATCCAACAAAATTTCCCAATTTCTTTTTGGCTTAAAATCAAATTTAGATTTTTTTATTTCACTTTCCCAATCAACTCTGTCAACATCACTTACCGGAACATCTTTATGCAATACATTTGGAATTTTGTAAACTAAAGCATTATATTCTTTATCTAACTTCTTAAACTTTAATCCTGTTTCTTTAAGTTTTGCATTATTCTCTCTGCTTTCTTCTACAAATTTTTTAAAATCCTTTTTTTGTTTTTTTGCGCCATTAACCTTTTCATTCAAAAGATTTCTTTTTCTTCTTAATTCATCTAAATTTTTTTTTACTTTTTTCCATTCTTCATATTTTCCTAAAAGCAAATCTATATCAACATCCAATTCTCTTGCCTTTATTGAATGTTTAACAATTTTCTGATTTTCCTGTATGTATTTTCTGTCTAACATTTTATTTAAATTATAGAATTTTAAAGAACAAATGAAAACTTCAAAACCCCATAAAGATTTTGAATTAGTATGAACTAGAACTGCTTACAGAACCTGAATTCATACTTTTGTTTCTCATGAAGTAAAAGAAGATTTAATCTTTATAAATTTATCGCTGAGTTTTTTGTTTTTTATAAAAGCAAGTTTTAAAAATTCTTATTTCTATATCTTTACAGAGGTGAAGATGGAACAAGGAAAACTTAATGTGGATATAGCAAAGGCGATTTCTGAACTTGAGGCAATGCTTAAGGAATTCAGGCTGAAGATTCCTCTTTACAAAATGTTTTTCAGGGGGAAAGGTCTGGAATTTGATGGTTACAGAGATTTTTATCCTGATGATGATGCAGAAAGAATTGACTGGAAAGCGAGTTCGCGGGCGCGGAAACTTCTTGTAAAGCAGTATATTGAGGAAAGAGATATAAGAGTTATGTTTATTATTGACGTCGGAGAAAACATGGTTTTTGGTTCAACTGAGAGAATTAAATGCGAGTTTGTTACTGAACTTGTTGCTGCGTTTTCAAAAGTCATGCTTAATGTAAATGACAGAATTGGATTTATATTTTTTTCAGATGCAATAACTCATTTTGTTGACTGCAAATCAGGTGAAAGGCAATTTAATATTTTTATAGAAACTCTTTCAGATGGAAAAAACTACGGGGGCACAACAGACCTTGACCTTGCGCTTGACTTTGCAGTAGACTATCTTGATGATTCAATTTCTTCAGTTATCCTTGTCTCAGACTTTCTTAACATAAGTGCGCAGACTGAAAAAAAATTAGGACTTTTGTCACATAGATTTGAAACAATCGCAATAAGAGTCAGAGACCCTCTTGACATGACTCTCCCGGATATTGAAGGAGAAGTTATTTTGGAAGACCCGAAAACACATCATCAGGTAATTATTAATCCAAAGGTTGCAAAAATGAGTTATGAAAAATATGCTTATATGCAAGGAAGGATGGTAAAGGAAATGTTTGAAAAGAGCGAACTTGACCATGTTGATTTAACCACAGACAAATCTTTTGCAGAACCACTAACACTATTTTTAAAAGAAAGGCTAGAGGGGTTATAAAATGGCAGTGTTTACATTCACACATTCGCAATATCTCTTTTTTCTTTTTTTAATTCCACTTCTTTTTTTAATTCATTTTTTTTCATTATCAAACAAAAAAAAAGTTGCATTAAGATTTGCAAATTTTGACGCGATTTCCAGAATCAGGGGGATTGATTTTTTTTCTAAAAACATTGTAATCTTATCTTTAAATGTAGCAATAGTATTTTTTTTAATTCTCGCTCTTTCAGGATTAACTGTTCAGGTAACAAAAGAGTCCAGTTCTTTTTCGTTTGTAATTGCGATTGATTCATCCGAAAGTATGCTTGCAGATGATTTCTCTCCGAATAGAATAACTGTTGCAAAAGATATTGCAAGAGAATTTGTTGACTCTGTTCCAAGAGGGGTCATGATGGGGGTGGTTTCTTTTTCAGGGAATGCATATATTGAACAGGATTTAACAAATGATAAAATTGAAATAAAAAATTCAATAAATCAAATAAAAATAAATGGGTGGGGGGGAACTGATCTTTATGAAGCAGTTATAAATTCTGCAAATATTTTTAATAATGAGGAAAACAAAGCAGTTGTAGTACTAAGTGACGGGCAAATAAATGTAGCGAATCTCGATACAATAATCAGTTATGCTCAACAAAAGAGGGTTCTTATTCACACAATTGCTATTGGGACTGAAGAAGGGGGGGAGACTCCTTACGCAATTTCAAAACTTGACAAGGATTCATTAAATGCCCTTGCTTACAACACGGGTGGGAAAGCATTTTTAGCTGAGGACAGAAACGCATTAGAAGAATCCCTTTTAAGCATCCTTGATTTGACTGAAAGAAAAGTCTCAATAGATGCTGGAAATTATTTAATTTTGTTTGCGATAATTTTATTTTCAGTAGAAATCTTTTTAATAAATACAAGGTACTTAAATATTCTCTGAAGGATTTTCAGATTTTTTTAGATTTTTAATTTTTTGGATTATTGGATTTGGCTCCTTTGAGATTTCTCCCGCAGAGATTGGATTTTCTTTTATAATGTCTGCGAGTAAGGTAATTAGTTTTTGATTTATGCTGCCGCCAGGTTCTTTTCCCGAGTATAACAAGTCATTCATTTCATTACAAAAGTCAGAGGGTTTTTTGTTTTGCTGCTTTGTGAATAAATTTTTCAATTCTGAATATCCAAGAGATTTCTTTATTCCGAATTTTTGTTTAAAAAATTCCCGCGCAAAAAAATCGATTTTCTTTAATGTTTCCTGCGGGGTTTTCCCTTTTAGGTTTGAGACTTCTGCGAGATATATTGAGTTTTTATCTTTTCTTGAAATTATTTTTTTTTGCAGTTTTTTTTCAATTACCATCAGGATAATTAATATGATTATTATCAAAACTATTGCAACAATTGAAAAAACCCCAAGGTTTAGTATTGTTTCTTTCAGGCTGATTAAAAATTCTGATATTTCCCCCATCTTTATTATTTAATAACCAAATAAGTATAAAAACCTTGCTGAATTTATTTGTTAATGAGATTTGAATTTAAAAGAGGAAAAAAGAAGTTTAAAATTAACGCGCATAAATGTAATATTTCGAGTACTGGGCTTATGTTTAAAAGACGAAAAAATGCAAAGGCACTAATTTTTAATTTTAAGAAATCTTCGAGAATGGCACTAACTTCGCTTTTTGTTTTTTTTGAATTTTTGGTTTTATGGCTTGATGAAAGAGATAATGTTGTTGATATGAAAATTTGTAAACCATGGAAAGTTTATATTAACACAAAAAAATCTTTTTCAAAAATTCTTGAAATTCCTAAAAATAAAAAATATGAGAAAATCATAAAAAAATTAATCTGATTTTCTTTTTTCTAATTCTTTTTTTACTTTATCAAAATATTCTTCTGCAACCATGTAGCCAATGCAATTAGGACAGCCGCACTTGCATGGAAAGTCTTCGAAAGATTCAAATGAATAGCCATAGTTAACTGTTAGTTCTTCTTCAGGATTTATATCTTTTGCTGCAACAAGCCAGATTTCACCGTCGACATCTATGAATTCTACATTGGGCTCGCACGAATGGTTTGCGAATTTTCCAATGTTCCAGTCAAAGTCTCCGTCGATATCGTATTTTTTGTTTAATTCAAAAATATAATTTTCTCCTGTGTTAAAAGGGTCTTTTTCTGCCTCATCATATTTAGAATAAATTCTTTTTTCAGATTGTTTTTTTGAGACAAGTTCTCCTCCATACTGAATTATTTCTGTTCCTTTTTTTATTTCACTTTTTGTAAAAAGGCCTCTGCTATGAATTCCTGAATTTCTTACTTCAAGAAAATTTGGTATTTTTGGTCTGATTAATTTTTGCATAAGGGACTTTAGAGAATTTGTGTTTTTAAACTTTATTAGAAGTTTTCTCAATGCCCAGGACAAAGAATTTTGTATTTGACTTTTGATAAAACTTCTAATGATTTTTTCATATCTACCTCACTTCCTCCTTCTAAATCCATTCTTCCGATCCCGCCATTGTGAAAAATTGTGTCTCCTGAAAATAAAACATCGTCATAGAGAATGCAGAAACTCCCTTTTGTGTGTCCAGGTGTTTTAATTATTTTAAATTCAGGGATTTTTAATTCATCAATTGGGATTATTTTTTCATCTGAAAATTCTAATTTGCTTGCAAAAATTTTTGCATTTGTGAAAAGAGAAATATTTCCGACATGGTCAAAGTGATTATGAGTTAAAATTAAGATGTCAATGTTTTCAGGAACTAAATTTAATTTTTCTAAATCCTCAATTAGTTCTTTGCGGTTTGCTTTACTTCCAGTATCAATTATTATATTTTTATTTTTTAGTTTTATTAAATAAACTAATGAACCAAATTGTGAAAATTCAAAAGAGGAAATATTTTGTTTTATTTTTTTTATCATGAAAAGATAATTGCAAATTAATATAAAGGCTTTGCGGTTTTGCTATTTATGAAAATTAATATCAAAGTAAAAACTAATTCAGGGAAACAAGAGGTTGAAAAAATGGGTGAAGATGAATATTTAGTTTTTGTAAAAGCAGTCCCTGAAAATAACAAAGCAAATTTAGAAGTTGAAAAAGTCTTAAGAAAATATTTTAAAAAAGATGTTAAGATTCTTAGAGGGAAAACTTCTAAGAGGAAAGTTGCGGAGGTTGAAGAATGAAGATAATAATTGTAGATAAAGAAGATAATGTAATTGGCTCGAAAGAAAGAGGGAATATTGACTATGAAAAAGATATTTACAGGGTATCTGCATTATGGATTACAAATACTAAAGGGAAAATTCTCCTTGCAAGAAGAGCATTTAATAAAAAACAAAATCCTGGGAAATGGGGGCCTGCTGTTGCAGGAACAAATGATGAAGGAGAGACTTATGAATCAAATATTATCAAAGAAGCAGAAGAAGAATTAGGATTAAAAAACATTAAACCGCAGAAAGGGGTGAAAGAACTTGTTGAGGGCAAATATACTCATTTTACACAATGGTTTTATTTGGTTATTGATAAGAATATTAAGGAATTTAATTACTTGAAAAAAGAGGTTGCCGAGATAGAATGGTTCACAAAAGAGGAAGTTTTAAACTTAATTAAAATTAACTCCGACGAAGTTTTAAAAGAAATGAAAAATTGGATAAATTTATTTTAAAATGAAATACGAATTTGCAGAAGATTTACAAGTTATCGCAGAAGAAATTTCAAAAATGCTTTTTCCTCATGTTGATATAGAGAGAGTGAAATGCTTTAGAAGTTTTGGAACATCGTCGAGGAGAACAATCGCAAGGTGTCACGCTCTTGGAAAACTTATGCAAAAAGCAATTGGAATAAAAGCAGTTTATGCTTTGGAATTTTTGCATGAAAGATTTGATAAATTAGATAATGAGGAAAAAATAAAAACAATTATTCATGAACTTATGCACATCCCAAAAACTTTTGGCGGAGGTTTCAAGCACCACGACCATGTTACAGATAGAAATGTTAATTTAATGTATAAAACTTATATGAACCTGAAAAAAGAGCGTGAAGGATTGGGAAAGTGGTTTAGATGAGAAATTTAAGGAGATCTTTTTTTGTTGCGGAAAGTTATTGTAACTCCCCCCAATGGATTATTTATCCAATCGTATATAACATTGCATTTTTTCAAATATTCCTCAGCTATCTTTATGCTATTTTGCCATTTAATTTGTTCATTATAATCTTTTAATGATTCTAAAAACCAATCAGTTGTGCTTTGATGTGTGACGAGTCTTTTTATTCCATGCCCCCGAATAGCATTTGCGCAAGAATAACAAGGTGTCCAGGTACAATAAATTGTACTGCCTTTAAGTGATTCTGAGTGTCCTTTATCTATCGCAGTATAGATTCCATCTTTTTCAGCATGGTCAAGATAAATATACTTCTCGGGAGGATTGCATAAATCTTTTTCCATTCTTAATTCTTTTGGCAATCTTGTTGCACCCCTTGCAATTATATCTCCTCTATTACTGACTAAAACTATTCCTGATTGTGTATTAGGGTCTTCTGACAAATCTCTTGCTGCTTTAAATGCTTCTCGCAAAAAATAAATGTCTTGCTCTTTTTGATTCATTAAAAAATAATTCAAGGATAATTTATAAAGATTTATGTGTTAGAAAATATATGCCAATCATCCTAGGAATTGAATCAACTGCGCACACCTTCGGAGTTGCAATTGTAAAAAATAAAAAAATTTTAGCAAATGTGAAAAGGAGTTTTACAACTAAAAAAGGGGAAGGAGGAATGATTCCAATTGTTGTTGCAAGGTTTCATAATGAGAATAAAAATGAAATTTATAATGAGGCATTGAAGGTTGCAGGAATTAAAGAGGAGGAAATTGATGCAATTAGTTTTTCTCAGGGTCCGGGTTTAGCTCCGTGTTTGCTTGTTGGAATGCGTTTTGCAAAAGAACTTTCGAGAAAATTAAATGTTCCAATTGTTGGGGTTAATCACTGCATTGCGCATTTGGAAATTGGGAGGGCAACTGGGGCACGTGACCCAGTCATGCTTTATGCATCTGGTGCGAACACGCAAGTTATTGCCTATTCCTCGGGAAAGTATAGAATTTTTGGAGAGACTTTGGATATTGGAATTGGGAATTTTATTGATACAATTGCGCGGAGTATGAATTTAGGGTTTCCAGGAGGACCAAAGTTAGAAGAACTTGCAAAGTCTGGAAAAAATTATATTGAACTTCCATATTCTGTTAAAGGAATGGATATTGCTCTTTCAGGAATTCAAACTAAAATTCGACAGCTTTTGAAGAAAAATTATTCAAAAAAAGATTTAGCTTATTCAATGCAAGAAACAGTTTTTGCAATGTTAGTTGAAGTTAGTGAACGCGCACTTGCACACACTGGTAAAAAAGAATTATTATTGGGCGGGGGAGTTGCATGCAATAAAAGGCTGCAGAAAATGTGCAAAATAATGTGCAGAGAACGGGGAGCAAAATTATTTATTCTAAAAAATGAATTGCTTGTTGACAATGCTGCAATGATTGCATATTTAGGAGAGATAATGTTTAGGAGAGGGATTTATGAAAAAGACCTAAAGAAAGTTGATATTCATCCCAGGGAGAGAACTGATAATGTTAAAGTTAGATTGGAGTAAGATTAATCAAATTCCTCTTTAAGATATTTTTTAAAATCCATTTTATAATATCTCCCATAAACCGCAACCCTTGTTCTTGGCCGGTACATATCAAGAAAGTCTACAACATCTGCTCTGAATTTATGATTGATCCCGGTTATTGCTTTTAAGAAAACCTCGGGGTGGATTACTGCTGAACCCATGTTTATATAATGAAAAGTTTTTTCACGGAATCTTTTTTTTAATTTTTCAAAATCCTGTTTGCATCTTTTAGCAATAACTTCCCAATTGTCGTCGAACATTTGCCAATAATCGCAGCCAAGAGCAGTAAACAAAAGAACAGAGATATTGTTGTCTTCGCATAATCTCGCGAATGAACCAACTGGCGCAGGTTTATTTCCTTTTAAGTATTCCCAAAAATATTTTGAAGTGTATTCTAGTTTTTCTGTTGAATGGATTAATTCACTTATTGGAACAGAAGTATAGTTTTCAAGAGCAAGCTGAAAATCATGAAAAAGGGCTCCGCCATTAAACATAACCATTTCTATTTTGTTGATTCTTTTTTTTAGTTCTTCGCCTGCTCCTGTTTTTATTACTGCCCCGCCGATTGCAATTATTTTTTTCATTTTAATAAATTTTAATCTTCCCCTCCTGCCAATCTTTTAAAATTTTTCTTGCAACTTTATCCCCGTCAACTGCGCCTTGTTTTTTTAAGAGATTTAATTTTCTTCCAAGTTTTTCAATTAAAATTTCTGAATCTTTTTTTGCAACTATCATATAAAATTTTTCAATTTGTTTTGAGTAATCTTTCATTAAGTTATTTACAACTATTTCAGGATCTTTAATTTTATTGTAATCCCGTGCGCTTACTTTTGCATGCTCTGAAATTTTCTTAATACTGGTTTGTGAATATTCTTCAATTGGAATTACTCCGGGGCTGTCAAGTAATAATATTTCATTTGTTAATTTTATTTTTTGAATTCCTTTTGTAAACCCCGCCATGTTAGAAGTTTTTGCCGACGACTTTCCCCCTAATAAATTTATTATTGAACTTTTTCCTGAATTTGGATAACCAATCACTCCGACTTGTGTCCTTTTATAATTTTTTTGATTTGGGAGTTTACTACTTTCAATTTTTATTCTATCTCTTAATTCTCTTGAGCCTGTTCTGTTTTTACATGATACAAATACATAAGGAATTAATCCTCCCGGGATTTTTTTATTTGCCAAGTCAGACTTGTTTAAAACATAAATTATTTTTTTTCCTTTTTTACGAATTAAATTTTCAATTTTTTTGTTTCTTGTTTCACTGACAAATCTTGAATCCAAAACCTCAAGGATAATATCTGAAACTTCCACAACATGCAGCAAGATGTCAGAAAATTTTTGTTTTTGTTTTTTTATATTTTTTAATTTCTTGCATCCTCTGAGCTGTCTTTTTGTTGGCATTAAGAAATAAAGAATGAGGAGTATATAAAAGTTAATCTAAGATGTGAGAGCGCCCCGACCGAGATTCGAACTCGGGTCACTGCCTTGAAAGGGCAGCATACTTGGCCTCTGTACTATCGGGGCATAAAAATACTTGTCCAATTTAGTTTTTAAAGATTATTATCTTATAAAAGTGTGCTCCCACCTGACATATGTCGTAGGCTAAAATAACAAACTAAAATCATTATAAACTTCATCAGGAGTTTTTCTTTTTAGGCTCGTGTGAGGTCGAAA
>JASFEO010000011.1:0-40154 GCA_050124795.1 Candidatus Pacearchaeota archaeon
AAGTTTGAAAAGAAAGTATGGCGGAAGCGTTTCAGGAAAAAGTTTGAAGAGTGTGAGAACAGAGATTTATCTGAAGGCGATTGCCCACAATCTAAGCCTTGCGGCTTAGGAGATTTTCAACCTAACATGAATTAACAAAAAATTTTTAAATAATCTTTTTCTATATTTATTATGAAAGAGGCGAGGACAATAATATTTTTACTGCATTTGGCATTTGGTTTGTATTTTATAAATATTGGTTTTAATTATGTTGCAGTTCCCGAGGTGATTTCAAATTTTGAAGCATGGATAATTTTAATCGGCGGAGTTTTGGTTCTTCTCGGAGGAATTAATTATTTAAGAATTGGGAAAAGAAAACGGGTTTCTAAGGAATAGGGATTTGGTTATTGTGTGTGGGTTGTTTACTTTTTACTTACTAACTTACTAAGTAACTAAATAAGTTAATAATTAAGAAAAGTTTAAATACTTATTTTTCTTTTGTGAAATTAATAAGAGGTTCGTTATTAAATGAAAAAATATTTGCTCCTTATTGAAGATGAGAAAGTCTGGAAAAAGTTTAAGGATGTTATTGACAAAGATTTGAATACCGAGATAATGAATCTGATAAAAAAGAAAATTGGCGTGGAGGTGAAGGATGCATAAAAAAGCACAGGTTACTGTTTTCATAATTATTGGAATTGTTCTTGTGAGTTTGGTTGCAGGTTATTTTTTATTTAAGGATAAACTTTTCACCAGCCAGATTCCCGCGAGTATTGAACCTGTTTATACAAAATTTTTGTCATGTTTAGAAGAGGAAGTTAATGTGGGAATTGATGTCTTGGGAACTCATGCAGGATATATTGATTTGCCTGATTTTGAAACAGGAAGTTCTTATATGCCATTTGGTTCGCAGTTGAATTTTTTGGGAAACCCGATTCCTTATTGGTATTATGTATCCGGAAATAATATTGAAAAAGAGCAGGTGCCGACGAAACTTGAAATGCAAAAGGATTTGGCGGATTTTATTGAAGAGAAAGTTCGCGGGTGCGAGTTTGATAGTTTTTATGAGGAGGGTTTTGAAATTTCCCAAGGTGCGCCCAGTGCAAAGGTTACAATAAAAGGTGGTTCGGTGGAAGTTGACTTGAATATGAATTTAGAAATCAGCAAGAATGAAGACAGCTCAATAATAAAAAATCATAATGTAATAATTAATTCTGAACTTGGAAATTTATATTCTTCTGCTTTGGAAGTTTATGAAAAAGAGCAGGGTGAATTGTTTTTGGAAGAATATGCAGTTGATACTTTGAGGCTTTATGCTCCTGTCGACGGTGTTGAATTAACCTGCTCTCCGAAAGTCTGGAATCCTGAAGAAGTCTTTGATGAATTAGGAGAAGCAATTGAAGCAAACACTTTGGCATTAAAAAATAAGGGGGGAGATTTTTCACTCACAAAAAAAGAGAATGAATATTTTGTTCTTGACCTCGGGGTGGATGAGGACGTCAGGTTTCTTAATTCAAAAACCTGGGCGAATGGTTTTGAAGTGGCTCCTGCGGAAGGAAGTATTTTAATTTCAAAGCCCGTCGGCAACCAGGCAGGACTTGGAGTTCTTGGATTTTGCTATGTGCCTTATCATTTTGTTTATGATGTTAAGTATCCTGTATTAGTTCAGGTTTCAAAAGGAGATGAAATTTTTCAGTTTCCTCTGGCAGTGGTTTTGGAAAATAATAATCCAAGGAGAACATTGGAAGTTGAAATAGAAGAAATTGAAGAAGTTAATTTATGCGAATATAAAAATAATCAGGTTGAAGTTAATATTTATGATTCAGGTTTAAATTCTGTTGATGCAGAAATTTCTTATGAGTGTTTTGGCTCAAGTTGTGATATCGGGAGAACTGAGAACGGGAAATTAATTGCAAACTTTCCTCAATGCGTGAATGGTTATATTCAAACAAGAGCTGAAGGTTATGTTGATTCTAAGTTTTTATTTTCAACTACTGATGAAGGAAGTGTGGATATCATCCTTGATAGGAATTATTTAATTGATATTGATTTAAGTTTGGATGGAAAGGTTTATGATGATGAAGCAATAATTAGTTTTGCAGGTGATAAGTTTTCCAAGACAATTGTTTATCCTGAAACAAGCGAGGTTGAATTAACTGAGGGGCAATATGAAATTGAGGTTTTTATTTACAGGAATTCTTCAATTAAACTTGAAGCAACAACTCATGAGCAATGCATTGAAACTGCGCAGGAAGGTCTTGGAGGAATTTTTGGTTTAACTGAAGAGAGATGTTTTGAAATTGAAATTCCGTCGCAGATTATTTCAAATGTTTTAGTCGGAGGAGGAAAACAAAATTATTATATTTTAGAAGACGAATTAAAGTCCGGCGCAATTGAAATAAGTTCTGAGAGTTTGCCGATGCCAAAAACAATTGAAGATTTGCAGACAAATTATGCTGCATTTGAAAGTAAAGATTTGGGAGTGATGTTTTAAAAATGGAGAAAAGAAAAATAAAAAATAAAAAAATTAATTTAATTTTTGGAATGTTTTTTTTAATTGGAATTTTGTTTTTGTCTTTAGTTAATGCTTTGAGTTATTCAAGTTCAAATCCAAATTATGGAGCATTTAATTCTTATGTTTCGAGTTCTGAAATTTCTGAAGCTGAAAGGTGCTCTGCGGGGCAGGATTTTATAATTCAGATTGCGCCGTTTGGCTGCACACCTGCAGTTGTCCGAAGTGATTTACTGGAAGAGCAGAATGTTCCTGTATTTTGCCAGTTGGCAGCGACGAAGATAAATCCATTAATTGATGTTGAGGCAATTGAGTCAATTTCATTTTCAGGCGAATATCCTAAGTCTGTTTCAGGAATAAGTTTTCATCCTGCAAGAGCTGCGCTTGGAGTCAGAGGGGATTTGAATTCTCCGCTACTTGAAAATATTGGCTATGTTGTAATTGTGCTGAGAAAAGAAGAGGTTGAGAAAAATATGCCTGAAGAAGTTTCCGGCAATTTGACAGCGAGGATAAAGTATGACATAAAGAATGCTTTTGGAATTGGCAAGGCAAGTTTTTATTTGCCTGAGTTGACTGACTCGGATTTTGAAGACAAGAAAAACCAATTTAGTTTTTGGAATGGCAAGGGCTATATCAGAGCAGATAGTATTGATGAAGATAGTGCTGAAGTTTCAATTTATAATGATTTGCGACGTGTGTCAACTACAACTTTGAAGAAGGGGGAAACATCCGGAAAAATAAATCTGCCTGATTTGGATTGTTTAGCAAATTTAAAGTTAAGACTTGATGGGTTAGAGGCGCCTGATACAAGGGCGAGGTTTGAAATTAACGGAGAAATTGTTGAAGTTACAGAAGGAGAATATTTTTTAGATAACAATTGCCGTGTTACAAAGTTAGATAAAAAAGGAGTTGTTGAATATGTTAATTTAAGGTGCAAGACTGATGAAGGCACAGAGAGTTTTAGTTTGAGAGTTAGTCCGCGTGTGAAACTTGAATTTGATGGCGCAGATTCTGAGGGTTATTTGGTCGGGGATTATTTATATTCATTAGATAATGGAAAGTCTGTTTATCTTGGGTATCTTGGAACAAACAGGGATTCCTGGAATGAAGAAGATTTGTATGGTTATTTAATTGCGCTTCCAGAGAAAAAAGAAAAATTAGCAAGCAATGAACTTTCTGAAGTTGCGTTAATTGCAAGTGAGTATGAATATCAAAGAATAACCGGGGTGAAAGTAGTTGATTTTATAATTAATGTTTATAAGAATTTTTATGCAGGGACTGTTACTAATTTTTATTTATATCTTAAGGACGGACATAGTTTTGCAAGAATGAGTTATGCTGATACTGAGGAGACTAAAATTCTTTTGGACAAGGCTATTTCTATTTCAGGGTTTGCAAGTTTTTATGATGCTGAACTTAGTCAGAAAGTAAAACTCCAAAATGAACTGGAAAGATTAAATAATGAAGTTGATAATCTGAAAACTTTACAAAAGAGTAATGTTAATGACCCGGAGTATCAGGCGGATGTGGCCAGGATGATTTCTGAATCAGAAAGTAAAATTAAAAATATTAAATCTCAAATTAGCAATCTAAAAGATTCTGAAGATACTGCAAAAGAAAATTATGAAACTGCAATGGCGGATTATGATAAGATTTTGGAGAATTATCCAAATGAACCTTATGAGGATATAACTGCAGGTGAGGAGGCATTGTATAGAAAAATTATTTTGGCATTTAATAGTCAGCAAGGGTTAACTGCTTCAAGATTATGTGAAGATTTTAAAAGTGGTTATCCTAAATCTAAAAAGGATTTAAGTTCTTATTGTGATGATAAATTAAAATTAGCAAATGAGGAAATTTCTACTAGTGAAATTGTTTTGAGTAATGTTGTGAAGAGGATTTTTTTTGAAGGGATTACTGAACCAGAACCTGAGGAATACAGCGCTGAAATAAGAATAACAGGACCTAATAAAAAAGTTCAGAGAATTACTTTGAGAAAAAATAGTATTATTTATTTAAGAGGATTTAGAGATGAAGATAAAAATGAGTTTATCCAGCTTGTTGATTTGGATAAGGATAAGGCAAAGATAAAGTTTAATCTTTATGCAGAAGGTATTGTTGACCAAATCCGAAAAGCAACAGTATCAAGCGATACTAAGACTATTTCTTTAGATTCTCCGACTAGTTTTGGAAGTGATTATGTTTTTACATTACAGAAAGTAAATCTAAAAAATGTTGCAAAGGTTTCAGTGATTCCCAATGTTGATAATGCAGGGACAAGTGCTAATTTTTCTTTTAAGGTTGGAATTGAGAAAAGAGCAATTCAGCTTTCGCCTGAGCAGACAAAAGAGAAGATTGAAAATTTAGACAAGACAATTAATGACTGGCAGGATAAGTCAGACAAGTTAGGAAAAGTTGTGAAAGGCCTGAAGGGTGCGTGTCTTGCAACCGGGGCTTATTATGCTATTAAGAATTTTTGGGCAAATACCGGAGGAAAGGGAATCGCAAGAAAGAGAGTAATGACGGGAACCGGCGGATGGAATGAGAGGTGTTCAGCAATGGTGGGCGCGGGAAAATATTCTACTCTTGAAGAATGCTTGTTTGATAAGTCTGATGAAATAGATAAGGAAGTTAATCTTAATTATAATGTCATGGCGAAACAAAATGAGGAAATAAAGGCAATCGAGGATTTATGCCCAAAGACTGAGTTTTTAATTGAGACTCATATTGACACTAATTGCTTTAAGGAAAAGTTTGCTGTGGTTGTAAAAGATCAATTAGAGGAAAATCTCGACGGGGGCAAGGAAATTATTGTGGGTACTGAAAAGGTTAAGGTGTCAGAGATTCTTGAAGGAGTTAATGCGGATTCAATTTCAATTGAGGAACTTCGTCGCTTGCAATTAAATTCAAGGCTTGGAACTGACATGGCAAATTCCCAGATTGAAAAAGATTTGCAGGAAATTTATGTTAATACAAAAACTGAAGTGGAATTAAAAGATGTTGCAAGCCAGTTTGGTCAGGCTGCAAGTGATGTTGCTTTTGTTAAAAGAAAAGATTCAAAGGAAGTGAAATATTCAGGTCAGACTTATGGGGATATAAAAAATAATGTAGCAATTATAACTGGTTCGGCAGGAGGGGATGAATATTCTGCGCCAGTTAATCCTGATGACAACACCCCTGTCCAAACTATTTTAACTTCTGACGGCAAAAAGTATGTTGCGGTTCTTGAAAAAAGCGGGGACAATTATGCAATTAATAGTCTTTATGATTTTAATGGGAATCCTGTTGAGGATAAGGATTTAATGAAGTCAATTTATTTTAAAAAATATGATTCTTCTAGTTATGAGAATAAATTTGAGAGTGTTTCCGGGGAAAAAGGTGTTGTTGTGAAATTTTATGAGACAGATCCTTACAAGGGTTTGCCTGCGCTTGTGCCGTTTGATTTAAAGAATGGGTGGTATGCTGCAACAAAGCAGACTCTTTCTGTATTCGGAGGGATTTCTTCTTATGATGAATCAGGAAGGGTTACAAGTATCTGGGTTTGCAATGTTGGTGAAAATGGAATTGCAGAATTTAAGTCTGGTGTTGGCGACGACATTTGCAGGCAGGTTAATCTTGGGGCAGGGCAGCCAATAAATAAATTTCCTGGTTTGAGTGATAGCGATGCTATTACATTTGTCAAGTGCGCAGTTGATGCAATTGAGGATGCTTCAAATTATAAGTCAGGTTCAGATGTTAGCATTAGGACGCAATGCGGAGGTTCAATTAGTGTTAAGGTTGGGAGTCCTGCTGTTGATGTGCCTGAGATACAGTGCACTGATTATATGCCCCCAAGTGAGTGCAAGATTTTATTTAATGTTTGCGACCCTGTGATTTGTCCGTCGTCAAGGTGCAATCTTGGCGGAAATTATTATGTTAAGGATGTCATCCAGTCCGGAATTATCGGAAGCATTGCATTGTGTTTGCCAAATTATAGGCAAGGGATTTATGTTCCTGTTTGTTTAACAGGAATCAAGGCGGGAATTGACGGGTATTTGTCAGTTGTAAAAGCGCATCGGGATTGTTTGCAGGAGAGTTTTGACACAGGAGCAACTGTTGGAATTTGTGATGAGATTTACTCAATTAATTTGTGCGAATTTTTCTGGAGGCAGGGTTTGCCATTAGCGAAATTAGTTTTACCAAAGTTAATTGAATATGCATTTGGGCAAAATGTTCACGGAGGCGGGGAATACTTAGGAGTTGCTGATGCATGGAGCAATGCAGAAAGTTCAATAAATTATTTTACTCAGTATTATGCACTGAATTCTTTTGAGGCATTCAAGGCAAGGACTGCTGAGGAAGTTGGAGGAGAAGTATGCAAGAATTTTGCATCAGGAGTTTATCCGGACGGGGGAAGTTTATTGGATTCTTTGACAGAGCCTGACTCCCCTGTGCAATATCATGGATGGTTTAGCGAAATAGAATTCACAACAGCGACTGTGCCCGCGATTTCCCAGTATAAAGTGTTCTATCATATTTATGCAGGTGAAGACCAGGGAGCATATTACCAGGTTTATCTAACAGAGGGAGAGGAGAGCTCGTTTTACCAGGACACTTCATATAGAAGAGTTGTTGACTCAGGTTATATTAAGAAAGGGGGTTATGCAGATGAGACAAAGGATTTCACAGCACCTGCAGGTTATAAGAAACTTTGCATAAGGGTTAATAATGAGGGGGAGTGCGGCTTCAAGCAGATGTCAACTTCTTATGCAATTAATTATGTTGAGGATAAGTATTTAGAAGAACAGGCAAGTCAGACAGATATTAAGACAGAGTCAGAGTGCATTTCAGGAACAGCGAGTGCATATAGTTTGGTTAATCCGAATTTACAGGAGGGAGTTAATGAGGTTGTTGATCCCGCGATTTACAATAGAGGAATAATAAGAATTTGTTCAACTGATAATCCTGGCAAGGGAACTGATGAGTCAAGATGGAGTCAGGTTGGTTATTGTGATAACGAAAAAATAAAATGCTGGATTGACAGAGAGAGCGTTCAGAATGTTATTGAGGATTTGGATATTGAAAATAATACTTTAAGCACTTTGGCAAATAATTCATTGTCTATTTTAGTTAATGACGGAGAATGTTATGGAAGAGATTATGTTGAAGGAAAGATAAAGGAAAAGGAAACTTTGATGAGTCAAGGAAAATATCTTGAGGCAATAGAACTTGTGAATAGCATAATTGATAAGGTCTGCTGGAATGACCAGAGGATAAAACTTTTGTTTAATCGGGGGGATGCATATTCTAAATTTGTTGATTTGCCAATGATTGAGATTGAGGAAACTGCTCCTGAAAAAATTGAGATTGAGAAAGAGACTGAGACTCCTCCTGAAACTACAGATTTAGTTTGCGGGAAAAAGCCATGCGGGACTGCGAGTGCAACTGGCGGGAGTACAAGTGTTACACAGACGCAATATATTATGGGAGGAGATGAATGTTTAAGTTATACTGCAAATGAGGTCATAAAGATTGCAAATAAGGTTCGTGATGAAAAGTTGGCAAGCAAAGATTATTTGTCTGATAAGGTTATACAAAAAGAAATTGGTGTTTCAAGTTTTGGTTGCTTTGTTGCAATGGTTGCGCGTCAGGAAGGATGTTTAGCACATTGCAAATATAAGGAAGGAGAGAGTGATCCTCTTTATTGCAAAGATGGAAGTGACAAGAGTTTAGTTATTGTTGGGGACCTTGATAAAAACAAAGTTCCGCATGCATTTGGAATTATGCAATTAAATGATATACATGGAGAGCATTATGCATTTACTGATAATGTTGATTATGCTTCAAATTATTTGATTAGATTATATAAAGAAAATGCAAAGACTTACAATTGTAGGGGAGTAAATTATGATGGTTGGGAAGCAGCATTAAGAGGTTATAATGGTTGGCCACCAAGTGGTTGTAGTGGAGATCCCGATTATGTCGAGAATGTTGTAGGGAGAAAAAATGAAATAATTAATTTGGTTCCTGAGTGCGAGGTTGATAGTGAGACTTTGTGTGAGAATTATTGTGAAGAGGAATCTGAAGGCAATACATTTTATTCTTATACAGGTTTTACAAAATCACAATGTGATGAAAAAGAAGCGGACCAGAATTATTATGCTTATTCAGAAAATTTGAATTGCTGTTGTTATTTTGAAAAAGGTTTGGTTGCTGAATCAGCGAGTGATGTAAATAATCAGTAATTATTTTCCGTTAATATCGCTGACTTCAATTGCGTTTATATTGAATCCAACTTGTTTAAGTGCACCTACTGTCTCTTTTCTTTTCTTTGCCTTTAAACTTAAAACAGCCTGTCTTATTACTTCCTCTGAATAATATTTTGGCCTGTAGATTCTATCTTCATGGATGAATTCAATTTCCCCTGTTTTTTTATCAGTCCTCTTGTGAGTTCCTTCAACTGGTGTTAAGTAAAAATCATAAAATCCCTCTTTATATCTGTCTTCTTTTATTGCAAGCCAAGGAGTATTTTCTGATAAGTAGATTACTTCAAAATTAGCTTGGTGATTTTGTTCTGTTTCACAAAGTATCCCTAAACCCCCTTTTCTATCAACAACTGTTAAGGGCATGTTAATCTCTTTTTTATGTCTTGGATCAATTTTAACTTTATCTATCATTTTTCCATTTTTATCTTTTGCGCTGTCAAAAAAGTATAATCCCTTTTCCTTGGGGATCACACTCGCAGTTCCAGTTATTCCCCCATTCTTATCTACATTAAATAGTGTGTCTCCATAAGAATTATTATATTTGAATAATGCATTTCCCATATGAGGAACTTTGAGATGGTAATAAGCATCTCCGAAAATTTCAACAGGGTGGGCATGATATCTTGCTACATTTTGATTAAATTTACCTAGTCTTGCATTAGAATTTATCGGCACTCCATCTGGTCCACGCAAATTTGGTCTTGTTGCACAACCAAAAGGAGTAACTGCTAAGGTCGCTAATACTCCTAATGTTAAAAAATCTCTTCTTGAATATTTTTTTGTCATGTTCATTTTCAAAATTTTTTAGTTTATAAACTTTTCTGTTTTGTAATCATTTTGTAATTAAGACAAATTTGTTAAAAATGGCTATAATAAATGGGACAGGCAGCGAAAGATTTATTAAGTGGATTAATTTTACTTTATTTATGAATCTCAAAAAAGAGGTTATTAATTCGCAAAAAGATTTGAAAATAATTTTTATCACTAATGATTCAATTAATGTTAAGGCGAAATTCGGACCATCTAAGGAAACTTATCTCCCATTGCAACTTGATGAGAGATTAGCATTCTTGATTGGTGCGATAATCGGAGATGGCCATTTGAAAAGGAGTAAGTATCAAATTAGTATTGAGATATCGAATAAGAAAATTCTTGAGAATATAAAGAAGATTTGTTTTGAATTATTCAACAGGGAGTTTAATATTTTACTTGTTAAAAAACGAGAAGGGAAAGCTCAATCTTACCACATTTGTATTGATAGCAAGGCAATTTATAATTTATTAAATAAAGTTTATGAGATTCCAATTGGTAAAAAAAGCCATATTGTAAGAGTCCCAAGATATGTTTTCGATTCAAATCTTTCTATCAAATCTGCATTTCTAATCGGGATAATGGTCACAGACGGGGGCAAGAGAAGAGGGATTATTGGAATTTCAACTGCGAGTAAAGAACTAAGAAAAGGATTAATTTTTTTGCTTGAAGGAATAGGCATCAAATTGTTTAAGGATGAATGGGTTAATAAAAAGTATAGCAAAAAATATTATGGAATAACTTTTAAACCTAAATATCTTAAGAGCCTCATGCGGAGATGCCGGAGCGGTCAAACGGGCCAGATTTTATTAGACAAATTTGTTGTTTGATAAGAGGCTAAGCTTAGGACCTGGTAGCTTAGTGCTTACTTAGGTTCGAATCCTAATCTCCGCATATTTAATTTTGATGAGAACCTGGTTCGATGAGTGGTCTCGTGGTAGAAGCATAATCCCAGTTGCTTCGTGCGGGTGCAGGAACAGTTCTAGTCTCCGCATTATATAAATTATATTTTGTGTATAAAAACTTTTAGAATTATTAATTATTTTTCTTTCTATTCTCTGCTTCTTTTTGTTTTATTTTTTCTTCTAAGTTAAGTCTTTCAATTAATTCTTTGTATCTGTTCCTGATTGTGACTTCTGTTATTCCTGCAATATCTGCAACTTCTCTTTGTGTTTTTTTCTCATCATTAATTAGCGCAGCGACGTAAAGCGCAGCAGCTGCAATTCCTGCCGGTCCTCGTCCGGAAGTTAATTCAGCGTCGTCAGCATCTTTAAGAACTTTTAATGCGTCGTTTTGAGTTTTAGGTGAGAGTTTTAATACTGAAGAGAAACGAGAGACATAATCTTTGGGTGAGGATTGTTTTATTTTTATCCCTCCAAGTTTTCTGATTATAAATCTGTAAGTTCTTCCAATTTCTTTACGTTCCACGTCAGAGGCAGTCGCCATTTCATCTAAGGTTCTTGGGATATTGTATGAACGGCATGCGGCATATAAACAAGATGCGATTACTGATTCCATGCTTCGACCTCGAACTAAACCTCTTTGCAAAACATAATTATAAATTCTGGATGCTTCATCACGAACAACATTTGGCAAGTTTAAATATGAAGCAATAACTCTTAATTCTGCCATTGCCAATCTTAAATTTCTTTCAATAGAAGTTGAAACTCGCTCCTGCCATTTTTTTAATCTAAGAAATTTTCTTGTTTGCCCCGGGTCAAGTTTATAGATATCTGAAATTTCTCCGACATTTGTAGTTAAACCTTTGTCGAATTTTTGCATTGAAATTGGTGCGCCGCCCCTTCCTTTTTTGTCATTTTTGTCAAACTTTCCAGATAAGTCAATCCCTGTATCAACCATTTTTTCTTCAACGACAAGTCCGCAGTCATTGCAAATTACTTCTCCTAAATGAGGGTCGTAAGTTAAATTAATACTTCCGCATTCTGAACATTTTTTTACAAAAGCCATTTTTAGATTAGTTTTGATTTTTGGGAATCGTAAGGTTTATAAATGAATTGAAGAAATTTTGTTTTATAAATGTTTTGTTTTTTATGATTATTAGAAAATGGTAAAAATCATTCGGTTAAACTTTCTTTGGGAACAACAATCGTATTGCTTTCTTTGAATTCTCCGCCCCGGGGTTTTATTAACACACTTTTTTCATCACTCCCCAACAAATAAATTTCTAAACCTTTTCCGGGCACAATTAGGTTTTTATGAAAAAATCCACTCACAGCATTCCCTTCATATGGTTTTACTGTAACAGTCCTTTCATTTGGGAACATCCCATCTTCTACTTTAATGTTTTTTAGATAACCAATTTTATAATCCATATTAATTCTTATTAAAAATACTTTTTAAATATTTATATTTTAGAAAATATTTACTCAATCAAAATACCGTTGACAACGCCTTCCTGGCCTGGGCGGTTTGTTACTTTGACTTTTCCAAGTTCTGTTTCAATTATTGTTCCTTTTGTGATTATGTTTTGTCGTGCTAAGAATTTATCTGAAGGTGTTTCAAGAACATTTTTTATTTCAACTTTTTTCTTTTTGTCTTTTACTTTTACATTAACAAATTTTGCTCTGAGTAACACCGGCTTTGTTTTGCCGCCTCTTCCTCTTTTTATTTTTCTTTTATCTTCATCAGCTTTTTTAACAGTTCGTTTTTGTCCTATTCCTTCGTAGGATTTTTTCTTTCTTGCTTTAGTATATTTTCCGCCTGAAATTTTTCTTCCTTTTCTGGTTGCCATAAAATAAATGAAAGATTTTAGTTTAAATAGTTTTTTGTTTAGGGAAAATTCACGCAATGTAAATTTTTTAAGAAAAGTTTAAAAACAAGATTTTGCAAATCAGATTATGGCAAATGGAATTGAAAGACCTCTTGACCTTTTGAACAACTCGAAGGGAAAAGAAGTTCTTGTGCATTTGAAAGGCGATAAGCAGTTCGTCGGGACATTGCTTGCATTTGATATCCATATCAATTTGGTATTGGATAACACAAAAGAAATGCAGGACAATGAGATAAAAAGAAATTTGGGTTTGAGTTTTCTTCGAGGAGACACAATTATTTTTATTTCTCCAGCATCAACTGCTTTGAAAAAAGAGTAATTGCGTTACCTTGAATTAATTTCGCTAAAGGTTATTACGGATTCTCAGGATTAGTTGATTGTAGTTGGTACTAAATATATTTTGCATTGTAATTAATTTTATAAATAGTTAATTGATTGAATCTTTATGGTTGAATATAAAAAATTAGTTTTTGAATTTTCTCCTGAGGCTGTAACTAGATTAGATGAGATTGTAATGGATTTGGCTAAAAAAAATAGAGCAGAACTTGTTAGAGATTCAATAAGATTTATGGAATATGCTTATAAAATGGTTCATGAGGGATATAGCCTAGAATTTCATAAAGAAGGAGAAGAACAGGTAGTAATTTCTCCTTTGGAAAAAATCTAATTAATTTCTTACTAAGTTTTAATCTGGTTAACTTTCCAAACAATCTTCTCAATAAATTTCAGTCTCTTCAATCACTTTCTTCTTTTTCTTTTTTATTTTTTCTGCTTCATCTAAAAAATTTTCTTCACTAATAATGCTCTCCCCTGTTTTTTCTTCAAGTTCCCGTCGTGCATTTCCTGCAACTTCTCCTCCCTGAATGGCAGCAATTTGGTTTTCATTAAATCCTTTTGCGTCTTTTGTTTTTGCAATCTTTGTTGTTGAGGCTTCACCTAACATTGTAAAAATTAATTCCAAGTCATCCATATGGTCTCTTAAATTTTCATTTTTTAGTTTTTTGAATTCCTTGTATTCTGAAACTGTTTTTCCAAATGCTGCCTTACTGATTTCATTTGTTAGAATTGCAGATTCAACATCTTCTTTTACACCTCTGGTTTTCCATTCATCTGTTAGTTCCTGCCTTATTGCAATCCCTCTTAATCTTTTTTCAATCCAATCTTTTGAATAACCTTTTTTTTCATAAAGTTCTTTCATTCGCTCTTGCGCAAGTTCAGGGTTTTCAATTTCTTTAATTCTTTCATAACCAACTTTCGCAAGCCATCTTTTGAATAGTTCTGCTTTTTTCGAGGGAATTGACTGAATAATCCTGAAAATTCCTTCAGTGTCAGCAATATCTGTGTCTCTTAATTTTTCGTCTTCTGCTAAAAGTTTCAACTGTCCGATGAAAGCGGACACTTCAAAACCTTCCTCAATTAGTTTTTGCTTTAAATCAGACCAGTATTTTCTCGGTCTTGGGCTCTCTGTTAGGGCACTAACAATATCAACTACAGAAAAAAACCATTTTTCATTAACAAATTTTCTTCTTATTATTTTTCCATTAAAAATTGCTATGTGAGTTTCTTCTGAAGATTCCATTATAATTAATAAGATTGCATTTACTTAAATAATTTATTAGTTATCTGAAAAGAGTAATTTGATAAAATAACTCTTCCAAATGATTTTTAAGTACTAATGCACTTATGTTTTTATGACAGAAAAAATAAAAATAACTTTTTTAGGAACTAGTGCGCAAATTCCGACTCGACAGAGAAATCATACTGCGATTTTATTAAGTTATAAAGAAGAAAATATTTTAATTGATTGTGGTGAAGGAACGCAGAGGCAGTTTAGAATTGCAAAGTTGAATCCTTGCAAAGTTACGAGAATATTAATTACTCATCGTCATGGAGATCATGTTTTTGGTTTGCCAGGACTTATCTCAACTTTTGAACATTCAGGATATAATAAAGCTCTTTATATTTATGGACCTCGCGGAATAAAAAAGTTTTTAGAACATTTTCTAGCTTTGAAATTTACAAAGAGAAATTTTGAAATAAAGATTGAAGAAGTTCCTAGTGGCAAGTTTTTTGAAAATGAAGAATTTGTTTTATCGAGTGAATCGATGGAACACGGAATTCCAACTAATGCCTACAGTTTTACGATAAAAGAAAAATTAAGAATTGATAAAAAGAAATTGGAAAAAGCGAAATTGCCGTCGGGGCCTATTTTAAAGAATTTGAAAGAAGGAAAGGACATAACTTTTGGAGGAAAGAAATACAAGGCAAAGGATTTTTTGTTCTCTGAAAGTGGAAAGAAGATTTCTTTTGTTCTTGATACAATGGATAATAAAAAAATTGTTTCATTTGTTAAGAATTCTGATTTATTAATTAGTGAAGCGAGTTTTTCAGATGACTTGAAAGATTTAGCAAAAGAGCATTTACACCTTACGGCGAAACAAGCTGGGGAAATAGCAAAAAAGTCAAAATCAAAAAACTTGATTTTAACTCATGTTTCTCAGCGTTATGAAAAAGATTTGAAAGGGTTGTTGGAAGAAGCAAAGAAAGAATTTAAGGAAACAAAGATTGCGCGGGATTTTGATGAAGTTGTTCTGTAAAAATAGAAACCTTTTAAATCTCTAATTATTCTTTTAATTTATGGCTCGGTAGCTCAGCCTGGATAGAGCGACTGCCTTCTATTCGAAGCGAAGGTTTTGTCTTCGGACTTAACTAGCGCCAAGGAGTCAGCAGTAGGTCGCAGGTTCGAATCCTGTCCGGGCCATATGAATAATTTTAAATACATCATTTTTTTGTTTTAATAATGCGGGGGTGGCACAGCGGCTACTGCAATCGGTTGCAGCCCGGTTTTTCGCGGGTTCGAGTCCCGTCCTCCGCTTTTTATAGAATTGGAAATTCTATAGTGGGCTTGCTAAACTCAGGAACGATTTTTCTTTTGAGTCCGAGCAATTACGTGGTAGAAACAATGGCCTCACAAAATGTTTCGTGCGTGATTGGGAGTATGCCCTCTGCTTCATGCTGTCGTAGAAAAACAATAATCTTTTTATAGGGTGAATTATAGTTTGTAAAATGGAAAAGAAAAAATTTTCAATTGAAGAACTTGCGAAATTCTGCAAGCAAAAAGGATTTGTATTCAGGAGTTCTGATATTTACGGAGGATATGCAGGGTTTTGGGATTTTGGTCCTTTGGGGGTAGAATTGTTTTCTAATATCCGGCGAGCATGGTGGGATTATTTTGTTCATAAAAGAGAGAACATGGTTGGAATGGAAGCGAGCATTATTTCTCATCCAAAAACATGGAAAGCTTCAGGGCATATTACTGGTTTTAAGGATTTAGCAGTTGTCTGCAAGAATTGCAAGAAGTCAACTAAGCTAGAAGTTAATGAATTTGGAAAAGTTAAATGTGATTGTGGGGGGGAATATGAGAAGACCGGGGAGTTTAACCTTTTGTTTAAGACAAATGTTGGTGCGCTTGACAAGAGTGATGCATATTTACGAGGAGAAACTGCACAAGGAATGTTTATGGATTTTAAATTAATCCAACAAACATCGCGAATGAAACTTCCTTTTGGAATTGCGCAAATTGGGAGATGTTTCAGAAATGAAATTTCTCCGAGGGATTTTTTCTTTAGAAGCAGAGAATTTCATATTGGGGAGTTTGAATTTTTTATTCATCCTGAAGAAATGAAATGTGAAATTCTTACTGATAAACAATTGGATGTAAAAGTAAAACTTCTTGATGCAGAAACTCAGGAAAAGAAAAAAGAAACATTGAGAGATACTACAATAGGGGAGATGTTAAAAGAAAAAAGATTTGAAGAATGGCATGCTTATTGGCTTGCTGAACAGGTTTTGTGGTTTAAGAGTTTAGGTTTAGAAGAAATAAAAATTCGTGAACACATGGATACTGAGAGAAGTTTTTATTCTTCTGCAACTTTTGATATTGATTACGAATATCCTTTTGGTTCTCAGGAAGTTGCAGGTAATGCTAATCGTGGGCAATATGATTTAACTCAGCATGAAAAGGAGAGTAAGGTTAAAATGGAAATGTTCGATGACAAGACTAAAAAAAATGTAAAGCCCAAAGTTATTGAGCCGACGTTTGGAATGGAAAGAGTTTTTTTAGCGATTTTAACAAAGGCATATAATTATGATGAGAAAAGGGGGAATATTGTTTTGAAGGTTCCTGCAAGACTTGCACCAGTTAAGGCTGCGATTTTTCCATTAGTAAAAGGTGAAGAGTATGAAAAAATTTCTCGAGAATTAATTGAAACAATTGGAAGTGAATTTAATGTCTCATTCGATAAATCAGGTTCAATTGGCCGGCGTTATGCCCGCAATGATGAAATCGGAACGCCCTATTGCATAACTATCGACGGAGATTCAATAAGAAATAAAGATGTTACAATTCGCGATCGCGATACAACAAAACAAATTCGTGTTAAAATAAATGAATTAAAAGAAACTTTAAGAAAATTAATTAATAGTGAAATAAGTTTTGCTGATGCGGGAAAAACAATCAACTAATTTGTCGACGATAAAAATATTTTTGTAAATTTTATTTTGATTAAAATCATTTTTGCCGAAGAGGATTAATAAAAAGTTTTTTAAATAATGTTTTCTTAATATTAATAATTAAATTGAGGTGACAAATAATGGCAAGACCTAAAACACCAAAGCAACTTGAGATTAGCATCCGGTCTCTTAAGAAAAAGATTTCTATGATGGAGGCGCAGAAGAAGAGAGCAATGGCCGCAGCAAAAAAGAAAAAGGCTAAGAAGAAGCCTGCAAAGAAAAAAGCTGTGAAGAGAAAAGTTGCGAGGAAAAAACCTGCAAAGAAAAAAAAGAGAAGGTAAATAATATTTTTTTTATTTTATTTTTTATTTTACATATTTTACCGAATGATTTTTAAATAACTTTTTCTTGATATATTTAATTAAACTGAGGTGATTAGCTAATGGCAAAGACTATGACTCCAAAGCAGATTGATTTGAAGGTCAGAAAGCTTAAAAAAGAAATTACTGCCTTAGAGAAACTTAAACGAGAAGTTAGAAAAGTTTCTAAGATAAGCAGGTCTGTTAAGAGAATCGAGCGACCGAAGAGAAAAAAGAAAAAATCTGCTAAGAAGGGGCCGGTTAAGAAAAAGGTTGTAAAGAAAAAACCTGCAAGAAAGGCTGTGCGTAAAAAGAAGAAATAATTTCTTCTTATTTTTTATTTTAGTAATTTATTTAAACTAATTCTTTTTTATTTTTTTATGGATGATTGTATTTTTTGCAAGATTGCGGAGGGGGAGATTCCTTGTTATAAAATTTATGAAGATGGGGAATTTTTGGCTTTTTCTGATGCTCATCCCGCCGCAGAAGGCCATACACTGGTGATTCCTAAAAAACATTTTGAAAATATTTTTGAATTGCCGGAAAATCTTGTTGGAAAAATTAATATTGTTTCCAAGAAAGTCGCTGAATTGTTAAAAGAAAAATTTGAGATTAATGACGTTAATATATTAAATGCTTCAGGAAAGGCAGCGCAGCAAAGTGTTTTTCATATTCATTATCATGTTTGTTCCAAGAAGAGAAGATGATGGGTTGGATTTATGGTTTCATGGAAAATAAATTTTCTTGTTTAGTTTTGTAATCAATAAAAGTATAAATTAAAATTGAAAAAAATATTCCAAGTGAGTCTGTTATGATATCATTAAAACTTGCAAATCTGTTTGATATGAAAATTTGGTGGGCTTCATCGAGGATTGCATAGATTATTGAAAAGATAAATGTTATTATTGTATATTTTAATTTTATTTTTTTGTTTCCTTTAATTGTTGTAAGTATAAAAAATGCGAGAAGAAAAAAAACAATGAAATGATATGTTGTTGGAATTATATTAATGGTTGTTACTTTTGGTTTGTCTGAAAAAGATAGGGATGAAAAATAAAAAATTTCAGTTATAATTGAGATTAAGAAAATTATTGAAAGAGTTTTATTTTTTTCTAAAATTTTTATCATGTCCTGAAAAGAAAATTTATTTTTATAAGGATTGTTGTTCTGGAAAATTTTAAATGACTCTGGAGGGATTCTAACCCTCGACCTCGGCCTCATGAGAGCCGCGCTCTGACGGCTGAGCTACAGAGTCGAAATTAGTAAAAAGCGAATGTTTAAAAGTTTTGAGGTCATGAATTAATTAATGGCTTTAGAGGATTTTGTAGTCGGGTCTGCTGAAGAGGTGATAAAAAATTTGACAAAAATTCTTGCTGCGTTTGGCGGAGTTTTGTTTTTGTATCTTGTTTTTCAGATTGTTAATTTTTTTATTAACAGAAAAAAGTTGAGCAAGATTAAAGAGATAGAAATAAAACTTAATGAGGTTTTGAAAATTTTAAAGAAGAAAAAGAAATAATTATTCTATATCTATTTTTGGTTTTTCAAGTCTTTGTTGTTTTTTGAGTCTTACTAAATATCCTGCCATTTGGTTTCTGATTTTTTTACTTGGCATTGTATTTTTTAGGATTTTTTTATTTTCTTCAAAGTTTTCAGTAAATTCAACACCCTCGCTAATTAAATTAGCTGCGGAATTTTTGATTGTTTTTGATTTTATCTTTCCCATGTAAATTGAAGAGAATAATTAGTTTTTAAAGCTTTTCTATTGAACTTAAGTCCCTAACCGCATCAATTAAGTTCTCGATTTTTTTTAAAGGTCCGCCTAAACTCAAAATTACATATTGTAAATTCATTTCATTTGCTTTTTTAGCTGCTTTTATTATGTCTGCTTCTGCAATTCTTTTTTTGTTAAATGCAATTAGGAGTTTTTCTTTGTTGTCTTGTTTTATTCTTAATACTAAATCATTTTTATTAAAACTTTCAATATCTAAAATCTCAATTGATTTATTATTTAGGAATTCTTTTACCTTGATAAAAAACTGCTCGTTTTTCTTTGCTTCAGTTTTCTTTTTTGCAAGTTTCTTCTTTACAGGCTTCTTTTTTTCTTTTTCTTGTTTTTCATGAGAAGTTTTTTCTTTATCGAAAATATTTAATTCATCTTCTTTTGAAATTTCTTTTTGAGATTCTGTTTTAATTTCTGTTTCTTTTTGTTCTTCAATATTTTGTTTTATTTCATTAATCATTGAATTTGGGATTTGTGTTTGAGTTTTTTCTTTTTCTTCAACTTTATTTTCTTCCTGAAACTCGCTTTCAGGAATTTTAAAAAATCTCCAGAAAATTTTATTGTTTTTTTGAAAGCCAATTGCAAAATCTTTTATTTCTCTAAGTGCAACTCTTATTGCAGGATGCTGTTTTGAATCTTCTAAGAATCTTTTTTCTTTTAATAACATGTATGCGTCTTTTTCACGGCTCTTTAAATGATGAGAATATTTTTCCAGTTGAGGTTCCTGTCCGGGTATAAAATAAATTGGCGAACTGCCGACTCTTAAATTGCTGATTTTTATTTTTCGATCACTAATTAATTCTGACAAGAATGCTGAAGCAAATAAAATGCTTAGTCCTGTTTCATTTGCAATGTGCACAGGCAGGCTTGGACCACGTCTACGAAGTGTTTGCATTATCTTCTCTTTTAATTGTGTTGTGTCCTGACTGGGCATAAATGGAGAAGAAAAAAAGAAGTTATAAATATTTTTATGGCTTTACCCATTTAACTTCATAGTAAGTTATGTCGCCTTCTTCATCAACTATTGCTAAGAGAAGATTCTTTTTTGTTGAATGAGCAACTCTGTTTTTGGAAGAAAATTCATGCCAGGTTAATTGTTTTGATTCATGATCTGTGAAAATAATCCATTTTGCATGTTTTTGTCCGGGTCTTGCGCCTTTGTCGTAGACTCTGAATTCTGCTCCGAATTTTAAAGCGGTTTTTACAACATAACCGCGTTCTCTTAAATCTTTGAATACCGGATATTTGATTTGAATTTTTTTATCAATTCTCTTGAACTTTTTTAAGAGTTCTTCAAATGACAAAATTTTTTTTCTTGATAAAATTTCCATTTTATTTTTACTGACTAAAAATAAAGTTTCTGAAAGCGAGTATTGAATTTTTTCTCCTTTTCTTTCTCCGAATGCTGATTTTTTATTAAGTGCATGCGCTTCACTAGAATTACTTGAAACAATTTCTCCTGTTAAATAAGATTTTATTTTTTCCATGTTCTGAATAAGTTAATTAGTTATTTAAATTTAGTGATTAAAAAATTTATTTGAAAAACAGTAAGATTTAAATATAACACTAAGTTATATTTTATATAACTAAATATATAACTTTTTAAAATGAAAACAGTAAGCAGAACAAGAAAAATTGGAGGATCATTAGTAGTGACTATACCAAAAGAGATTGTTAAAGAAAAATGTCTTGGAGAAGGCGAATTAGTTACTTTTGATGTAAATAAAGTTAAATTTGATGGTTTTGGAGCACTCAAGGGAATTGGGAAATTTACAAGAAAAGAAAGAGAAGAAATGTGGAGAGAAAGAGTATGACTAAATATCTTATTGATTCTTCTGCATGGATAGAATATTTAGAAGGAAGTAAAAGCGGAAAAAAGGTTTGGGAGATATTAAAAGAGAGTGAAGAAATTTATTCTTTGAGTTTAATTATTTCTGAAGTTATTAGTAGTGTGAAGAGAAAAAAAGGAGATTTTAACCTGGCATTTAGGGCAATTATATCTAATTCAAAGATATTAGAAGTAAATCCAGAAATTGCAAGAGATGCAGGATTATTTCATGCTGATATGAAAAAGAAAATAAAAAATTTTGGATTAAATGATGCTATTATTTTAGAAGCTGCAAAAAAACTTAAAGCTAAGATTATAACAAGTGACAGCCATTTTAAGGGAATGAAAAATGTAGTTTATCTTGGATAAGTCTTAGGATAATCAGCAATTAATTCTTTTATAAAAAGTTTATAAATACGAAATATTTCGTGTTTTGTATGTGGGCAATGAAAGTTAAAGTCAGAGAAAAGTGGAATCCATATAATTATAGATGTAAAAAGTTCGGTGTGAAAATATATTTTTATAGTTTGAATAATTATAAGAAAAATGGAGGAGTTTATGTTCTTGGTTCTGGGATTGTTCAGGGGGAGGAGAAAAACAAGAAGTCGTTTTTTGCAAGTTTAAGAAAGGATAAGAAAGTTGTGAAGGTTGAATGCAATGGAGATTTTTTTATTGGGACTTACAGAGAAACTGAAATGACCGCCAAAGAGAGAGGTTTGGAACTGGCATACAGCCCTTCAATAATTCATTTGAAGCCAGTTATTTTTTATGAAGATGGATGGGAGGAATGGGAATTTGCTTCTTTTGAAAGAAGTATTTTTGAGAATATTTTGTCCAGCAAAAGAATTACCAGCGGAGATATAGAATTTAAGTTATCTTATTTTAAGGATAAAAAAATAAAGAACATAATGCCTTTGAATATTGCTCCTGAATTAACTAAAAAACAAATGGATACTTTTGCACTCGCTGTAAAAGAAGGTTATTATGATTCCCCGCGAAAAACAGATTTGGTAAATTTATCTAAGAAGGCAGGTTCTTCCATTTCTAATTATCAGGTTCATTTAAGAAAAGCTGAGAAAAAGATTATCCCCTTTGTCTTTGGAAATAACCTCTGCAAGTGATACACGAAATATTTCGCATATAAAAATATATAGTTAATTATTTCTTGAAAATTATGAAGAGAAAAGAATTTAGGATAATTGAAAAAAATTACTTAGCAATGTTTTCTACTTTAGATTGGGGAGAAGGTTTTAGTAGGGATGATTGGTTAGAGATTCTTATTTTAAATAACAAATTATATAATAGTCTTGATCAAAAATATTGCTCTGCAGGATATTCTCATACTCGGAGAGGGAAAAAGATTGCAAAAAAAAGAAAACAGCTTAATTTAGAATATTACATGATTAAATCCCGTTTGGATGAGATGAAAAGGTCTTCTTTGGAAAAAGACGATTTTTTTATAGAGCATAGGCACGTTAATAGAATTTAGTGATTAAGTCTTTAATAAATAGTTTGTAATGAGGTTGTTCAAGAATCTGAATGAATTCATAATTATGTATATAGTTTTCAAATTTGGAGAAGAATTTTTCTTCAAATTCTTTTAATTCTTTTGTGTCTTTAATTAAAACCGCTCCTAATAAATTCCAGTTTGAATTTGTTTTTATTACCCCTGTGCATTTTGGATGTGTTGCCAGATGTTTTACTATTTCATTAATTTTCTCTCTATTAAATATTTGAAATGCAAAAAGATATGCATTGTAACCTAATAAAAATGGGTTTATGTTGATAAAGAAGTTTTCAATTATTTTGTTTTTTATTAAATTATTAATTCTATATTTAACTGCATCAGGAGAGATTTTAATTTTTGATGCAATATCTATTAAGGGTATTCTTGTATTTCCTGAGAGAGCATTTAAAATTTCTAAATCTTTTTTGTCAAAAGAAATTTTTCTATTTTTGTCTGTTAAACTAAATGTTTTTTGAAATGATGTATCTAATTTTTTTGTATATTTGTTTAAGTTTAATTCAGGAGCAAGGTATTTTGTTGGAAGAAAATTCCATTCTTCAACAGGAATTATATCCATACTTACTATTCCCTTGAATTTACTTATTTGTGTGATTAGTTTATCAAAATGTTTTGAATCTTTTGCATAAACTCTTATAAAAAAATCCCAGTGAGATGAGGCAAGAACCAGTATTTGGTTTACAAAATTTATTTTTTTTAATTGTTCTATGAATTTTTCTTTTTGCAAAAGAGTCATTTTTGTTTTTATTCCAATTGAAAAAAATTCCAAACCGAGCCTGTGCATTGCTATGAATGTTGATGAGCCATTTGTAAGACCTATCTTTTCATAATTTTTCATTCGGTTGATTATGCTGTTTTTTGATAGGTTGGTTATTTTGGATAAGATCGGGAGAGTTGTTCTTGCGTTTTCTAATAGGGTTTGTATGATTAGGCGGTCTTTTTTGTCTAGTTTTATTTCTTTAGAAGTTTTTGGGATTTTTACTATCCAACCTTCTTCTTTTGTTTCTTGTTTTTTTGTCATATTGGCATAAAGTCTTAGGATGTTTATAATGTTTTAGGTTTTGTGTTGTATTTGGATAAATGGTATTAAGTATTTTGGGTGCTTAGAATGATTATGAGGATGCAAGATAGGAAGTGGAAGTATGTAGAAAGGAATATTAGTGGGTCTGGTCCTGTTGGAGCTGGGTTTGGAGTTTTGTCTGAAGATGTTGAGGTAGTTAGAGATTATGATTCTAAGAATATAAGTGGTAGTTCTGCTTTTGGGGCGGGGTTTGGAGTTTTGCTAGAAGAGGTTGAGGTAATTAGGCATTATGATTCTAAGAATGTTAGTGGTAGTTCTGCTTTTGGTGCAGGTTTTGGGGTTTTGTCGGAGGAAGTAGAATTAATTAGAAGTGATAACCCTAGAAATGTAAGTGGAAGTTCTGCTGCGACTTTTGGTTTTACGGTTTTGCTTGAAGATGTTTATACTATCAGTAAATCTGAGTTATATTCTGGGTTTCGAGAAGATGCAAAAACAGGTGAGAAAAGTAAACTTGCTTTGGATCTTGAAGATGAAAAAGGATTATAGAGAACTTTTGGAATTTCAGACTAGTGTTTTGGATTCTCTTGGAAATGGTGTTGATTCGAAAGTTTTAGCAAAAAGGACTAGGGATTTTTTGGAGGATTTTTATAAGTCTGATTCTAAAGTTCCTCAGGGTTCTGATTTCGGGTTGACGGTAAATCGCGAATGTAATCTTAGGTGTAAGCATTGTTATTATGAGGATACTCATGTGTCTGGCGAGGGGCAAAATTATGATTTGAGTGCTGAAGATATTTCTGGTGTGGTAGGGCAAGCTGTTGAGAATGGGTTTTCTCTTGTTTCTGTTATGGGTAAAGAGCCTTTATTATCTCCTGAGAAAACTAAGGTTGTTTTGGATACGGCGAAGAGGTATGGTGCGAAATCTCAGCTTTTGACGAATGGAATTTTGCTTCCAGAAAATATTTCTTGGCTGGAAAAATGTAAACCTTATTTTACAAGTATTAGTTTTGATGGATATGGGAGTGATCATGATTTTGTTAGTAGGGGTGAGGGGAATTATGAAAGGGCGAAGAGGGGGTTAGAGGTCGCTAAAGAAAATGGAATTGAAAATCTTATTGCTAGTTTTGTTGCGATGCCCCATAATATAAATTCTTTAGATAAAATGCTTTTTGATGTTGTAGACTCTGGTGCAGATTATGCGAGTATTGGTTTTTATTTTCCGTCAAGTTTTGAGGATAAGAGTTTGTATATTAATTCAAAACAATTTTATGAGGTCTTGAAAAAGCTTGAAAATGTTCCGGAGTCTCTTAAGACAATTTCTGTTCATCTTGAGGGGAATCTTCATCCAAAATTAATTAGTAGGATTTATATGGAAGGATTTTTCAAAAATAAGGATATTGCGGTTGTTTCTGATTTTTCGCCTATGCTGGCTGTTGTGTTAAATGATAAGCCTCGGACAGTGGTTCAAACCAATATTCTTCCTATTGAATATTTTGGGATGATGCGGATGGAGGGTAATGGTGATGTTACTGATTGTCTTGGAGAGGTCTCTATTGGGAATGTAAAAGAAAAGGGTTTGATGGAACTTTATGATTTGTCGAAGAATATGTGGGCTGGGCACACGGAGAGGTTTTTTGAGAAATTAAGAGGTGCTTTTCAAGATGCTAAAAAAGGCGAGGCTTAGTGATGTTGAGGAAATTAGTTTATTCATAAGAAATGTGATTTCTTCTGCGAATTATAAAAATTATTCTTCTTCGCAAATTGAATTTTGGTTGAGCCAGAATACTTCAGAAAAGGTGAGGGAATTTTTGAAGAAGGGGAATTCTTGTTTTCTTCTTGAGGATTTTGGGGTTTGTGCGTGGAATAAGGTGATTTCTAGGATAACTGGGTTTTATGTTTCTCCGGAATTTCAGAGAAAAGGATTTGGAACTCAGTTGATGAGTAAGGTTTGTGATGAATTGGAAACTGAGAATTCTAAGTTAGTTGTTCAAGCTGCTCTTGGGACGGAAGGGTTTTATGAAAAAAATGGGTTTGAGGGTTTTGGTTTGGATGAGATAAGGTCTGGGGATATTATTTTTCCTTATAGGAAGATGGTTAAAGAATTGTTTTTACATTAAATCAAAACAACTCCAACTAAGATTATCCCAAGAATTAAAAATCCTATTTGAATTAATTTTTTCTTTAAGTCTTTTTCTTTGTGAAGTTCAGGGAATAAATCTGAAATTGCAATATAGATAAATCCTCCTGCTGCAATTGCTATTATATATGGAGTTAGGTTTTGCACATTTGATAAAGCAAAATATCCAATTAATGCGCCGAGGATTGCAGTTGTTGCTGAAAGGAAATTGTAAAATAATGCTTTTGTTTTGCTGAATCCTCCGTGAACTAATACTGCAAAGTCGCCGATTTCCTGGGGGATTTCGTGAAAGATTATTGCAATGCTAACTGCAATTCCTGAAGGGATGCTAATTAAAAATCCTGAAGCAATGATTATTCCGTCGAGAAAGTTGTGAATTGCGTCGCCAATTAAGTTTAAGTAAACATAAGGGTGAAGACAGCCTTCGCAGGTTCCACTATGGTCGTGGTGCCAGTGAATTAATGATTCCAGGACAAAGAAAAATAAAATTCCAATAATTATAAAATAATAATTCTGCAGTTCTTCAAAACTTTCAGGAATTAAATCAAAGAACACGGTTGCGAGCATTGTTCCTGCTGCAAATGCCACGAGTATCATTAAGAATTTTTGAAAAAACTTTTTGCGGTTTATAAGAAATAAAATTCCTGTGAAGGAAATTAAACTTACAATTATTACTGAATATAAAGTGTAAAGCAATTCCTCTTTCATGGATTAATAAAAATGCATAGTTATTTAAAGATTTTGAAATTTGAAAATTTATGAAAGTTTATTTTGCATCGAGTAATAAATCCAAGATAGAAAGAATGAAGAAGATTTTTTCTATTGTTAATCCTGAAATAGTTGTTAAGAGAGTTCCTGAATTAGTTGATGTTGAAGAGAATGGGAGAAATGTTTTGGAAAATTCTTTGCAGAAAGTTTTGCCTTACAAAGATAAATATAATTGTCCGGTAATTTCAGGAGATACTGCAATATTTTTTGGAGGTGAAGATTTTGATCCTACGCATATAAAGAGGATTTGTCTGAATGGAGAAGATGAATCAAAACTTACCCAGAAAGAAATTGCTGAGAAGTTTAAAAATTTTTATGTTAGTCTTGCGAAAAAATATGGAGGAAGAAAAGATTTTTATTTTGAGGATGGCTGGTCTGTTTTGTTTCCTGATGGAGAGATTAAGCAAATTAGGTATAAAAGAGAATATGTTTTGACTGATAAACTTCAGGGTGAATTGAATGTTTATTTCCCATTGAGGTCGTTTTATCTTGTGAAGGTAACTGGGAAAAATGTTTTTGAACAGACGGAAGAAGATTGGTTAGAAGAGTTTAAGCCTCAGATTGAGGGTTTTGGGAAGTTATTTGAAAAATTTTAAATAAGGAGTTTATTTAATTTTAATATGGCAGAATATGATTTTAAAAAAATAGAAAAAAAATGGCAGAAAAAGTGGGAAGGGGAAAAAATTTTTGAAGCAGAAGTTGATAAAAAGAAAAAAAAGTTTTTTGTGAGTTTTCCTTATCCTTATGTTAATTTGTCCCCGCATATCGGTCACACTTATACGTCGACAAGAGTTGAGGCTTTTGCCAGATATAAAAGATTGCGCGGATTTAATGTTTTGTTTTCTCAAGGTTGGCATGCAACCGGGAGTCCTATTGTTGCGGCTGCGAATAGGGTAAAAGAAGGAGAGGAAAAGCAAATTGGGTTATTAAAGAAAGAAGGTTTTTCTGATAAAGAGATTAAAAAGTTTGAAAAGCCTGAACATTGGATAGAAGTTTTTGGGAAAAGATGGAAGGATGGTTTTAAGGAACTGGGTTTTAGTATTGACTGGAGAAGAAATTTTATTACAACTTCTTTGAATCCTTATTATGACAAATTTATTCAATGGCAATTTTTAAAATTAAAACAAGGGGGCTATGTTGAAAAAGGAAGCCATCCTGTTGTGTGGGATCCTAAGACAAATATGCCTGTTGGGGATCATGACAGGGTTAAAGGTGAAGGAGAGACCCCCCAGGAATTTTGTTTATTTAGATTTAAACTTGATGATGGAAAATTTTTGGTGAGCGCAACACTTAGACCAGATACTTTGTTCGGGATTACAAATGTTTATGTTAATCCTGATTTAGAATATATCGAGGTAATGGTGGATGATGAGATTTGGTTTGTCTCAAAAGAGGCAATTTCAAAATTAGAAAATCAGGATTTTAATGTAAAAGTTTTGGGTGAGAAAAAAGGTCTTGAATTTATTGGGAAAAAAGTTGAAACTATTGTGGGAAATAATGTTCCTGTTTTACCTGCAACTTTTGTCGACCCTAATTACGGAACAGGAATTGTTCATTCAGTTCCTTCTGAATCTGCAGATGACTTAATTGCTCTGAGAGATTTGCAAAAAGATGATAAAACTCTTGGGGGATATAATCTTGATAAAGATGAAATTAAATCTATTGAACCAATTGCAATTTTTGATAATCCTGAGATAAAAGGATTTTCTTCGAAGTTTTTTCTGGAAAAATATAATATAAAATCTCAAAATGAAAAAGAGAAGTTAGCGAAGATTAGGGAAGAATTATATAAGTTTAGTTTTAATAAATCCAAATTTAATTCTAAATATAAAAAAGGTTTTTCAAAGAATCTTGAAGGAGTTAGGGTTAGTGAAGGACAGGAAATTGTGAAAGAGGATTTATTAAAACAAAAAAAGATTAATCTTTTTTATGAGTTGACTGGCGAAGTTGTTTCAAGAAGTCTTACTCCATGTTTAGTTAAACTTGTGAAAGACCAGTGGTTTATTAAATATGGAGATAAAAAGTGGAAAGAAAAAGTTCATAAATTAATCAGCAATATGAAGTTTTATCCAGAAGTTGTGAGAAGCCAGTTTGAATATGTTATTGATTGGTTAAAAGATTGGGCGTGCACAAGGGAATATGGTCTTGGAACGAGGCTGCCATTTGATGAAAAGTGGCTGATTGAATCTTTGTCTGATTCTACAATTTATATGGCGTATTATACAATTTCTCATTTGATTAAAGACTTAAAGCCGGAAGAATTAAGTGAAGAATTTTTTGATTATATTTTTCTTGGAAAAGGCAAGGGCAAAAAAGAATGGAAAAAGTTCAGGGAATCTTTTGGATATTGGTATCCTCATGACTTTAGAAATTCAGGAAAGGATTTGGTTCAGAATCATCTTACTTTTTTCTTGTTTAATCATGTTGCGATTTTTTCTGAAAAATCTTGGCCAAAGTCAATAGGTGTTAATGGTTGGGTTAAGGTTGACGGGCAAAAAATGAGCAAAAGTCTTGGGAATATTATTCCTGTTAGCGGGATGGTTGAGAGGTTTGGAGCAGATGCTTCACGTTTTACTGTTCTTAATGGGGGGGAAGGATTGGATGACCCGAATTGGGATTCTAATTTTGCAGAATCTTTAAATGGAAAATTTGATTCATTGTTTGATCTTGTTAATTATTATAAAAAAGGAAGAAAAGAGAAAAACGGCGTCGATAAATGGATGGAATCCATGACTCATAAAATCATCAAAGAAGTTACTTCTTCTATGGATGAAACTTTGTTTAGATCTGCTGCGCAGAAAATCTTTTTTGACTTTGGAAGTGTAATTAGAAAATATTTACTAAAAACAAATAATCATCCAAATAAAGAAGTTTATGATTTTGCGTTTAAATCTTTTATTCTTATGCTTCATCCAATCTGCCCCCACATAACTGAGGAACTTTGGGAAAAATTAGGAAATAAAAAATTAATTAGTTTAAGTGAATGGCCAAAAGTTGATGAAGCAAAAATTGATGAGAGTTTAGAAAAAGCTGAAGAAGCAATTGAGAAGTTGATACAAGATATTAATCATGTTGTAAAATTAGTTGAAGGCAAAACAAAAGTTTATGTTTATGTTCTGCCTAATGAAAAAGAAAACTTTGTTAATAATTTAGATGAAATAAAAAAGAGGACAAGTTTGGAAATTGAGATTTTTGCAGTAAATGATAAAGATAAATATGATCCGGAAAACAAATCAAAGAAAGTTAAGCCTGGTCGACCGGGGATTTATCTAGAATGATAAGCAATGTTGTGGTTGTTCATGGTTATAACGAAAATGAGAAAGAGAAAATTGCTAAAGGTTTTTCCCCGCAACATAAGAGAAACTGGTTGCCTTGGATTAAGGAAAAGTTAGAAGCAAATGGGATTAAGTGTAAAATTCCTTTAATGCCAAATAATGTTTCTTATGAAAAGTGGAAAAAGATTTTTGAGGAAAATAAAATTGATGAGGATTTTGTTTTAATTGGGCATTCTGCGGGTGGAGCTTTCTTGGTTAGGTGGTTAAGTGAGACAAATAAAAAGATAAGAAAATTAATTTTAGTTGCTCCTGCAAGAAGACTCCTTGGTATGAAGGAAAAGTATCTTAAATTTTACACTTTTAAAAATAATCCAAAAATAAAAGAAAATATCAAAGAAGTTTGTATCTTTGTTTCTGATAATGAATCTGCCGGGATAAAAGAGAGTGTTAGTTTATATGAAAAAGATTTTAAAGTTAAAGCAATAGAATTAAAAAATAAGGAGCATTTCACAGAGAGTGGCATGGGAACAAAAGAATTTCCTGAACTTCTCAACGAAGTTTTAGAATAGTTAGATTTAAAAAAAATATTTTCTTGTTTTTTAGATGATTGATGAAAAAGAGGGTGAGAGAAAAACTTTGTTTGGAAATAAGTTGTTTTTTATTTTGCCTGCAATTATTATTGTTGGTGCTTTGCTAATTTTAATTTTTTATTTTTCAGGTTCTGGCGAGATAGATAAATTTTTTTCATGCGGCGACGGGACTCCTTCTGGAAGTTGTTCAGATAATAAACCTTATTTTTGTGATAAGGGGGAATTGGTTGAGAAAGCTGGTTTTTGCAGCTGCCAGAATTCTATGGTCCCCGAGGGTGATTCATGCGTTTCAGAATATGCAATAGGTCCAAGGGAGATAACATTGAAATATGTTCTTGGTGGCCGGGAAAAAGAGATTGATTTTATTTTACATAAAGGAATGGCTGATTATATCTCAGGTCTTCCGAGAACTATTAATTCTAATGGGGGCGGGCAACCAACACGGCAGGATTTTAAATTAAAGGATATAAATGAACCCGAACAAAGAGAATTTCTTTTGCCTTTAGTCATTGAAATTCAAAATACTGCAAAAGATAAAATAGATCAGGTGAGAATCGCAACAAGTCTTGTTCAGGAAATTCCTTTTGGCGCGTCTTCTAAAACTATCTCGGTCGGAGGCCCTGAAATTGGGTACGCGCGATATCCTTATGAGGTTCTTTATGATAACAAAGGAGTATGCGGAGAGAAGTCAGAACTTTTGGCATTTTTGTTAAAGGAGCTTGGTTTTGAAACTGTTATATTTTATTATCGTATTGAGAATCATGAGGCTGTTGGTGTAAGGTGCCCTTTGCAGTATAGCATGAACCGTGGGGGATATTGTTTTATTGAAACTTCTGCTCCGAGTATAATCAGCAATTTTAGGTTGGAGTACATCGGGGGTCTTGAGCTTTTTTCAACACCAGAGATAATTTCTATTTCTAAAGGAGATTCACTCGGGGGGGGTTTGGGAGAATATAAAGATGCGCAGGAATTTTCAAGAATTGAAATAAAGATTGAAGAGGCCGGGGAAATTGGTTTTTTTGAAAATTTGAAATTTAAAAAAATTAAAGAAAAATATGGTCTGGCTGATGAATATAATATCTGATCTTAATGTTTTTTTATAGTGAAGCCGCATTTAGTGCATTTCCATTTTTCAAAAACATCTTCTTTAAATGAAAATGGAACTAAATAACCTTCTTCGCATTCGTAGCACTTTGGGAAAATACAATTTTTATTTTCTTCCATGATTTAGGTAAAATATTTTTGTTTATAAGTTTTTGGATTTTTTAGACTTTGTGTAGAAAGTCCTGAAACAAGATTACTTTTTACACAGTTGTTTACATGAAGGGGAATTCCCCTCCGTTATTATTTAGTATGTATCCTAATTCCATGGCTACATTATCAAATAATATACTCACAGCATCTTTATTATCTGAATACAGTTCATTAAATACAGTTTTATTAGTGTTAACATCATCCGTAAATTCCACCCCCAAAGACCCAGCTTCTTTTATTAATCCATAAATTTCATTTCTTGTTATATTATAGTTTAAATTATGTGCAAATCTGTTTCTAAGAGTATTCATTTTATTTAAGAAGACTCCAAAATCTTTTTTTATTAATCCTAAACTTATCGCTAATTCTACTTTTTTTGGGAAGGATATATCAAATAAATCTATTGATTGTGGATTATTTAATTTTGTTTGTATAGTCTGGACTAAAGTATATTCAATTATAAGTTGACCAATAATGACCCTTTCTAAGAGAGGGTTTGTTTCACGAAGCCCAAGCAAATCATCTAATCCAGGTGCCGTTTTATTTTTTTTACTCATCTTCCTTCACACTCCCAGCAAAATTTATTTCTTCTCCTTCTTAGATTTAGATTCTTCTTTCGCACAAGAACTACACTCTTCATCGTGGCAAAGAACTTTTCCACATTTCTTACATTTATTTAATTCATCTGTAACTTCCTTGAATTCAATCTCTACACCTGGACCGTCTTTGTTAGTCTGTGGAAAATTAATAATAATTCCTTTTTTCATTTTCAAAACTTGTAAATACTTCTGAAGCTGAACTTCTTCTTTGATTCCTGTTGATGTTGATGTAGCTTTAAGTTCAAGGATAATTTTTTCTCCACCATCATTATCTTTCACAATTAAGTCTGGTCTTGAAGTTCCAACAGCAAAGTTCTTGTAAAATATTGGAAGAACTCTTTGATTTTCATAAGGAATCTTAGCAAGTCTTAATCCAACTTCCATTGCTTTCTCATAGACTTCTTCATTGTATCCACTTCCAAGAGTTTCAAAAACATCTTCTGCGATTTTTCTTATTTTTTCTATCATTGTTTTACCTCCTGTGATTTAGTTAAGTTTGATTTAATTAACTTTTTAAGAGATTGTAATTTTGAAAAGGTTATCTATTCTATCTAAAATCTTAAATAAAATTTCTTTAATATTATTAATAGCATCAAAATCTTTAACAATTTTCCTCATTTCTTGATTCAATTCAAATTTAGGAATATCCACTATCTTTAATATTTCTGTTAAAGGGAATACAGATAAATCTGCACTTGAACTATTTTCTTTGAAGATAGGATGTAAATATAATGATAAAAATTTTAAATATATTCCTTCATCTTCTTCATTTTTTATATTAAGCATTTTTCTTGCATCCTTTTTTATGCACAATAACATTGAATTAGTGTTTGTAGCATAATTATCTTTTTTTAAAAACCTAATTTCTCCAGCATTTCCTCTGGTTATCACTTGAAGACAAGATGAATCTTTAATAAAATGGAGGTTTTTATTAAATGGGACTATCCCATAAATATCCTCAAAAGAACCAGATAAGACTATAATTTTCTCTTTATTATTTTTTAATCCTTGACTCCTTTTATATATGCCTTCTTCAGACAAAGAATCATTTCTACTAATATGCTTTAAAATATTTGACAAAGGTATTTTTTCTTTTTCATCTTCTATCAAAAGGTATTTATTTTGAAGAGAATTTATCCTTGACAATATCTTATAAATGTTGTCTTTTATCTTACTTAAATTTGTATATTTCTCTGCAAGTAAATCTTGTTTATCTTTATCAATTAAAGTGAATACTATCTTCTTAGCAGTATCTTGATAAAGTTTTCCTTGAGTACCTTTAGAATAAACATTTTGATAAAAATTGTTTTGCTGTGAAAATAAAAACCATTGAAGATTTACTTTTCTAAAAAAATCTTTTTTCAATCTCAAAACTCCACATACATCTATTGGAAAAAATTTATAATTTCTATAAAAAAGCTTTCCAGCATAACCTTCTTTTGTCCAAGTTATTGTTTCTCCATCAAAAAGTTTTCCTTGTTTTCCTAACCATTTCTCTTCAGCATACCAGCTTATACCCTTACCTAAAGATTTAGAGGTAACTACTGGGATATTCCCTAAATGTTGATAAACCTCTCTTTCAGTAATCCTCTTTCCAGTTTCAACATCAAAGACCTCTTCTATTTCATAATCTTGGTTATATCCTCTGAATACCATTTTAAATTTTAAAATTTAATAGTTCTTTTTGAATTTTTTTAATTTCGGAATCAAATTCTCTTTCACTGAGATATTTTGTTTTATAAGGTCTAAGATAATACTCTGGTAATAGAGTACAAAATTTATCTGAATCTATTTTTTTGATTATTATAAAATCACCTTTTCTTTTTTCTTGATTTATTCCTTTTTCATCTATCCATTTAGTTTTATTAGTTTCTGAATCTTGAAAATTCATCCATCTTTCTTCTAAAATTCCTGTCATTTCTTCCCCATTCATGCTTACCCATCCTGAGATTTCATCATGCATCCACCCATTTCTATTATTTCTTAACCTTGTGGGAAATCTTTTATCAGAATTAGCTAAACCATCATTATCTATTATGTACATCCAGATTGGTTTTGTTTGTATTTTAGTTATTTTATCGCTTCTTTTAGTCATAAATAATGCATAGGTTTTCTCTTTTGTATATGGTGCAAAAGCAAATTTTGGCATAGAGATAATTGCATCAATATCACATTGCTCTAATAATCTTCTCCTTAACATTTCAAAACTTGGGTTTTCAAGAACTCCATCAGGAAGAATTATACAACATTTCCCCCCAACCTTCAATAAAGAAATTACTCTAACTAAGAAAGCTATTTCTTTTCTGTTTGAAGTAACAGAATCTGTCTCTGCTTTTATAGTCCCATTTCCATATGGGGGATTTGTAATTATATAGTCAAATTTTTTAATTCCAAAATCTGTTTTTAAAGAATCCTTATATTTTATATTAGTATGCCCATCACCCACTAAGAACATATTAAGTTTAGTTCTTAGAATATTATCATTTTGATTATCATGACCATAAAAACATTCTTTTGATAAAAACTTTTCTGCGGATTTATTATAGGTATCAGTTCTCTCATAATTTTTCTTTAAAACCTTAAACCCTTCTGTTAAGAATCCTCCAGTTCCACAGGCAGGGTCTAAAATTGTAAATTTTTTATTGTCATCAAAATATTTTTCTTTTTCTAATAAAAGTTTAACAAATATCTGGGCATAATGTCTTCTTGTAAAGTATTGCCCAAACTCTTTTTTTTCTTTACTTGAAGCGAACATCTCATAAACAGAACCAAATAAATCAAAACCACTATTGTGTAAATTTCCCATAGAAGAAAGAATATCATAAATCCTTCTAACATCAATTTTATCAACAGGAGAGGGTTTACCTTCATTACTTGTTATAAAAAATATTACTTTACTTAATAGTTCTTTAAATCCATAAAAATCAGTATCTTTTATTAATCTTTTAGAATACTGAACAAGATTTCCAACTAACTTCGTATCGTTCTTATCATTACAATTATCCCAATAAAGTTCATTTGCATCTATTTTTCCTTCAATTTTTTCTTTATCTTCGTAAAATTTTAATGAGATAAAGCCAATAGTAAAATCAATTTTTTCTTGGTCATTTTTAAAACTTATATCTCTATAAATCGTTGCTAATTCCCATAATTTTTTGTTAAAAACAGCCTCAGAAATTGCAGATAAAGAATCTACATTAGTCTCAATATTTTGTAAAGAAGAATTTTTTTTAAGTTTAGCTTTGATTAACCTTAATATATCTATATTCTGAAATTCCCTTATAATGTTTTTATTTAATGATATTTCTTTACCTGTAGCTTGATTATAAAATTTTGAAGTTTTACAATTTGTTACAATAAAATATGGTAAATTGAGTTTGGCACTTTTTTCCTTTCCCTGTTTTATGGCATCTTTCCAGTCTCTATCATCAACTGTGCAATTATCTTTTACTTCTGCATAAGCGACTAAATTTGTTATATACTGGTCTTCATTATTCCCTTCAAAATCAAATTCAGAAATCAATAAATCTGGTCTTTTTGAGCCAGTATATTTTTCAAAAGAAGTATCTATCACAATTTGCCTTGGGTTTATACTTAATTGTTTTACTAAAACCTCGTCTATTAGCCTATATACACTTAAAGCTTCTCGCTTTTTTTTCTTAACCATTTTTGAATAATATTCAAAAGAATCTTTGGTATTTAAACTTGCCGATTTCATTTCACTTTTTCAATAACAAACTCTCCTTTCAAACCAAGTTCATTTATTTCCTGAATCACAACACAAATATTATGAGCAAGAACTTTACAAAGCAATTCATTAGTTTGTGCCGTCGATGATTTACTCCTTAAATTATCTTTAAACTTCGTCTTAATCATATGAAAGCAAGTTTCAATATTACTTCTTTTATGATACCGTTCTAAAAACTCGTCGTGCTTGTAAATAAAATAATGATACATCTTTTTCCATGCAGAAGAACTTGCCCTTTTTCCTCGGACATTTGATTTAAATGGGATGAAGGGCAAAGCCCCTACATCCTCTATGAGCTGTAAATTCTCACGAGAAGAATAAGCTCGGTCACAACTCACTTCCTTCACCTCAAAGTTTTTTACAGTCTCTTTTATTAATGAAGAAAGTTGAGGACTATCATTTGAAAAGCCTTCTGTAATTTTAACAGAAGTAATAATATTTGTTTTAACTCCAGCCATTGCATGACATTTAATCCAAACCCTTTGTTTCTTTTCCTTGCCCCATTTGTGGTCAAACCACCTTGAAAATCTTGAAGTTGAAAACCCTGTTGAATCAACTGCAAAATCAAATTCAACTTCTTTCAATGGCAAAGAACTTAATTTAATCAGATTAAGTAAAATCGGAGTTAGTTCTTTTTTCTGCAAGAAATGCCCAACAGAAGCATAACAAGGCAGAATTTCAATTAAACCCATTTCTTTTGCTATTTTAACATCAGACATAAATCTTCTTAATGAAAATGTTGAATAAATTTTCATAACAGAATTAAAAACCATTTCAGACATTGGGAGTGTTGGTCTTCCAAATCCATATTTTGGTTGCTCAATATAATTTGTCAAATCCTTCAACAACTTCATAAAATAAATTTTTTCGTTTGTTTGTGACTTATCATAAGCTTTCCATTTTTGTTCATAAGTAATCTTAACACCTTTTCTTTCTGTTAACTTTCCTTCTTCGTCAATTTCTTGTCTAATGTAAAACTCAACTGCCCAAATATGTTTACACTTCTTTTTCCTCATAGTGCAATCTGGACAATCACAATAAGGATTATGCCCCTTGAATCTAACTCTGTATTCTTTACTTGGATTTGTCTGAGACCCAACTCTCCAAGTATGATGAGCAGTCTTTTCTATCTTAACAGACCTAACTAAGAGTTTCCCTCGCTGTTCTCTATCAAGTTTCTTCCAGTTTATTTGTTCTAATTCTTGCCTTGTCATTTTTTATATAATTCGGTACCATACATACTTTATATACTTTTCGGTACCACCATAAATATATTAGAATTCATATATTAAATTCATTCTTATAGAACTAATTTTAGAATTACCAAAAAGTTAAATCACTCTTTTTCAATAACTATCTTACCTTTTTCGGCTTTGGCTTTGAGTTTTTTCCCTTCCAACTTAGATTCTTTGATAACTTTTTCTGGAAGAGAACTTATGATATATTTGAAATATTCTTTATCGCCTACTTTTTTGTTTAGATTCTTTACAATCTTCATAATAATAGGTACCATAATAAATTATATAAATGTATCGGTACCATAAAATTAATGGTAAAAGATGAAAGGGAAGAATATGAAAAGATTAAAGATAACACAGAAACAGGTTTTGAGACAACTACTGATAAAGGGCTTGTTCAGGTAATGGATTTTAAGTTACCTTCGTATTTTTCCCAAAATGATTTTACTGAGCAAACAAAAAAAATAGAAAGAGCCAAAATTGAGATGAATAGAAGACTGAGAGTTTCTATAGAGAGATTTAACAAACAATCTTCAGAACAATCAAATAGGATATTTTGGCTTACTATTGCTATGATTTTATTAGGGTTTGCTCAAACATTATTTTTAATCTATTCTATTTTTAAGTAATAAACCAACCTTACTCTCAATCCAGCTCAGTACGAAAAGTAATTAATATCCGATAACTGTCCGAATAAGAAAAGTATAAATAATCTTTTTAGTTTAGAAAATTATGGAAGAAAATTTTAAATGCCCTGATTGTAAGTCTTCCTTATTCCATGTTGAAATTTTGGGTAACGGAAGGTATTTGTTGAAATGTTACAAGACAAGAGAATGTGGTTGGAAGATTGAGTTAAAAGAAGAATAAAAAAATAAAAAATTATCTTCTCTTAAAACTTGATTACAAGAGCAACCAAGCCAATTGAAGTCCAGCTCCGACAAGCACAAGCCAACCAGCTCCTGCTATTCCTAAAAGCATACCAACCCCTCCAAGAGCAATTGCAATTGCAGGTGGGCTTTTAGCCACAACTGAGACCATAGTATTAACAACCATGTTTAATTTACCTCATTTCAACTGGAACCTTTTGGAAAAGTATTTAAAGAAGTAACTTCTTTAGATTATAATATTGGGTTATAATCATACTTATCTGAAGATGATAGATTCGTCTATCATCTTCGGGGTTCTTTTGTTTTACAATAATTAATTGGTTTATATAATTTTTGCGAGAGCATATTTTACAAAAAATCTATAAATTAGCTTTTATTAAAGATTCATTATGGCAAAAAAAGAAAGTATTTTGGATGAGATATTGAAAGCAGGTTTAATACTCGGTTCTATATGGCTTGGGGCAGAATTTTTAAAGAGTTTGTCAGAAGATAAAGAAGAAGGAGGGGATTATGGTGCAGGAACGCAACCTCCAGTTTAGGTCAACAAAAGCATTTATTGGTTTAATACTTTCTATGATTGCAACAGCGATTCCAGTTGTTCTCATAATCTCTATATTCATAACAAATGGATTTGTCCAAGTTATCTCTGTTTGCGGTTTATTACTTATCTTTGTAATCTTAGTTAATCGTGATTATAAAGAACTAAAATTATTGTGGAGTTCAGGAATTCATATAAGAAGATAAAATATCAATCTTACTCTCAATCCTATCAAGCTGTTCATTTCTCCTTAATCTTCTTCTTACAAATTCAGCAATACTTATCTTCTGTTCTTTTGCCTGTCTCTCAACTTTATTCATAAGTGAAGTTTCAAGCAATAAATGAAGATGTGAATTTTTCTTTTCAGTAATTGGTTTTTCATATCTCTCATTATCCTTAATTCTTCTTTCAACCAACTGACCAATTTCTTCCATCTGCACAATTAAATTATCCATTCTTTCTTCAAGTTCCATTGTTTAGAAATGTTTAATAAGAAGAAATGAATTGTTGTTATGGAGTATATAGATTAAAATGTTTGCAACAACTCCTAAGGAAATTAATGGAAAAATAACTGAATTTTGTAAAGAAATAGATTCTACAACAAAACCTATCTTTGTAGAACTATTGCATGTTGAAGATTATATCTGTGGGGAATGTTATGGAAATGTAGATAATCATATTAGAAAACACGGAGGGGATATTCAGTATGGGTGGATAATATGGGAACATCCTGATGTTTTACTTGATGCAGAATTTCATGCAGTATGGGTTGATGATAAAGGGGAATATATTGATGTAACTCCAAAAGTTGATGGTGAAAAAAAGATATTATTTCTCCCAGATAGTAAAAGAGTCTTTACAGGAGAGGAGTTGATTGACAACATCAGAAAACCCCTTGTAGATAATGATTATACAAAACTTATAATTAAAACATCCAGGGATGGCTTTGAAATGAAGAATAAAGCATACAAGGAATTTCTCAAACCTAAGAAAAGGAAAATTGGAGTAAATGAACCTTGTCCTTGTGGAAGTGGTAAGAAGTATAAAAAATGTTGTAGGACTCTTTAATTAAACTTTTTACACAGAAGCTACTTTATACACAAAGCCGATTTTTTGTTGTGTTGAAAACCTCTTGGTATATGAAATTTATTATGGTGAATTCCCTTGCAAAATATTTCGGATTAATTTCTCAGATTTTTCTTGTTTTAATATATCTAAAATTTTTTGGCCTGGCTGATTCAACTTACTTACTGATTGCATTAACAGGGCAGGATTTAATAGCTTCATCCACGCATGGCAAATCTTTTTGTTCCTTTACATGTGACTTGCCATCTTTAACTTCAAAAACTTCAGAGCAAATCTGTCCGCAGGTTCCGCAGCCAATACACTTCTCTTTGTCTACTTTTACCATAAATAAGTTTAAGAAAAAAAGATTTAATAATGTTTTGGAAATTTTTTAAATTATTTTATTGCATCAACAGGGCAGGCTTCAATTGCTTCTTTAACGCAATCGTCGTCTTTCTGCTCTTTTATTTTTGCTATGCTGTCTTTCATTTCAAAAACTTCAGGGCAAATGTGTTCGCAGGTTCCGCAGCCAATGCATAAATCTTCATCTACTTTTACCATTGAGGTTTTAAGAAAAAATGGTTTAAGAATGTTTTGGATAAGTGATTTAGTGTGTTCAGAAGAGACATATGTCGTAAGGAACCGAAAATTAGTTCGCAGGTGAAATCCTGCGAAATTGATGAAAAAAGAATTAAT
>JASFEO010000012.1:0-39106 GCA_050124795.1 Candidatus Pacearchaeota archaeon
AAAATATCCGATATAATATAAATATAGTAAGTATTAAATTTCTAGGAGGTAATTATATTATGGATATAAGTAAAATGAGTTTTAACAAAAGGATTAGACTAGTTAAAAAAGAGACTTTTGACGCGGTAATTGAGTCGAGCGAACTTGGCGAAATTTCATCAAGAACAAAGGACGGCAAAAAAATTAATACAGGTAAGGGCTATTATACACTTAGAACTATATTTAGTGCTTTGCATCCTGCTATGGATAAGTACGATATAGACTTAGAAATAATGATAAACAAAGATAATATTTTATGCATCTGGTACGATTGTATAGAAGATAAAAAAAGAGAGGTATTAATTGATTTTAGTAGTATTTCAGGGATGCAAAAGTTACCACTTATGAATAATATGGTCCAATCAGATGGAGCCGTAAAAAGTTATATTAGGCGTTATGCTCTTACAACACTGCTAAATCTAAATAGTACGGACGATATAGAAGAGAGACAGCCAAAAGATCAACCCAAAAGCCAGTATACTCCAAGACAACAACAACCAAAACAACCTACACAACCAAAGCAACAACAACCAAAAAAGATTACAAACACAAACTTAAAAGCGTATTATGCTACGATTAAAGAAAAAGGCTTTACTACAGAAGAAGACAAAGAATTGATTGATAGCCTTGTAAAAGAAGCTTTCCAATTGAAGTCTAAAAATGATTGGCTAGATGTACACTATGGGCCATTTATGAAATTCATGAAAGAAGCGGACAAAGAAACTATTAAAATGTCATTAGAAAGAAAAATACAAAAAAGAAAGGAAAAAGAAGGGGCGAAATAATTCCCCTCTTTAATTCCTTTGGTAGAGGGGGTTTAATGTGAGTTTAGAAAGGGATATAACTATAGAAAAATTAATAAAAGATTTTAAAGAATACGAGCAAGAAAAAGAAAGAATGATTAACGTTTGTTTAGGGGTTATAAATGATTATAACAGGAAAATAGATCAATATACTTATGATATATTATCCAAAAGAAACGGACTTGAAAATCAAATCAAGTCTATGATGGATATAAAAGAAATGAAGGAAAATAAGACGGAGTACGCTTATAATTTGCCGTCTTGTAAAGTTAGCTTTAAAAAAGAACGTCACTTAATGAAGCTAAAAGAAGAATTTAATATTGATAATGTTCCAAGTAAGTTTATTAAAGAAGTAAGGAAAGTCGATTGGAACAATTATAAAAAGGTTCTTCAAGTAAAGGGCGAAGATATTATAAACATTCAAACAGGTGAAATTGTGGAGGACGTTGTATTAGAAAAGACAGGTGGCGGCGAGCTTGTTTTAAAAATATTTGAAGATAAGGAGATAGAAGAAAATGAAAAGTAAAAGGGAAATAGGGGATATTCTAAACAATGATTATTTCGAAAAATTATTAGAAGAAATTGAAGCGGAGGCGAAAAAGAATGAATGAATCTGTTATTGCTATGATGCACGATAACAAGGGGAATTATAAATTTGTAGAGACGTTTATTAGTTTATATGATAGCGATCAATTGTCAACAATCGTAATGATAATACAAAGAGAGATAAGAAAGAGGAATATAGCAAGTATTAACAATGAATGTAAAAGTGTGGTATAATATTATGCAAGTGATTATATTGTTTGTTATATTTATGGTAATGTTGATATTTTCAACGTTAATACCTTCAGTAATTTTTTTCACAATTAAAGCAGTAAGAAAACTACAAAGCCTATGATATCATAGGCTTTTTTGTGTTTTAATTCAAATTATCATATAATTATAATAAAGGAGGGTTTTAGATGGCTATTTACAAGAAAAGACTTGACACGGCGAAATCAGTTAGACAATATTTAGCTAACGTTGTCCACGCGGTCCATGATGATAAAATGGATAGTGAAAAGGCCCGTTGTATAGGTTATTTATGTAACATTATGATAAAATCCTTTGAGGTTACGGACTTTGAAGACCGCTTGACAGTGTTAGAAGGGTTATTAAAAAATGAAAAATCATAGTAGGTTAAGAGAGTTAGAGCAATTAATAAAAGATAAATCATGTATATTAATTCTGGATGAAGAACCAACCAAAGCACAGGAAAATAAATATAAGATTATTATAATAAATGATATACCGAGGGGTTAAAATGGATAAGATATATTTAAAAGAATGTATAGGCCCGGCGTATTATAAAATGTTTTGGGATATTGAAGAAAAAGAACATATCCATTATGTTATGAAGGGCGGCCGGGGTTCTTTGAAATCTTCATTTGCATTTTTATATATTATTTATAAAATGACTCAAGATGCTTTAAATGGTGATATAACACATTGTGTAGGCCTTCGAAAAATAAAAGATACTATCAAAGAAAGTGTATTTACTAATTTCTTATGGGCCATTAATATGTTAGGGCTAAATGATTATTGGAATAGCACAAAAACACCAATGAGAATTTGGTTTAAGAATAACACTATTTTATTTAGGGGTTGTGCTAATCAAGACGATTACAATAAAATAAAGTCTATTAAATTTGAAAAGGGTTATTGTAAATATGCTGTTTTTGAAGAATTAACCGAGTTCGCCGGAATGGATGAAATATTAAGTATATTACAATCATTGTTTAGAGGTGGAAATGAAGCGGCGGCCTTTTATATGTACAATCCACCGGCTAGTCGTAAAAATTGGGTTAATGAAGAAATGGACAAAAAAGTCGATAATCGTTTTGTCCATCATTCAACTTATTTAGATGTTCCGGAAAAATGGTTAGGAAAAGTATTTATAAAAGAAGCCGAAGAGATCAAAAAGAATAATAATAGAAAATACCGACATATGTATTTAGGTGAAGTATTAGGGGAAGGACTCGAAATATATCCAGAACTAACTAAAGATAATCCAGACGGGCTTGTTGAGTATAGGACGATAACAGATGAAGAAATACAGGAAATGACTAAAATATACCGAGGTCTTGACTTTGGATATTCACACGCAACATGTTATAGTGAAGTATTTTACAATTTAAAAAAAGACTGGATTTATATTCTTGGTGAAGTATACTTATATCATGCATCAAACAAAATGTTAGCTATGCAAATAAAACCCAAGGCCGGAAGTACTTATATAAATGGTGACAGCGAAGACCCTCGGACAATTAATGAAATGAATTTATACGGCCTTAATGTGGGAAAAGCTAAAAAAGGCCCTGACTCAAAACATCATGGTATAAAGTGGGTACAAGATCGAGCTAGAATAATAATAGACAAAAAAAGAACTCCGAATATAGCCTCGGATTTTGAAAATTATGAGTATGAAAAAGACAAAAAAACAGGCAAAATAATATATGATTTCCCTGACGAGCCAGACGGAAGTGCAAGCGTACGTTACGCATTAGAGCGCTTTATATTACATAGCAAACTAAAATTTGGTGTAAGGAGGTAAGAAGAATGGATATTGTTAAAATTATTAAAGAGGATATAAAAAAGAAGAGAGATAAATACAAGGCTAGAGATTATTATAACTATAAGCTTAAAGAGGATGAAAGCGACGAAATCCACACGGCCTCGAATGGTGAAATACACACATTTAAAAAAGAAAATAAAAGAGAGCTTTATGTTAATTATTTTAAAATATTAGTTAAGCAAAAAATTAATTATTTGCTTGCTAAAACTCCGGAACTTGAAACAAAAGACGATTACACAGTTACAACGATTAAAAGTATGTTAAAAGAGGCCGGGCTAAATGCTTGTTTAGATTCGACTGCTTGGCTACATTTTTATGTTGAGGATAATAAATTAGATTGGATATTCGTTGAAGATAAAGAGATAATTCCTAAGTATGATAAATATAAAAAGAATATCATTGAAATAATAAGATACTATGAAATTGATAAAGATACAATAAGGGCTGAAATATGGTCTAAAACAGGGGTAACTATTCAACTTGTTGAGAAAGAAAAAGTTATTCAAGAAAAAACCGATTATCATTACTATGATGAATATCAATACAATGATAATTTAGAGGATGTACAGGGGCGTAACTTCACTTTTATTCCGTTTATACCTATGTTTAATAATGATGAAAAAAAGAGCGAATTAACTGGGGATTTAAAGGCCTTATTAGATATGTTCAATGAAATATCTAGTGGTTTTGTTTCAAACATAAATAAATTTCAAGAATCCATTATTAAATTAAAAGGTTTTGCCGGTGATGGTGAAGAGCTAGAGAAAACAATGGCTCATATGAAAAAATATAAAATGGTTGGAATACCTTCGGCCGGTAATGATGGGGCCGACATTGAATATATGGCGGTGGAAATACCAGTTGAAGCTAGGCAAGTTATATTAGAACTTTTAAAAGACGCTATATTCCAAGTCGGTGAAGGTATGGACCCAAATAAAAAAATATCAGAAAGTAATATAACAAATGTAGTTATTAAATCTAGATATTCAGCTCTAGACATGAAGGTAAATGATTTTGAGACGGAAATGAAGTTGTTTTATGAAAAGTTTGTTAATTCCTTGAATGAGTATTATAGGACTTCTTTAAGTGAAGAAATAACTTTTAATAGGTCTATGATATTTAATGAATCCGAACAAATAGACAATTGTATTAAGTCTATGGGGCTTGTTCCAATGGAAATTATATTAGATAATCATCCTTGGATAAGTGACAGTAAAAACGCTCTTACAATGCTTGAAAAAGAAAAAGAAGAAAATATAAAACAGCAACAAAAAATGATGGAAGTACAAGACAACGGCGAAAAAAACATGAATAGTGAAGATTTAAAGAATAAGTCATAAATTTATGATATAATAGTTTTAAATAATAGTTTAAGTTAAATTATTATTATGTCATTGAACAAAACAATGTAAAAAAATGTCAAGTCTTCGCGGTCTATCGCGTAAAAAATAGGGGGAAATTTCATGAGTGATAAAATTAGGAATAAAATTGGTGATGAGTTATATAATAAAATTCTTGAAACTGGGTTAAAGCCAAATGAATTTGACTTATTAAATGGATATGTTCCAAGAGATAGACTAAATGAAGTTAGCAACAAGCTAAAGTCAACCGAGGCAAAAATAACAGATTATGAAAGTCAAATAGAAGAGACAAAGCAATTATTAAAAGGTAATGACGAATTTAAATCTAAGTATAACGAATTAAGCGAAAAATATAAAAATGACTTAGCTTTAAAAGATAAAGAAATTATTAATAATAAAAAGCAGTATAGAATAGTTGATAAGTTAAAGGGTGAAGGAATGAAGCATCCAGAGGTATTTATGAATCAAATTGACTTTGAAAAGTTATCTTTTGATAATGATAATTTGTTAGGGCTTGACGATGTTGTAAAGGATTTAAAAGAGAAATATAATGATATGTTTGTAACTAAAACATCAACCAATAATGTTACACAAAGTAACAAAAATGATAATGATAATGATAATAATAATGATGATGATTGGGGCGAGATATTTAAACAATTTTGATGTTTAAAGGAGTGTAAGAGATGGCAAATAGTATATCTTATGCAAAAGCCTACAAAGATAAGCTTGACGAAATATTTAAGGCCGGGGCTGTTACTGCTATGATGGAAGCGGCGGAAGGTACTTATAAATTTAATCCGGAAAATGCACAGGAAATTTTATTACAAAAAGTAAGTGTAAATGGATTGGGTGATTATTCAAGATCAAATGGTTATGTTTCCGGTGATGCGACAGTTACATGGGAAACGCATTCATTTGGACAAGATAGGGCAAGAAAATTTAATCTTGACACTATGGACGCAAAAGAAGCTATGTTCATGGTTGGCCGTTTAATGGCTGAAATTATGAGAACTCAAATTATACCGGAAATTGACGCTTATAGGTTCCATAAAATCTGTAATTTATGTAGTGTTGATGCAACTGCCGATTTAACAGTTGATACCGTTGTAAATGCAATTGACACCGGTGTACAGACTTTAAATGATGCAGAGGTACCGGAAGAAGGTAGAGTGTTATTTTTAAGTAATACAGTTGATAACCTATTAAAGAACTCTGGCGAATTTTACAAAACTAGAGTAACGCATGATAATGCAGTTCAAAAAATTCAAAGAAAAATTTCTATGCTTGACGATATGCCAATAATAAGAGTGCCTAAAGCAAGGTTCTATAGTGCTTTTGATTTTTATGATGGTGAGTCAGGCGGAGAAACAGCCGGAGGATTTACTCCAAGTGCTGGGTCAAAAGAGCTTAATTTTATGATTGTACCTATCCAATATGTAATAGGTGTTATTCGTCATATGGACCCTAAATTAATTCAACCACAATACAACGCCGATCATGACGGTTGGATATTTGCACCGAGACTATACCATGAATTGTTTATTCCAGAAAATAAATTAGGCGGTATTTACATACATAAAAAATCTTCATAATTGAGGGGTTTTATAATGAGTGATGTTCAACAAAATTTAATTAAATATTATGAAAATGTTTCTAATATGGCATTAAAAAACTTGAAGGCTGAAAAGTCTTTTCAGTTTAGAAAAATGCTTACTAATCATAGTTTATTACAGGTTGTTCAATCTCATTATGAAAGCATAAGCAAGTCAGAAGAAGCTAAGAAAATGATAAAAGATTATATGTCTAGCATGAATGGAATGTATAAAAGTGCTAGGGATGATTACAATAAAACTTTAAAATTGTTAAAGGCGACAAGTGACCCTATAGTAAAACAAAGAATTTTAGACGAATACGCAACAAGAGGGATTCATGGTTTTACTGCGAAAAATGGGGCCAGATGGAATATAGAAACATATAGTAATATGTGTACTACTCACTTTAACAATGAGATCACAAGGTTGAGTGTTTTAGAAAATGTACCTCAAGATGGTAAAGTACAAATAACGACAAGTTCAAGACCTTGTCCGTTGTGTATACCTTGGGAAAATAAAATTTTAACTTTACAAGAATTAAACTATGCAAGATCACAAGGACTATTTCATGTAAGATGTAAGCATTTTGCTTATCCAATTAGGGGGTAAAAATGAGATCAAAAAAAGAAGTTGAAAAACTTTTAATGGATAACATAGAAACTGAAACTTTAAAACGTAAATGGATAAGGCGGTATTATGTATCTTTGACAGAGGACCACAAACAAAAATGTTTATATTTTATTAAATTATATGGTGGAAATGAGGCCGAATTATGAACACGGAAAAAGGCTCAATTGTTGCATCAATGGGCGGTTATGGTGGCGAAGTTATAGACGATACCGATGCACATACACCAACAAGCCCCTACAATTATGTAGCAATACAAGCAATAGAAGATTCGACAGTTACGGCGGTCGGTGACATTACCGGTTTAAGTGGTGTTTCAGTACCGGCCGGGTTTGTTATTTATGGAACTTTCACAAGTATTACTTTGGGTAGTGGTAGCGTGATTGCTTATTTAGGGGGATAAAACATGTTAGGTTTAGGACTAGGGTTAAATAAAAATAATTATAGTGGTGCTTTTACGGGGCCATTAGACTATTATAGTCAACTAAATTATACTTTTATGGGCCTTAGCATTTATAGACTTACAAAAGAGTATTCCGGATATTGTATGAAAATTAGAAGAAGCTCTGACAATGCGACAAAAGATATCGGCTTTTCTGGTAGTTTTGTTAATCGTGGAGCTATACAAAGTTTTTGCGGTTCCGGTGATGGTTACGTTCATACTCTTTATGACCAGTCAGGAAATGGCAATAATGCAGTCCAAACTAATAGCAGTTATCAACCTAAAATTTGTGAAAGTGGAGTCTTTATTGAAAAAGGTATAAAATTTGATGGGGTTGACGATAGGTTAGACGTTGGCGACACTGGCGGGACTATGTGGAGTGGATATATAAGCTTTGAAACTAATCAAGAAATTACTTATAATTCTTCACGAAAACTATCGTTTAATCTCGAAGATAATTACGGCGGTATTCGCTTTGGTAATACTACCGGATATCTTACAAACGAATTATTGGCGGTTTATGCGGCTGATAGTAATAGATCGGGTTGGGTATCAATATATGACACAATTACCACCGGCACAGTGCATAAACTTTTAACTATATTTAATACAGGGGCCAATTTATTTGATATGAGGTATGATGGAACCTATCGAGGAATAACTAAAGTTAATACCCCAGCCGCTATATCTTGTGACAATGTAAGATTAGGGGCAACTATGGACGGGGCTGATTGGTTAGATGGGTATGCAAGGTCATTTATATTGTTAAATACAACAATATATGTATCATGGAATTGGTTAAGTACTGTATGACAACTTAGATATTTTCGAAAATGGTAATAAAATTACTTATAAAGGAGTGTAGCAAATGGCATACACATTAAAAGGTAAGTTGGATTCTATTGGCGATGGTCTGTCTAGTATAGCGACCGCGTCAAGTCAAATAGCTTCAAATGCAACGGTTTTTGATTCTCTAATTACAGCGGAATCAACAAATGTTAGTTCTTTAACAAGTGCCGCAACTGATATATCAACCGGTGCTAGTACTATAGTAAGTGCCGGAGCGGCAATAAGTACGGCGAATGATGGAATTGATTCAGTTGGAACTTTAGTTAGTACTGGTAATAGTTCGGCCGTAAGCGTTGGAACTTTGGTTAGTACTGCAAATGCTAAAAATGATAGTATTGGAGTTTTACAAAGTACGGGGAATAGTTCAGCGGTTAGTGTTGGAACCTTAGTTAGTACTGCGAATAGTTTAGGCACTGTTAACGGTTCTAAGATTACTAGTGTTGGAACTTTAGCAAGTACAGGAAACAGTCTTATAGCTAGTTATGGAACTAAAACAGATAGTGTCGGAACTGCAACAAGTACGGCAAATAGTACAAATTATTCAGCGATTCAAAGTGTTGGAACTTTGCAAAGTACGGGCAATAGTTCAGCGGTTAGCATAGGAACATTGTTGAGTACTGGAAATTCTAAGACAGATAGTGCGGCAACGGCGGCCAGTACTGCAAATAGTTCAAGCTTGTCAGCTATTACTAGTTACGGTACGGCCGGAAGTACTGCAAATAGTTCTAGTTTGTCAGCTATTGCTAGTTATGGCACAGCCGGAAGTACTGCAAATAGTACTAATTTGTCGGCGGTAGATAGTGCGGCGGTAGCGGCTTCAACTGCTAATAGTTCGGCTTTGTCTGCGGTTGTATCACTTGCAACGGTTGTATCAACTGGATTTAGCACAACAGATAGTAAGGTAGATTCAGTTGGTGTTGTAGCGGCCGGATAATAGGAGGATTTTAAAATGATTATTGTACATATTGCCCCTTTTGCCCCTAATGCTTGTGGTCTTTATGAGGCGGCTAGAGACATGAGTAGAGCGGATATCCTTGGAGAAAACAACGTATATTTTATTGATGCAGGTGTTTCAAGAAATGGGATAAGGGAAAACGGGATAATAGGGCAAGTTGATGAAAGGGGCGACTTTAGGCTAGAAACAAGCGACCCCTTATTTATAAATGAAGCTGATATTATTATTATGCATACTGGATGCAATGATAACTGGATAGTCAAAACACAAGCCCCAATATTGTGGGCCGTTCATGGGCGGCCGTTAGCTTGTTTTAGGCCGGAGCGTATTAGCAGTAACAACTTTAATTCTTTTACTTTGTATCATGATATAAGCAAGTGGAAAAGGGTAAAAGGAATGTTATATTTTTGGCCTGAATTTAAGTCATATTGGGAAAATGTATTATCAAGTAAAGATATTGTTTTAGACTATCCGGTTATTGACGAAAAAAGGTTTTTTATAAAAAATGTTAATGTATTAGAAAATAAGGGTGAAATAAATATATTATTATGTGATAGTGAACGTGAGGACATATGCAATTATGAAGTTGTTAATGGATTAATACAAGCATGTAAAAGGTTTAAAAATATTAAAGTGCATATTTGCGGAATGGATTTATTAGAAGGTGGGAAAATTCCTAATTGTTGGGGTATTGTTTTAGATAAATTAAAACAATTGGGCGGCCTTGGTAATGTTTATGGAAGATTAACCAATATGTTAGATGTTTATAATTCTGTGGATTGTGTTATAAGTCCAAATAGAATTATAACTAGAACTATTGGAGAGGCTTTAACTTGTGGGGTTCCGGTTATTAGTGAAGTCAACGAAACTAACCTTGTTAGTGATTATACATGTAATATGTCTAATCCTAAAGATATCATACAAGCTTTAGAATGGTTTATTGATGATTTCAAAAATAATAAAATTGATCGAGAGGCTATAAGAAAAAGGGCCGAAGTTTTCAGTTTAAAAAATTACTCTGACAAGATGAATAAAATATATAAAAAGGTGTTGTCATGATAAGAATAGTAAATCGAACAGGCAAATTTATGAGACAATTAAAAGAAAATGAACTTGCGGCTTTAAATGCAATGGGTGTTTTCTGTGTTTCTAAAATGGATTATCATGTAGCCGTTGACACTGGATATTTGAAATCAAGAAATACATATGTTATTAATCGCAATGAATTGTTTTTAATGAATGACACGCCATATGCAAAATACCAAGAACTTGGGACTTATAAAATGGCGGCTCATCCATTTATGAGGCCGGCGGCCTTAAATTATGTAAGTACATTAAAACAAATAAGTGCTTCTTATATGTCAAAAGGTATGAAGGGGTAAAAGGGGTAAAACATGGAATTGATCGAACTTAAAACATATGTCAAGGAAAGGCTTGAAAATTTATCAAATATTAATGTTTATGATACTAAGGTTCCAGATGAAGCGACTTTTCCATACCTAGTTTATAAGTTTAATGCTTGTAACTATCTTGTAAGAGAAAGAAAAGACTGGATATTAGAGCTTAATTTTTGGAATGATAGTTATGATGATAGTGAAATTTTACAAGCGGCCGAATATGTTAAGAATGGAAGAACAGAAGGAGAGACAGAGTATATCGGATTGAATATTTCAACTCAAAATGAAAGTGAAGGCTTTTATTATTGTCATATTGATTTTGAGAGTGAAATTGAAGACCCAGAACCAAATATAACAAGATATAACCAAAGATATATTTTAAAAGTTGATTAGAAAGGAGTGATTTTATGTCAATAACTGCGGTAACGCCTACAGTACCAGTCGCCAATGATGTTATAATGGGAAAGTTTAAAACTTATGCCAATTATGGTTTGCCAACACAGACACTACTAGGGGCAACTAGAGAAGGTTGTAAAGTTGATATATTACGTCAAATTAAATTAATTGAATTTGATGGTGCTTATGGTCCCACTTTAGACAGTGACGGAGTGCCATTAGTAAGATATGAAAGATTAGTTGGAAAAATTACTTTAAAAAGTTTGTATTTAAAATATTTTAATAGAAAAATTATTTCAGATTGTGAAAGCGACGGAACTTGGGAAAGTGGAAACTGGGGAAATGACGGGGGTACTTATGCGGCTGAAACTACTATTGTTAATAGTGGAGATCAATCGGCTAAATGTAGTATAGCGTCGGCACAAACCGGACATGGTATCCATGAAGTTTTTGCAAGTGCGAAAGACTTAACGGCTTTTGATAACTCCGAAACTTCCGACACGGCCGATTATATTGGATTTTCAATATATATTACTACTGCTATGCTTGCTATACTTGGAACAGATAGTATTCAATTAAGAATACATAAGGATGCAGAAGAAACCGAAACAAATTATTATTGGTATGATGTTGAAGCGTCGGCCTTAACCGCCGATCAATGGACTAATTTAAAAGTCCTTAAGTCAGCATTTACAGAAGAAGGAACGGCTTCATGGAGTGCCGTAACTGGTATATCTTTTGAAGTACCAGACGCAACCGACGACGCTTTAGAGTTCTATGTTGACTCAATAGACTTAATTCAAGCACAAACTGATAGTTCAGTTTTGCCGGTAAATGGCTCAACATTTACATACACAGACGAAACAACGTATAAACAATATTCGCCAGATTTAGAGATAGGCAATGACGATTATTTAGAAAATATTACTATTATCGGCCAAAGAATGGACGGTAAAAAAATGAAAATAGTCTTGAAAAATGCTTTTAATGATGGAAAATTAGAACTTGCTTTTGAAGATAAAGACGAAAGTGTAAATGAAACTGAATTTACCGGTCATTATAAGTATGGGTCCGGGTTAATTTGTCCAATCGAAATATATGAATATGTTGCATAAGGAGGTGTAAGACATGGGAATAAATACTTTTGCCCCGGCGGTTCCTGAAAAGGCCAAGGATATCATGTTAGGTGAAGGGCTAGTTTACAAAAACCTTGGAGAATCCGGAGAGGCTTTAATTGGAGCAACACGCGGCGGTTCTAAACTTACGATTGATAGAGTAATTCGTGAGGTTGAATATGATGGAGCAATGGGACCAACTAAAGGAATGAGGCAATATGATACGTTTGTTGCAAAATTGATAATTAATTTTTTAAAAATAAATTATGTTAATATGGCGTATGGTTGCAATGTTACCGTTTCAGATGGTAGCGATCAAGACGGAACATATAAAAAAATATCTTTTGATACTGATTTTGCGGCGGCTGACGTTTTAACAAATGTAGGTTTCCAAGGTTATAAGGCCGACGGAACTTATTGTAAAATTATTGTGCAAAATGCTTTCAATATGGATGATATCGGATTTGAATTTAATGGTATGGACGCGGTCGTAAGCGAAATGGTATACACTGGGTTTTATACTTATGCGGCCCCAAGTACGCCGCCATTTAATATGCAAGAAGAGATAAGTGCATAATTTACATACTATATTTTGTGTATTTTATTATATCAAAGGAGTGTTTCGAGTGAGTGAGAGAAAATTGAGGAAAAAAGAAGTTATGATAGTTAGCAGAATATTAGACGAAGTGAATTTTAAACACTATGCAGAATATTTGCTATCTACAAAACTTGATAAAATACTTAGTAAGTCCGAGGGGCAAAAGGAAAAAGTTTTAATAGTTGTAATTGATATTTTTGCTTTTGTCCTTCAAAACATGTATAAAGCTGAATCGAGCATTGACAAGTTAATAATGTCTTACAAGGGTTTAAATCAAACTGAAATTGATAATTTGGAAGAAGATGCTTTTATAGAAGTTTTAAAAGATGTTTTTATTGCCGGAGTGCCTAAAGTTATCGGTAAAATAGTTGATTTGTCCGAGTTTAAAAAAAAGTTTCAAGAGATAAAAGCGGAGCATTTCAACTAACCGACAAAGAAATAATCGAAAATCTTATAAAAAATTATATCTTTATAATAGATTTTTTTACAGATGAAAACATCATTGAACCAATGATGAATTATTATAAGGATTTTACATATATAGAATATATTTTAGGCCTACCTTTTGAAAGTGGGCTTAAATTATATCTAAAAGCAATAGAACGAACACAAGAGGAAAATATGTATAAATTATGGTTGGTTGAAATTGCTAATGGTTGTGAAATGGATTTTGATACTTATTTTAAAAATCAAAAAAATAAATCTGAAGAAAAATACATGAATGTTGATGAAAAAGAAGAAGAAGAAAAAAGAATTATTGATAAAATAGAAAATAGAAAACTTGGCAAAATGAAAAAAGTTAACTTGCTAAATTAGAAATAAAACTAAAATTTGCTTGCTAGATTTGATCTTGCTAAGTTAGAAATATAACTATTTACTAGGTTTGCTTGCTAGGTTTAAATTTTGCTAAGTTAGAAATATAATTAGTTTTTGCTAGGTTTGTTTGCTTGCTAGGTATAAAATTTTTGCTAGGTTTGCCCTTGCTAGGTTATTAAAAAGGAGGTTAGCAACATGATTGTAACAGTAACAGAAGTTAAAAATTTATTGCAAATTAGCAATTCAACTTATGATTCTTTTATTAAGATTATGATTCCAATTGTTGAAAATGTTATATGTGATTATTGCAATAAAGATTTTACTGATAGAAATTATGTTTATTTTTCATCAAATACAATAAGCTTTACAGGCTCGACCAATGAAATAAATTTTACTGGTATAGGTAATAAACAATTAGTTGAGAATGATACTATTAGGGTTTATGGTTCGTTAAGAAACGATAATCCTTATACGGTCCAAACTGTAAACGATAATAGCATAGTTGTAAATGATGTAAATAGGTTGATAGATGAAGACGAAGGGGAAGGAGTATTTATTGCTAGGATTAAATATCCTACTCCACTTAAAATGGTTGCGGCGAAAATGATTAAATATGATATTTCCTTGTCCGAGAAAGAAGTCGGTGTAAAATCTGAAAAAATAGATGATTATAGTATTACATATGACGACAAGATAATGGGATATCCTAGCCATATTATGACTCAATTAAATGATTACAGAACATTATATAAAAGTACAATATTGTCAGGGGGCTTTTAAATGGCTATAGAACGCTTTTATATATCATGTAGTAGATTAAGACCAACGACAACATTAAACGCTTATAACAGGCCAATTAAAACATATGTAGAAACATCTATAAATGGTTATTTGGGTAGTTCTTCGGATATAGTGATAAAAGTAGCAGACAAGGAGACATTTGAAGTTAGAAGTAAATTTTATTGTGATGATTTTGACTTAGAATCTACGGATTTAATAAAGTATGAAGGAAATACTTATGAAATTATTGGAGAACCAAGAAATACAGTTCACAGAGGCCACCATGTAAGGGCAACTGTTAAAATGATTGGTGATGTAAAACAGGAATAAAGGGGGTGTAATACATGCAATTAGCTGATTTATTTTTTAGTGTAAGAACCGAGGGAACACAACAAGCCCATGACAACATCGGGAAATTAGGAAAATTATTTGATTCAGTTGGTCAAGGTTTAAGCAATGTTGGAAATGGAATTGTTAATTTTGGGCAAACTCTTACAAATAAAATAACATTGCCTTTAATTGATGCGGCAATCGAAGGGGTAAAATACAATGCTACACTCCAAGAACTTGAATCAAGTTTTAGTGTTTTGCTTGGTTCTGGTGATAAAGCCGCTGACATGGTCCAAAGGTTAAAAAAAATGGGAGCTGAGACACCATTTGAAATAACAGGATTAGCAGAGTCAACAAAAATGCTTTTAAGTTATGGATATACACAAGAAGAAGTTATCCCACTTATGAGAATGATTGGTGATGTCTCACTAGGTAATAAATTAAAATTTAAAGACTTAGGAATTATAATGGGCCAAATAAGTTCTTTAGGTAAATTACAAATGGGTGATTTGAAACAACTTAGGGAACGTGGTTGGGATCCAATGCAACAAATAATTGAAAAAACAGGTGAAAAATCAAGCGAATTTTACGAAAGAATGAGAAAAGGAAAAGTTACTTATAAAGAAGTTGAAGACGCTTTAAGAAAAGTTACAGGTGAGGGCGAAAGATTTTACAAGGGAATGGAAAAGGGAAGCCAAACCTTGCAAGGTAGACTTTCAACCTTAAAAGATAATTTTATGGAATTGTTAAGTAATGCTATGAAACCAGTATTTGATTTTGTTCAAAATATAGCGGTTCCTGCTTTGTTAAATTTGATAGAGCGTTTTAATGGTTTATCTCAACCTATTAAAACAGCTATAGTTATTTTAACAGGGCTTGTTGGCTTTTTGCCTATTGTTATCACAGCGTTTGGTGGTTTAGTTGTTGCCGTTGGTGCGGTTGTTTCTGGTATTGGTGGTCTTGCTTTATTAATATCTACAATAGGTCTTCCAATACTTATCGCAATCGGAGGGGCTATTACTACATTGACAATGCTATTTGTTGCCTTTGTTGCCCCAATTGCTTTAGTGGCCGGCGGGCTTGCGGCTTTAGCTATTAAAACCGGGGCGGTAAGTTGGGCCTTTGAAAAAGTAAAAACTTTAATAAATGCTATTATTCAAATTGTTACAGGTAATATGGTTGGCGCTATGGATTTATTAGTTAATAAATTTGGGATGAGTCAGGCACAGGCTGAAACATTTGCACGTAAAATACAACTTGCCAAGTATTGGGTTGGAAAATTAATTGAAGTAGTTCAAAATGTAAGTCAATTGCTAGGTGCTATTTTTACGGCTGACAAACAAAAAATGATTAATATACTTATTGAAAAATTTGGGATTAGTAAAAAACAGGCTCAAGAATTTGCTAAAAAAGTTTTAGACTTAAAAAATAAAGTTAAAGAATTGGCTGATAAATTTATTAATGCGGCAAGTGGAGCATTGCCTAAAATAATTAATAAATTAATTGAATTTGCAAAATGGATTTATAATAATCGTGATAAAATTGTTGCTTTGATATCAAAAATAATAGACTTTATTAATAAGTTGATGCAACTTGCTAGATGGGTTCAGAATAACTCTGATAAAATAAAATCTTTTGCTAAATTTTGTATTAATTTAGGCAAAACAATGGTAACTTTAGCATCAATAGCAATAAAACAATTCGGAATAATAAAGAAAACTATTACCGCCGCCATGAATGTAGCAAAAATGACTATTGATGGGGCCAAAAACGCTTTAAATGCACTTGCTAGAATAGCCGGTTCAACTGCTAAAGCATTATTAAGTATAAAGTTGCCAAATTTGCCGGGGCTAGGGGCTTTAAAATCATTAGTAGGCCATGCAAGTGGGATTATGAATAGTCCAATTGGCCATTATGCATTAGTCGGAGAAAAAGGCCCTGAATTGATGTATGTTCCTAAAGGGGCAAGTATTTATAGTAATCAACAAACTAGACAAATGGCATCTAATACTAGGGGAGCCGAAGCAATAGGAGCCGGAAGCATGTACAATATTGATAAAATAATAATTGATGCTAAAAACGTAAAAGAATTTAATGACGTTGTAAAAATAATGGAAAATATGAAAGTAGAATATAATACTAGAAAATACTAAAAGGAGGTGGACGCTATTCCTTGGTTATACAGTAATACAAGTGGTACGCCTACAAATTGGGCTTGGAGTGCTTTAAATACATATAATCAACATGCGGCGGCGGTCACTGGAATACCGGCCAATTGTGCCATAACATATTTAAAAGTATTTGCCGCGGCTAGATCGTCAACTGTTTATACAAGACTTTGCTTATGGAATCCGGGCGGCTCAATGATACGCCAAACTTCAACTTTTACAATGGCGGTTGGTTCCGAGTCCGGTGGTGGTCAATATTGGTATACCAAAACAATAGACTATTATACATTTAGTGCCGGGGGTACTTTATGGGTTGGATTGTACAGAAATCCTTCAGGAGGTCATATTTTTGGTACTATGACCGGTTCGGGGGATGGATTTAGAAAAACAAATACAAGTGGTTTTCCTAGTGTTAAAAGTATGACAGGTTGGAACGTTGATTCTAACGACGAGCCGACAGTTGCATTATTTTATATTACTGCACCGGGTACCCCTTCGAGTGCGGCAGTGTCTAGAGTGTCAGACACAAAGCACACCGTAACATGGACAATAAATAGCTCAGCCGATCAACCTGCTTGGAATCACATGGTTGAAAGATGGGACAATGTTACTAATGGTTGGTATCACAAAGCAACCTTATCAAGCTCGGCAAACTCTTACAGTGATACAACAACTATAGCAAATAGGGAATATAGATACAGAGTTAAAGCGTGGAATGGAGCCGGCAATAGTAGTTATTCGACAACAAGTTATATTAATACAACTCCGGCGGCCCCTACAAGTGTTGTTGCGACAAGGGTAACAACAACGGTCGAAATTACTTGGAGTAATCCGGCTACAAGTGAAAGTGGATTGACTATTCAGCGTAAAACTTCAACAGATGGCGTGTCTTGGTCGAGTTATAGTACTTTAAGTAGTTCAATAGCCGCCGACGAAACAAGTTACACTGATAACAGCCCGGCAAATTATAATCAATATCAAGTAAGAGCAGACGACGACAACCCTGCTTTACATAGTAATTATGTTGAGTCTAATATAGTTATTGTTATTCAGCCGCCAGATGCACCAACGGGTTTGGACCCAGATAACGACGAAGCTATTGACGCGGATGAAGCAAACACTTTTACATTTACACATAATCCATTAGATGGAACCGAACAAAGCAAATTTTCAATAAGATATAGGGCCGTTGGAGATAGTTGGCCGGGAACACCGCAAGCGAATGAGGTTGCAAGTTCTGTAAGTTCTTATAGTTGGTTAGCTTCAACGTTTACTAATGGCACTGATTATGAATGGCAAGTTCAAACGTGGGGCGAACATGCGACGGCCTCGGATTGGTCAGCAACAGCAACATTTAAGGCCGTTAGTACTCCGGTAGCTACAATAACAAGCCCGTCGGCGGTAAGCGACTACGGTCTTAGTACTTTAACAATGGAATGGGATTATACACAGGCCGAAAGTGAAGGACAAACACAATATATTGCAACCTTGAAAGATTCAAATGATAATATATTAGAAACTAGAAATTATGCGTCAAGTGTTGCGGCCGGTGCTTCGGGTAGTACTGTTTTTGGTTATGCTTTAGAAAATGAAACTACCTACAAAGTTACTCTACAAGTAAAATGTACTAGCGAGTTATGGAGTGAAGAAACCGAAGTCGAGTTTGATACTGATTTTTATGTTCCACCAACACCGACAATTAGCTTAGAACTTGACGAAGATGTTGGGGGTATAAATGTTACTATAACTAATCCTTCGCCGACTGGTGACGAAGTCGAAGCAGTTTCTAATAGTTTATATAGGTCGGTTGATAGTGGTGATTGGGAACTAGTAGAGGATGAAATCGACATAAATACAACGGTAACTGATTACTTGCCAAGTATCGGCGGTAATACTAATTATTATGTTAATGCGGTAAGTGCTACGCCTACGGTTGCCGCGTCAAGTGAGAGCGATCTAGATGTAGAAATGACCGGATATTTTTTCTTAAACGGTGGTGACGGTTACGGCGATTACGCTAAACTTAGAGGTGATATATCTTACAACGAAGATTTTGGAAGAGAAACAGTAACAAGAGGTTATGAAGGTAGAGACTACCCGGTAAAATATCAAGGTACAAATTTAAACCAAGTAATGTCTTTTAGTTGTGATTTGCCTAAAGAAGATTATTCAACGCTTAAAACTCTTATAGAAACAGCCGGCGAACACTTTTTCAGAGGTTGGAACGGTAGGTATATGCATTGTTCAATTACAGGGGCGAAAATTACAAGAAAAAGCAATACATCTTACCAGTTTTCGTGTATCCTAGAAAGGACGGAAGTAGAAAATGGCAACTAATAGATATACACAAACTTATTTAGTCCAATCCGACGATGGATACGTTGACCACACTGCCGGAGATATAGGGACCTCGGATAATCCTTTAAGCTTGTTGCTATATTGGAATATATGGAACACTGACGGTTTTTGTGATTGGTTTGCTTTGTTTGGTCCTGTTAATATACCTAATGGCTCGACAATAGTTAGGGCCGAATTGCTTTTTAGTTTGTATTATGTTGCTAATGGTTGGGTATCTTCTGAAATACGAATATCAGACAGGCAGAGTGTTTATAGTGCATATTCGGATTATACAAACCAAGTTGGAACCAATGAAGCTAAGGAGTTTACACTCGATCAAGTAAGTGAAACACAAATAGTCCAAATGGATATAACCGATCTTGTGCAAGAAAAAGTTAATCAAGAGGATTGGACCGCCGGAAGTAATATGTTGTTTTATACTTCAAATACAGATGGTGAAACGGTCGATAGTGGAGCCGATATTGATTCATATGAATACAATCCAGTAATGACTTTAACTATAGTATATGAGCCGCCGGTTGTTCCATCATTACAAAGCATTTTAGGCGGTTCTAGGATTGAGGGGTTTAAATATGAATGGTTAACTTTAAGCGGTGGGATATATGTTCATAATGGGTATTTAGATAATTATGTGAGAAATGCTAATATAAAAATTGATTTTACTAGAGATATTATCGGAACTATTAATTTAGAAATGAAAAATTATGATAGTGTTAACTTTCTATCTGACTTGATAAGGCCGTATTATTACACTATATACAATGGGACGACATACACATTCCCATTAGGGACTTACATGTTATCAAGCCCTAAAAAGCGTTCTGACGGTAATTTTATTACAAGATATGTCCAAGGATATGACTTATTAAAAGCATTAGAAGATGATAAGACGACAACAAGTACATATTATGCGGCCGGTACGGATGTTTATGACACCATAACAACTTTACTTGATGGGGTTGGCAATTGGGTAAGGTATTCTATTGAGCCAAGCACTGAAACACTTGTGGAAGATATGAGCTTTGAGTTGGGAAGATCAAAACTATTTATAATTAATAGCTTGCTAAATACTATTAATTATTATCCTTTATGGTGTAATGGTGAAGGTGTTTATTGCTCTATTCCTTGGGCCGATTATAATAATATTGCTTGGGAATTTGAAGACAATAGTTATTCCTTGTATGAGCCGGGAGTAACTCAAGATATTGACTTTTCTGAAATGTATAATAGAGTGGTTGTGATAGCAAGACAATTAACAGAAGACACGGCCCCACTGTATAAGGTATGGACTTTTGAAGATGAAAGCATGGATTCTCATCCTTTAAGTTATACCAGTTTAGGTCGTTATATAACTAAAATATTTGATAGTGAAGCAGTAAGTCAAACCTACGTAGATTTAAGGGCAAGACGCGAAATATTAAAAATGTTAGAAATAGAAGAAACTTTGGAGTATAATCACGCATATATTACGTCAAGGTTAAATGATGGCCTTCCGTTCCAAGGCGATTGTTTTAAATTTAAAAATGATAAACTAGATATAAATAGCGAGACATATAAAATTGAAACACATGAGTGGTATTTAAAAGTAGGCGAATTGGTTAAATCTACAATAAGGAGGATAACGGCAAGCTATGATTAATAATATAAAATTGTTTCAAAGCATATTAAACAAGCCAGATAATAAAACATATTTAACGGCGACCGTGTCTGACTTAAACCCTCTTAAGGTTAAACTTTATCCGGGTGATGATGAAATTTTGGCGATTCCTACTACTAATTTATGGGGTGTTACTGTGGGTTCTAGAGTCCTTTTACTTCGACAAGGAAATCAATTTATATGCACTTCGGTAATTGGTAGCCCTAAAGTTGATAGTATAACAATAAAAAGAACTTCAAATCAATTGTTTACTGGGACAAGTAACACCAAGATAGCTTATGATAGCGAAGATCAAAAAGTTGGGAGTAACTTGACTTATGATGCTGTAAATTATGGAATAGAAATTGGTGGTGGTGTTTCAATGGTTGAAGCCCACGCCATGACATGGGCTAATTGTGAAGCTTCGGGAGCCTATTCAGCACAATACATTTACAAAAACTCTAGCGAAGCGACTTACTCAATTGAAAGAAAACGCGATACAAACTCGGAAAAGTGGAGACCCCATTTTGGAAGTGTATTAATACCAGTAACAGAAGGAGACATGATATATTGTTACATTAGGTTTAGTGTTTCGGATGCTTCAAATGGTGTAATTGGTGCTTATGCAAATTCATGTAAATTGATGGTAAGAGTTGTAGAATATGATTTAACTTAGAGGGATGTTTAATATGACAATTAAAATTGGGGGAATTTTATTGAAAATATTTTTTAAAGAATAATTATTTGAATCTAACACAATGTTATTGTGTTAGATTCAACAATATGGTTATAAGATAGCATTAATGCACGTTTTGAAAGTTTTTGTATTGACAGAAAAAAAATGATATGTTTCAAACAATACATATCGTATATTGGGATACAATATGTTAGATTGGGGGTAAATATGCAAGATGAAATTTTAAACATACTAGATTTATGCGAAGTTTTAAAAATATCAGATATCGAAGCTAAAAAATTAATGAAAAGATTAAATGCAAAAATGATTTTTGGAAGGTATTTTATCACAAGGAAAATGTTAACCGACTATATTGAAAATGATGCAATACTTAAAAATGATAAAGGCTTTTTACCTCCAAATTTATGAAAGGGGATAGTTTATGTTTGATTTAACACTATTAGATGATTTGACCAACGCCGAACTTGATGAAGTTCTGAAATATATTCATGATAAAAAAAAGAAAACAAAAGATATTTTTGGAGAATTTTTAGATAATTATGTTTTTGAAGAAAACAAAAAATATACAACTAAAAGTTTATACAAAGACTTTGAAAAGCATTGCAAGGATAAAAAAAAGGTTTGTCCTATGATTGGGCCATTTACAAAGAGATTAATTAAGTTTAAAGAAGATAATCCAGAAAAAGGGAAGAATATCGAAATTTAATAAAATGTCAAATTATGATAATATATACAGATTGAAAAATACAGAAAATGGGGGAAAAACAATGAAAAAGTTAACTATATTGTTAATAATTGTTACATTATTTACTTTAAACTTTGCTTTTGTCAATGCAGAAGAAACAGAACAGCCATCTTGCAGTCAACAGCCTACATGTGAGCCAAGTCCTAGTATAGATAATAGTGATAATTCTGATAATAGCGATAATTCTGATAATAGCGATAATAGTACTAATGTTGACGTTGACCAAAGTACAGAAACAAACGAAGAAACAACAACTACTACAACAACTGAAAATGACACAGAAGTAAGTAATGAGAACGAAGTTGAAAACAACACAGAAAATGAAACAGAAACAACAACAACTACAACACAAAATAATAATAAGGATTCAGAAATTAATAATAATACTGAAAATACTACAACTAACGAAACAACTACAGTAAATAGCAATAACCAAATTAATAGCAATAATACAACAACTAATAATATTACAAATAATACTTATGTTCAAAGCGTTGAATGTAGTCAAAATGAATTAGGTGTTGATAAGGTAAAAGTTGATTTTGGTAAAACATTTAGTGTTGAAAGTGGAAAAGCTTTAAAAACTGTTTATTATAAAGGGGAAAAAGTTATAAAATTAACTGGAAACAAACTTAATGCAACTCTTTATTTATACGGTAAAGAATTTAAAAATGCTTATTGTAAGGCAAAAAGTTTCAAACTTAAAAAAGGTTTAAATAAACTTAAGCATGAAGTATTTATTAATGGGAAAAAGTGTGTTGTAAATATGACTGTTTACTCTCACAAAGCGAATGTATTATGCAATGTTAATACCAATACAAACAATGGAAAAGTGGTAGACACTAAAAAAATTATTGTAACAGATAAAAAAGCAGACGAAGTTAAAACAACAACAAGTGTTGTTAGTGCCTCCGGAGTGTTGGCGGCAAAAACACCAGTCGAAGCTGTTCAAGTTTCAAGTAACGGAAGTTTACCACAAACAGGTGAAGGAACTCCGATACTTCCAATTATAATAGGTGCTTTGTTAATAATGGTAGGTATCGCAGCAACATTTAAATTGAAACATGCAAAATAAAATAATATAATAGTTTTAACCTTGAATTATTAATAAGAAGACTCTGGGCCGTTTAGGTCTTTTTTTTGTTTGACTTGTGCCGCAAAATGACATAAAATAATGCAAAATAACAAAAAAAAGGGGGTAATTGAATTGGATGATAAATTATATTCAGTTGAAGAAGTCGCGAAAATGTTTGGGGTAGCAAATACAACTATTAGAAAGAAGCTAAGAAAAAAAGAATTGCATGGATTTAAAATCGGAAAAGCTTGGAGAATAAAAAGGACGGAGATTCAAAGGTATTGTAAGGAGGGAATTGACAAGGCCGAAAAAGAAGGGTTAAGGTGATTTTATGAAATTTTTGGGTAAAAACTTATATAACTTATTTGTATATTTAAAAGCAAAAAAAATAAAGCGAATACCAGTCGCTTTATATATAATAATATTATTATTTGTTTTTGTAAGTTTCTCAACAAAAAAAACATGTTTGAGTCTTTGTATTGTCGTCCTTACATGGATATTAATGTATAGTTGGTCATTTTCCAAATCCATAAAATATTATAACACAAGATTTGAAGTTTATAATTTAATAAAAAATAACAGAAGTATTAAATTTGTAGGGCTAACTTATCAAGATCAATTTATACTATATAGATTTAAAACCAATATTCCTTTGGAAGAGTTAAGGAAAAGAAAGTCAAGCTTAGAAATGGCATTAAAAACTAATATTATCGAAATGGAACTTTATGGTAGGAGTAAAAGTATTTACCAGTTCGTAACAAGTAAGAAAAAAATTGACTTCAAGGCCAAGGCTAAATTATCTAGTCAAATTCAAGATAAGTTATTTGCGGCTTTTAGAGAATGTAATATTAAGATATCAAATATCGAGGTTATCAAGGAACCCTATAAAAAAACTATATGTTTTGACTCGAATGAGAATAAGAAAGCTCTAGAAAATAGCCTATATGAAATTGAACATTTAACAGGATTAAGAAATTTAAAGCTTTATTCTGATATAAATTATGATTACAAAATAGTATTAAATAAAAATATTGGTATTATAAGCTTTTATACTTTAGTTAAAAATACAAATCTAACCAATAAGGAGAATATGATTGTAGGGCTAAAAAATAGTGGTAGTTTAGAAATATTAGATATAAAAAAAATATATCATTCAATTGTTGCCGGTTCTACTGGGAAAGGGAAGAGTAACTTTAGTCATGTTGTTTGTAGTTCTCTAATTAAATCTAATTTAGATATTGCTATGTTCTTATTGGACCCAAAGAAATCAGAGCTAAAGAGATATCGTGATATTGACCGGGTGTTTTACTCCGGAGATCACAAGGAAATAAACAATATATTAAGTGAAATAGTTAAAGAAATGGACCGTAGGAACATTATGTTTGAAGGAGACAAATTTATTAATAATATTGAAATGTGGAACAATTCCAAAGAAGATAAGTTGAATTATATTATAGTTTATGTTGAAGAGATCGCCGACTTAATTATGTCAAGTGATGAAAAAGACGAAAACTCTTTCAAGAATAATGTAACTAGATTATGTCAGTTAGGCCGTTCCGTTGGTATCAGAGTCTTTTTAAGTACACAAAAGCCAAATGCTGAAATAATACCAACTATTATCAAAGGAAATTGCTATACTAGATTTGGTTTTGCTACAACTAACATTATAGAATCAAGGGTAATTTTGGATAACTCAATGTGCTGTGATCTTAAACAAGCCGGTGACATGATATTCCAAAATAACGGCGAAAATATCAAATTAAAGGTTCCTTTGATTGAGGAAAAATTCATTGTAAATATTGTTGAATATTTAGAAAAAAATCATAATAAAAAGGCCGATTATCCATTGTCCGGTCGAATGGTCGAAATGGTTAAATCTAAACTTGGAGTTAAAAAAACAGGCGACCAATGCGACGGTCGCGACCCGGTCGCAACCATTATAAAAAATAAGCATGATTTGCTTGATTTTTATAAAAAATACTGTGAAAATGAAATTTTTTCTTCAAGAATAACAAGTGAAAAAGTTGACATAGGAAAAACAAAAATTCAAGAATACAGAAAAGAATTAATAAAAGATGGTACATTAATTGAAAAAGGTAAAAAAACATATTTAAATAAAAAAATTAACATCATTAGACTAAAATAAGATATAATATTGTTGAATAAAAATAAACTTTGTAGTCCTATTTATAAAAATACTAGCTAAAATAAAAAGCCTTTTTTAGGGGCTTTTTATTTTTTGTAATTTAATGTATAATATTCAAGAATAGTAATGATAATAGAGTGCTAGTAATGATGAGAATTGATTTAACGTTATTCTAATCCTTAATTAAGATTTTCTTAAAGTGTTTTTTTTGTAAAAGTAGTGTTTGATTCAAAACTTAACCCCTCTAAGTGAGGGGTTAAACTGTTAGATAAATATTTCTATTAATTTTGTTCCGTTCCCGTTATCAGTTATTTTATAAAAACTAAAATTTATAAAAGTGTATTCTTTTCCTTTTGATGGTATATTTATAATTATTTCATTTCCAACTATTGAAATAATAGCTTCGTCTGAATAGTCAATTGTTTCAACTGAAACATTCCTATATGTGATTCTAACCATAAATCCTTGAAATTGTTTACTTAACATTTTTATTTCCTCCTTAAAATGGTAGTGGTGATATAATACTACTGTAAAATCGTTCTACCTCTTCAAGATTACTAAAATATGTATATACGTCTACGCCTTTTTTATTTACTGTTAATGCATATTTACTGCAATTGTTATTTATTTCAATTAAATTTTTATTATAGTATTCACTAAAAATATTATTTTTATAATAATAATCTTTTGATTTAAAAGCTTTTTGCAACTCTTCAAAAGTTTTCATTTTATGTATTTGCCATTCCATTAAATTAAATTCTGATAAAGAATCAATATAATAAAGTGATGTTTTCCAGTAATCACGATTTAGGGGGTTAAATCCTAAATCGTTTAAAGTTCTGTTATAATATACTTTTTCTATTAATCCGTCTTCATCTTCTAAATACATTCCGGGCTTTATTTCAAGCCCGTTTTTATCGTAATATTTTTTCATCTTATACCTCCCATTTGTACGACTGTAATACTTTGATCAATTCATCTTCTAGATTCATACCTTGAACCATATCATTATATAAATCTTCGTATTTTCTTATTATATTTTCTTTTGTTGTATCTTCATTCGCTGTTATATAGGCAAATCTCCAATTATTGTTTTGTATTTTTTCAATTGCCGCTTTTTTTAATTCTTGGTTATTGCTTTGTTTACAAGCTTTTTTTAAATCTTTTATATCCTCATTTTGTTTTTTACATGTTGTTTCTAAAATCCTAAAGTTTTTTAACATTGTTTTTTTATTCATTCTCATATTTAACATATTAATTTCCCCCTTGATTTGTTGTCGTTGACTATGATTACATTATATCGGATATTTTATCCGTTGTCAATACTTTTTTTATATTTTTTATTTTGTGATATAATTAAAACATTATTCTATTAAGTTATTTTGTAAGATTTGTTTTTAATGTTTTTGATATTATAATATACTCATTTTTATTTAAAAAAAGACCGGATTAAATCGCCGGTCTTTGCTCTATCTCACTTTATAAAAGTTACATTGTTAACATCTACATTGATTCCTAGTCCTTTGATTTCTCCTTTAACTGTTACCTTATCGCCTTTTTTCAATTCTGCTACAAAATTTTTGTGGCTGTCTTCAAGCAATAAGCTTACTTGAGGAAAAGATATTTCATCGTCAGCTATTGTAACCGTTAACATTCCGAGGACTTCTGAAATTGAAATCACTTTTCCGGTTATTTGAGCGTATTTGCCCTTATATTTGATATCGGCCTTGACTTCGTTTTCTTCGTAAGCTTTACATAACTCTTTGCTAGTTACTTCTAGGTCAATTTTTTTCTTTTCTTGTGTTGGTAAAGCGGTTTTTGATATTTGTTTTTTCTTTGTTTCAGTTGGTACAGTCGGTTCACAACTTCCAAATATTAATCCTAACAACCCGATTGTTATAAAAAAAATAATTGCTTTTTTCATTTTAAAATCCTCCTTAAGATTTTCTATATGTGCATATTCCTAATATTTCGCACGATTTTTCGCATACATCACATGGTAAACTTGGTTCCATACATTCAATTATTAATGGTTTAAACTTCACATGTGGGATGCTTTTTGTTGCATTTTTTATTATACAATATCCGTAATTATAATTTACCTCTATCAAAGTAAACTTAGTTTCTAAAAATTCAATTTCCTTTTGAAAGTCAGCTAATTGCTTCCCCTTTAAACCTTTGTCATTATCCTTATAATCGTCGTTATATAGTTTTATTATATCTCTGTAATCAACAAACAAGTATTTATCCATTCTAGAACCTCCTATTTTAAAATGGCTTGTAAAATGCCATTACACCTAAGATTATTGTAATTATTATCATTACAACAAGAAATTCAATTGCACGTATAAAAGCCTTGTCAAGTTCTGTCTTCTTCTTCTTCTTCTGAAACTTCAATTGGAAAATCAATCCTTTCTATTATTATTTTAAAATCTTCTTCGCTTATCCTTAGATAATCGCCGGGCTTTACTTGAAGCCTTGTAATATATGGGATTGGTAAGTTTACTAAAATGCTTTTAGTGCCTTTTTTAAAATGTGCTTTTCGTATATACATAATTACCTCCTTTGTATTTTTGGTATGCTTAGTATGCTTAATATGCTATATGTTATTGAAAAGTTTGTAAAGGTGAAAAAGGATGCTTTTAAATTGGTTAAAATAAAATAGCTGAAGTTTTCAGCTATTAAATAAATAATGATTTTAATTTTTAGAACGTGTGATATTTAAATATTAACCATAGTATTAACATTATATCAAATGTTCTATTTGATACAAAGCATTTAATAAAGATTCGTTTTTTATAAAATTATTATATTCCATTTCAAAATCATCAATAAATGGGCCGTCAAACATTTTTTTATAATTTTCTGGATTATATTCTATAAATATATTGGTCCATTTCTCTAGAAATCCAAGTAACCAAACATTAAATGGCGTTTTTTTGTCAAGTTCTTCAACTCTTTTTCTTAGCTTCTTTTCAATATCAACTAACTTATTAAAATAATTGTTATAGCCTACCTCTTTTGATTCCGTGATAATTTCTTGTAATTGCTTGTTTATTTGTATTTTAATGAGTTCTTTATGGGTTACTTTTTCTCTCTCTAGTCCAGATATTTTTAAAACTTTGTTTACTGCATCTTTTCTGGATAAGTTTTCACTTTCAATAAACCAATCAACTATTGACCCACCTTTACAACATTTACTTTGACTTTGGTAACAGTTGTCGTGTGTTGTGATTGTAAAGTGGTCATTATGTCCACAAATAGGGCAAGGATTTATAAAAGTCCATTTACCTGTTTTTTTTCTACTTCCCGGAATAATATCTATTAATTTTATTTTTTGTTTTGCTAAGTCTAAGTTATCCATTTTTTTGCCTCCTAGATTTTAAATTTAAGGCCATATTTAACGTTTTAAAGTTCTAACTTGTCTAAATAAGTCCAAGTGTTAAAACGCTCAAATTTGCTTATTTGATATGTATAATTATATAGGATATACTATCCGTTTTCAAGTATCTTTTTTACATCATTCATATTATATGCAATACCGGCGTTAAACCCGGCGTTTTGCATTTGTTTGATAAAGTTTAGCTGTGCTTTAGTTGGCTTGTTGCGTCCTGTCTTTAATTCTATAAAATATGTTTTCCCTTCTTTCAAAGCAATAAGATCACTAAAGCCGTTTGGAAGTCCTGTTTTAAAATATCTTTTATCTTGTGTTTGAATTTTTCCGACATTGGTCCTAAATGTAATGTAACCTAATTTAGATAATTCTAACCTGACTTGGTTTTGTAATTCATGCTCGGTCAATTTGCATACCTCCTTAAAATATTGTATTGATTAGGTATATCAACATTTAAAGCTTTAGCCTTATGAATGCACCACATAAATTTAAAATTATGCATTTTTTGAATAGCTATTAAATCATCAAAAGCAATGTTCATTTTATATCCGTATTTGTCTAGCTGATAATTAATCCAATTTGGTTTATACCCTTTACATAACTGAAACTTTAACAGTGTCTTAGCGTCCTTTATTTCCTTGGCATAATCATGCGGTTTTGTTGCTAAGATATTTTCACTTTTGATCTCTTCTAGAATTATGTCTTTTATTTCCATTGGTTTACTGTCTCTTACCATAGTTAAAAATTCATTTCCGCAATAGGGGCAAACTTTTGCCCCAGTTGGAACGACAGCAAAACATAATTTACATTCTTTGATTGTGCTTACCTCTTTAGTCTTTTTGCTTTCTAAACTCCATTCTCTATTATCATCTGGCAACCCGTGGATATAGCAGTTGCCAACTTGGTCTATGATAATTGCCTCTTTATTTTCTTTATATCTCATACAACGCATTGATTGTTGTATGTACAATGATAGGCTTTTAGTTGGTCTTAACAATATTACACATTCACAATCCGGAACGTCAAACCCTTCTCCAAATAAATCAACATTACACAATACTTTTATTTTGTTTTTCCTAAACGAATTTATAACTTTTTCGCGTGTTTTCTTGCTTGTTGTTGCGTCAAGATGGGCCGAAACTATTCCCGCTTGGGAAAATTCAAAGCTTAATTCCTTTGATGCCTTGATAGAGCTACAATAGACGATAGTTTTTTTGTCATTGGCCAACTTTGTCCAATTCTTGAGCGTTTTACCATATACTATCTTTTGTTCTGTGAGTTCGTTTACTTCATCTTTCTTGAAATCTCCATTTCTTATGTGTAATTTACTTGTATCAATTATACGATTACTGTATAATCGAAAAGAAGAAAGAAATTGGTTAGAAATTAACCATTTTACGGAAGGCCCTTTTACAAGTTTTTTATACACTATTCCCAGTCCTCCTTGGTTCAGGCGGATTGGGGTAGCTGTAAACCCCAACAATATTGACGCGTCAAAATGTTCGTATATTTTTGTGTAGCTATTAGCTAAGCAATGGTGGTTTTCATCTGTTATTATGATATCGGGTTTTGGTTCATTGGTTAACCTCCTAGAAACTGTTTGAACCATTCCAATATTACAATAATTAAAATCAACACCACAGGTAATAAATGTTTGTTCGATTTGCTGTAAGAGTTCTTTTCTATGTACAAGAAAAAGAACTCTATTTTTTTTCTTTGTTGCTTGTGCCGCTATGTAACCCTGTATTATACTTTTCCCGCTTCCACAAGGACTTACTACACATATGGCCTTAAATTTTTGCTTTAAGGCCATTTTAATATGTTTTATCAGCTCTGCTTGGTAATTATATAATTTAATCATTGGTTATTCCTCCTTAAAAAAAGTTTCCTTCTCTGGCTTTCATTTTTATTGCTTCAAATGCTCTAGCATTAATACTTGTTTGTTCATCAATATGCTTTGTTAACATGGAAATACATTCTATTAAATCAATTCTAACCTCACCAACTATGTTATTTATATCTCTTCTATCTAGTCGGCCACTATCGTCGTCCGTTATTTCTTTTAAATCATTAATGCAACTACTTAATATTTTGTTTATTTCTTCAATACTCATTGTCATTCCTCCTATAATTCGTCAAAGTTAATCATGGTTTTACCATTTTCAATCATTCTTGAAATATGTTCTATACAGCCAATACATGAATTTTTTGTGTCAAGTTTTCTTGCTAAAGCGTCAACCGTTCCAAATTTATTTTTATATGGTGATATATAAATTTTAACCAAATTTTTTTGTGTCATATCTCTATAGTCAATTATTTCCTCATACATAACATTTGTTACTTTTGCAACTGTAATATTGTTATCATCATCTTTAAATTTAATATACATTGTTATTCCTCCTTTATTTATTTAGTATTTTTATTCCATGCAACAAAATTTTCTATTTGTCCTATTAATTCTTTTGTTTTACCATTGAAACAAATACATCTATCATCAATGGTTAAATAGGCAATCCCTTTTTTATTTGATATTTCATGATAAGGAATACTATAATAACTACAATAATTTTCAATACATCTTATTCCGTCTAAATCATTACATCTAGATGAATAAATTACTATATGATATCCCATATTAATTAATCTATCCAAAGTTTCTCTTATACCTTCTACTGGTTCATCTATAGCAACATTTATTCCTTGCCATCCAGATGTATAACTATGTATTACTCCGTCAAAATCAAATAATAATCGTTTCTTCATTATTCTTTATCCTCCTGTTTTTGAATTTTATTATCATTATCAAATTCTTTAAAATTGCCCCAAAATCCATGTGGGTCTAATAAATCCATATCATTTTTATGTGGATGTTTTTGTTTATTTTCTGATAATTTATCTGTTTTCTTTTTGTTCATATGCTTATCCTTTCTTGGAAGAGGGTTTTTGTGTTTTTAACCCTGTTTTGGATCCTTTTATTTATTTATCATTCTTCTTTTTAGTTTTGTTTATTTTGACCACGTTCCCAATCATAAGCTATGCAAAAATTTTTTTCACTATAAAGCAATAATATGCTTTTATCTTTACTTTCATATTTATAAATATGATAATTATTTTTTTTACTTTCTATTGTTTTTGTTTCTATTAGTTTTAAATCATCTTTGAAAGTAGTATTAATATAGCTTATAGTTTCTTCTATAGGTTTTTCTCTAAAATTAATTAAATTTTCATCCATTAAAAGTGAGTATCTTTCAGCATTATAATATTTTTTTGTTGAAGTCGGTTTAACTGTTTTTACTTCTTTTGTTTTTGTTGGAGTAGGTTTTTTAGTGGGTTCTTTTACTAATATTGTTTTAGAATTATTAGCAGAAAAAATGACATATTCATTCGATATTAATATAGTAAAATACATAAGAACTATTACAATTCCTATTCCAATTATCTTTTTATTACTCATCTGTTTATTCTCCTTTATTTTAGTATAATTCCATTTTATGTTTTGCTTTATTTGCATCTTTTAGCGTAAATGCGTTATTTTTATCTAAATCATTTTCACTACAACCTTTTATTATTTTCCAAATTTGATTGTTCATTTCTCCAAATGCTTCTTTAACTTCTTTTTTTAAAGAATTATCTGTGTATAACTCCATTGTTAAGTCTTCTAATACCATGACTATATTGTATGATATTGTTTTTTGTCTTTTACTAGCTTTTTTTAAATATATACTCATTTATTTATCATCCTTTGTTTATTTTGCTTTCATCTTGTTTTATTATGCTCTCTCTTTCAATGGTTTCATAAACTTGTTCATATTTTTGTTCTAAAAAAACACTTAATATATTTTTCTTTATTTTTCTTGGTACTGGAACATAGTATAATTTTTGCTTAGTTTTTTTGTCTTTTATTTCATATTCAACATCCATTTTCTTTAAAGCTAACCCAAGATTTGTATTATTTATTTTGCTATTAATGCTGCTATCATTCGTTATAAGTGTTATAATATCAGTATTAGGAACCTTGTAGCGTGGTTCTGATTGCCAATCAAATGTATTCATCAATAAGGATTCGACATAATCCTTTTTCCTAAATTCTTTGTTGTGTTTATTTAATATTTTTAAACCTTCTTTTCCTAGTTCATGACAATTCTTAGGATTTTCTAAATACATTTGATACAATTCAGCATATAGTAATTCATAATTTAAATTGTTTAATCTCCCAAAATAATCAATTATTTTTATAGGCCACCACCTACGATCAACATCATCAACTAAAAATTCGTCCTTGTCAACGGTAGCAGTGTAGACAGTTCTTCTTTTATGTTTTTCTGATTTTGATTCGTACCAATCTCTATAAGTATCTGTTTTTGTAGTTATAAAGGCTTTTGTAGCGTCAACTTCTTTTAATGTTCTCCCAACCTCCGCAAACTCAACACTCCAAGCTCTAATATTTTTCATTTTGTTGTCTCTATCACCGGGAATATATCTTGATTCACTGACATGATAGTTTCTTAACTCTGGCGGTGTTAAGTTTTCACACCAAGTTGTTTTTCCGGCCCCTTGTTTTCCTGTAAAAGTCAAAGCCCCTTGGCAAGCAAAGTCAGGATTAAACTGACAACTTATTCTGCTTAACATATAAGTTTTGAATAACATATAATTTATTTTTTCGTCTTCTTTTCGGCCTTTTATTGTTTTAAATAATTTATCAAGCTCTAATTTATTATAATTAATTTTGTTTTTAAATTTATCATATGATTTTAAGATATAATCTTTTATTGGGTTGATAGAGTTTTCTTTTCCTAAATTTTTTAATTTTCTGCAAAGAATATCATAATTTGTTTTTGAAAAAGTTTGTTTTTGTAATTCGTCCTCAACTTTATTGCTTATTTCACTAAACTCATATTGTTTATTATTTTTTGTAAATAAAATATCTTGCAAAATTTCATCATAAATTATTTTATAACCCAATTTATTTATTAAAATACCTATATTCCTTGTAGTTAAATGAGGCTTGACTAACCCTCCGGCCGTTGTTGTAAAGTCAGGATAATCAAAAGAATGTTGTCGAACGATAGTTTTAAATTTCTTTAAAAGTTTTTTTGTATCTTTTATCTTTCCAATGTCAAAATCTATTCCAATTTCTTTTAATAACTGTTTACACTCCGATTTGTCGTCTTCATATAGTGATCTTTTTTTTTCTTCTAATGATGTTATTGGACTTATTTTATTTGACATATTTTACACCTACTTCCCTACTATCTTTTTTAATACTAAAGTTGTTAATTCCTTTTCGCTAATCCTAGCTTTTGATGTTATTTTTCTTATTTTTGAGTCGATATCATCATCAAAAATTTTATCTAATTTTTTCAATGCCATTTCAATTATTTCCGACTGGCTATATCTAGTTTTAGTTGATAATTCTATTAATTTATTATTAATTTTTTGATTTAACACAATATTTTTCCTAACCTTAATTTCTTTTATATCCATTGTTTTACAACTCCTTTACATATAATATTTGATTGCTATACATATAATTATACACACATTTTTAAAATAAATCAATAATTGTTTATTTTTTAACACAATTTTAGTGTTTTTTTATCCGATTTTGGTTTTATTTAAAACAAGTCGAATAGTTTTTTAACTGTCCGCTAAAACCTTTCCGACAAACCTTCCGACTTATAGCCGTTCTGCTAGTTTTGTTTTGAAAGTTTTCGGAGAGCCGGAAAGGTTTTAACAAAAAAAAGTTTCTATATAAAAAAAAAGTGTGTATATACATATAAAAAATATAATTGTGTGTATCTTTTTTTTTCTATAGAGAAATACTATAAAAACTTTCCGACTTTCCGAACTTTCCGATTATACTTCTTTATTATCTTCTTTTCTCTTCTTAGAGAAAGAAAGAAAGAAAAAGAATATAAGTCGGAAAGTTTGTCGGAAGGTTGTCGGAAGGTTTGATTTTTTTTTAAATAACTATCCTATAACATTTTAATAACATTAAACCAACTCTATCAGCATCAATGTGATAATTTTGTGCTTAAGTTGAAATATGAACATGGCAAATAATTAACTTAGAGTTAACATTGTTAATTTGGCTGAAATGAATTTTGTAGTCTTTTGATAATTTCGTAACATATGCAACGTAATTTTGTAATAAATTATGGCTTGTAGTGTTGACCACATGTTTAATATGCAATAATGCCTATTATATGTAGATTAGTTGACATTTATTTACAATTGATCTCAATACTGATAGATTCAAGAATAGAATAAATTCCTTTGTATCCTTGAAAGAGGGTTTTTTTATGATATAATTGTATTAGTTTTTACATACTTTAAGTAATTTTTTTTTGGAACTGAAATGACATATTGTTTAGTTTTCCCTAAACAAACAAAAATACAAAAAGCCCATTTTTTTGGGTTTTTTGTTTGCTTTTTGTAACAAAAATGATATAATATCCATTAAGGGTTGTTATTTAAAAATGGTTGTGTTCGCTATAGATTGGTTTTACAATAAATATAGTAGTTAGTGAAATAGTATTGATAATACTTATTGAAATAGTTTTAAGAAGAATTACTTCCTTGATTTAATGTTTGGGCTATAGGTTTGTTATATAAATACACCTATAGCCTTTATCAATAAAAAATACTAAAGAAAGGAGAAAATCAGTGTCAGAGGATAGAATTGTTGATATGGTACAAGAAAATTTTAGAAATCTTAGGGAAGATTTAACCCACCGTTTAGACCGAATTGAATCCAAAATAGATCAAATGGTAACGAAAGACGATTGTAAAAAAAACCGTCAAAATTGTATAAGAGATACAACAATAAGACAGAGTGAATTGAGCCTTAAGAAGGTTACGGCGATAGGTGGAATAATAACGGCAACTATTACCGCCTCGGCTACGGCTGTTTTGTCCATTCTTAAGGTATTTTATCCATAAGGAGGGCTTTAGATGAGTTGGTATAACATTGAAGGATTAGGAACTATTAAGCACGATCAAGACCCAACAAACGACTGTTTATATCTTGATGCAGGGCACGGAGGCACAGACACAGGCTGTATATTTTACGACGGAACATACGAAAAGACTTATGTTTTAGACATATTTAAAAGGGTAGAGAAAATATGTAAACCTTATTTTAGTAGGGTATATGTTACAAGGACCACTGACACAAGCGTATCTTTAGAAACAAGAACCAAGTCAATGAAAAGTTTAGCAAGTAAATTTAAATCAGTTCAAGCCTACTCAATACATTGCAATGCTTATAATGGAATATCTAAAGGGGCCGAATGGTTGTTAAGTATATCTACGCCAAAAAGCCATAGTGATTATATTTTTTGTACAAATTTTTTGAAATATTATTGTAAAGAATTTAGTTTAAATAATCGTGGTATAGTCCAAAGGCGTGGCAACAATGGCGATTATTATTATTTACACAGAAATACACCGTCTAACTGCAAAGTAAAATTTATTGAAATGTTTTTTGGAGATAACCGCGATGACTGCAAAAAGGGGCAAACAGAAGCTTTTAAGGATAAGGCAAGCTTTTTCTTAGCTTCTTATATATTAAGGCGTTATGGTGTAATATTAAAAAAGCCAGAGACTAAACCAGATAAGCTTTATATAGTTCAGGCCGGTGCATATACTAAGAAGGAAAACGCGGACCAACAAGTCAAAGCACTGGCGAAAAAGGGTTTTGATGCTTTTGTGAAAATAGAAAAACAGTGATATAATAATTTTGATGCGTAATAGAAAACGAATTTATTTGAAAGTTCTGTGTAGAACCTTTAAACCTTTCAATTTAGATTGGTTTATTTTTTTTGTGTTTTTTTAAGAAAAACACTTGACTTGGGATAAAATATCCGATATAATATAAATATAGTAAGTCGCAACACAATAATAAATCAAGGGGGATTAGATTATGACTAATCAAAAATTTAGAAACACAGTGGCAAGCGAACTAAAAGCGTGGGAATTAACAGAAGAGCAATACAATGAAATAATGGAGTGTCCGTTGCATATGACACTAAGTCAATATGAAGATTATAAGGCTTCAAAAATGGAAGTTGAAGAAATGGAAGATGAAGACATATTTTAAAATATGTCTTCCCAAAAAATAAATCTAGGAGGATTAGAGTATGAGTCAAATAATAAATCAAATTAAAACAGAACTAAGAGGGCTAGAGAATACAGTATATAAGTTGAAAAATGATAAAGCTAATCAAGCTATATACAACAAAGTATTAAGCAAAATAAATGTTGCAAAACAAAGAGTTTCAAAAGCCGAAGGGATAGAGAAAGAAATAGCCAAAGTAATATTAAAAGATGTTGCCAAGGCGGCAAAACTTCAAAAACAAATGGAACTTGAAATTACTAGGGCAACAGTAGCGATCACAGAAGCAACTATTTTGATCGGTACCATAAAATAAAATTGGAGGGGTTAACCCCTCCAAAGGAGGTAAACAAATGGATAAATTCCAGTTAATAAAAAATGATATGTTAAATACAATTGAAAGTATGATGTCACTTGCATATTTAACAAAACAATGGTTACATTTTGATATGAACTCAATTGAGTATAAAAAAGCGGCAAAACATTTATTAAAAATAGAAATCTATTTAAGATACGCTAAGACCAAAATTAAGGTATATAACGACATAATGCAAGCAACGTACATAATGAAATTTGCAAATGATGAAATGGACCAAATATTAAGTCTAGCTGAATAAATTTTGTAAGCGAATTTCATGGGGTGTATAGGGAACTTTAAAAGGAGGGATTTACAGTGAAAACGACAACAACAAGCACAAGGGTTAAACTGGTGTGTTATGGCCATGATTGGTATAAGGAATATATAGAAGGGGTTAGAGTACCAATCACTGAAATGGAGGCAATGAAATTATTGGCTTTACATACACCAATAAAAATATTTAAGAGGTAAAAAAATGAATGATAAAGATTATGAGTCGTTGTTTAAAGGGTGTTTATTGTATGTTTTAGTAGGTATATTAGGAATATTATTTACAGGCTTTATAATAGGCCTAACATTTGGAGGTGACTTAGATTGGATATTCAAGACATTAGAAACATTGTTAAAATGATTGAAAAAGATTGTGAAAAGATTGATTCTATACTTGGTAGAGTTGGTTGTAACATAGAAATGTTAAAAAATCAAATAAAGGTGGACAAGGAAAATGAGTTATAGGTTTAATGGTGAAAAGTTTAAAAGGCTGTTAGGTGAAAAGGGCCTAACAGTCCATGACATGGCCGCCAAGTTAGGAATAAAATATGATAGTCTCTATCGGAAAATAGTAAATATAAATGGGTTTAAGATGTCAGAGATAATAATAATATTAGAAACTTTAAACAAAACATTTGAGGAGGTTTTCATGGATAATGAATGATAAAGACTTAGATATATTAATGAATTTAGTAAATAGCGAATTAATCCAAGCAAATAAAAAGTTTCCTCAATTCCAGTCGAGACATGAATCGTATGCAGTTATGAAAGAAGAAATCGAAGAAGCCAAAGAGGAAATATTAAATTTATGGGATTATTATTTAGAATATAATTTTTGGGCCGCAACAAGACAGGACAAAGAGAGAGCAGAAGTGAAGCCAATATTGGAAAGTATGGAAAATACAGCAATTGCGGCAATACAAGAATTAATCCAAGTTGTCGCTATGATACAAAAAGCTATAAGACTGGAAAGTTATCAAGAGCAAGTATTTAAAAATGAACAAGTGGAGGAACAATTATGAGTGTTTATGAAAATATAAAAATAACAAAAAATGCTTTTAATACCAGTTACCAAATAAATAGAAGGGCCGAAGACATTGTTGCAAGTGTAGCAGTAAGGGAAGGAATAAATATAAATAAAGATGAATTAATAGAAGTTGTAAGTACTTATGCGACAAAGTCAATATTATCTATGGATTCATGCTTGCAACTATTTTCATTACATTTATTCCAAGGTAACAGCTACGAAAAAACATTAAAAAGATTTAGAGAAAAGTAGATAAAAACTTGACAAAGGATAAAATATCCGATATAATATAAATATAGTAAGTATTAAATTTCTAGGAGGTAATTATATTATGGATATAAGTAAAATGAGTTTTAACAAAAGGATTAGACTAGTTAAAAAAGAGACTTTTGACGCGGT
>JASFEO010000013.1:0-38749 GCA_050124795.1 Candidatus Pacearchaeota archaeon
AATCAAAAGAAAGTACGGCGGAGAAGTTCGGGCAAAGAAAATTAAGGGAATGCAAGCAGAAATATTTTTGAAAGGGATTGCACACAATTTAAGCCTTGCGGCTTAGGAGATTTTCAGTGGAGCCTATGAAACAAAAACATTTTATAATCAAAATAATTATCAACATATGAAAAAAGAAAAATTAAAAAATTATTTTTCAAATATTATTTTAATCTGGCTTGCATTTTTATTTTATAAAATTTTTTTTTATTACAAAAATTTCTTAAGACAAGAAACAATAACAGCGATTTTTTATTTATCCCTTGCTTATACTCTCCTTGGATTTTTATTTTATTTTTTAACACCGTCGGCAAAGATACAAAAAAGCAGAGGAAGAAATGTTTTCTCATTAATAAAAAAATTATTCAAAAAACAAAAACCTTCCAAACAAGAAACAATTTCTCTATTATTCATTTTTGTAAAAATATTTTTCCTGCCTATTATGATTAATTTTGTTTTTGGAAATTTCTCTTCAATAAAAAATCAAATATTAAATTTTAATAATTTTCCAAACTTGTCATTCATTGATTCATTTAATTTGATTGTCTTCCCGTTTCTCTTAGCATTAATTTTTTTAATTGACACTTTATGGTTTTCATTTGGTTATTCAATTGAATCAAAAAAATTAAAAAATAAAGTCAGATCAGTTGAACCAACAATTTTAGGCTGGACTGTTGCATTAATTTGTTATCCTCCGTTTAATGGATTTGCAACAAAATACCTAAATTGGTATGCAAGTGAATCTGTTTTGTTCTTCACACCAACAATAACATTCATAATGAGAATCTTAATAATTTTATTTCTCGGGATCTATGTTTCAGCAACACTTTCATTAGGAGCAAAATGTTCTAACTTAACAAACAGAGGAATTGTTTCAACTGGCGCTTATTCAATAGTCAGGCATCCGGCATATATTTCAAAAAATATCTCATGGTGGCTGATGATAATCCCTGTTTTATCAATACCTGCAATTCTAAGTATGGGAACATGGTCAATAATATATCATTTAAGAACAATCACAGAAGAAAGACATTTGTCTCATGATCCAGATTACATAATTTACAAAAATAAAGTTAAATATAGATATATCCCGGGGGTTTATTAATTTAATTTTGAGAATTAAAAAGTTCTATTAAAAGTGTTATATTCAATTTTATTAGTTTTTCTTCTTAATAAACACAATTCCAAGAACAACCAAGATTAAAACTAAAACACAAATTCCAACTATCCAATAAACTTTAGAAGAACCAGTTCCTGCAGGAGTAATCTCTCCTTCTGTTTCTGCGATCTCTTTTGCAGTTTCTTCTTTTTCTTCTTCTGCTACTTCTGACTCAACAGTTATTTCTTCATGAATACTCTTCACAGTTAAAGTAGCTGTTGCTCCGGTTGCATTAACTAAATCCAAAGTTACTAAAACATCATAAAAACTATCATCATTAACTTCAAATTTTCTCTCATCCCCAATAACCAAAGTTGCTTCCTGAGGCGTGCTTGAAACATTTATCTTCGCTGTTGAAGCTGTAACACTAATTAACTGAACACCGTGATAAACATTTTCAACCATAAATCTTATCCTATCTAAAGCCCCAAGTTTCTTAGTATATCCATTGCTGAATTGAGCATCACTTATAACATAAGTTAAACCTCCGGTAGCTGTTCCTCCGCCACCGCCTCCAGAAGATGAAGAACTTGATGATGAACTGCTTGACGAAGAAGGGGTGCTTAAATAATATTTTGAAAATCCTAAAGTGGTTGGAACCTTGCAATTTGTCCCGCTTGCATTGCCTGAACATGATGAATAACTCGCAACATTTGAAGCATTTGTTCCATCATCAGCAGCCCATGTCAAAGTGTTGCTTGAATTATACGCAACAGGAAAATTCAACTCAAGATAATCCCCGCTTCCGCCCATTCCAAGGTCGCTTAATAAAAAGTTCCATGCCTTTGTAGTTGAGTTCATTCCCAAGATTTCATTTTCTTCATCTGTAATAAACGCATTTTCAAAATCAAGAACCTTTGGTTTATACAAATCAACACCTGCAAAAGTCATGCTCAAGTCGCCCTTGTGAACAGTCACATTCATATTCTTTGAAACACTTGAATTAGTCTTAACACCAATATCATAAGTTGCCCCCCCAACAGTTGTTGTAAAATTTCCTCCATAAATTGCTGTTCCATTTGAATCAGTTATATTCACAGTATAACCTGCCGGCAAATCCATCTTAAAAATAAATGGTTTATTCTCTTTCTTTGTAGTAAAATTCAAACACTTGCTAGTTCCGCAATGCCCGCACGGGTCACACACTCTCATCTTATAAAAGTAAGCAGTATTATTAGTCAAACTATAATTAAGAGCATCTGAATCAATTGTTGCTCTATGGAATGGCTTGTAGTCATCAAAAGTTAATGTAGGGTCTCCAGTATCATTGATTGTAAAATTCAAAGTTGTGCATGTTGAACTATTTCCATAAAACATTAAACTTCCATTCGCAGGTTCATCAGTATCATATTGAATAATCGCTGAATCAGCCATTTTGTCAATATTTGTAAAAGTCACTGTAGGAGCTTTGAAATCATTTGAACATAGTGAGTCCCAGTCAAAAGCAGTTCCTGATGCACATACCGGAGTGAATTGGCATTTAGGATCATCACAATCAGTATAACCATCAGCATCGTCGTCATAACCATTCTTGCAATCTTCAAACACCTGAGTTCCAAACTTCTGGAAGTTCTTGCACTTTGCATCTTTTGTATTGGGGTCAGAACAATCTACAAAATCAAAATCAATTGTTCCGGGGGTATAATAAGCTGGTCCAACAGTATCCTCCCTTGCAGTTGAATTAAACCCATTAAAACTAACTGCCAAAATTCTCATAGGCTCTGTAATATCAAACAAATCAAAATTTTCAAATGCCTCTTTTTCAACACTTACAAATACTGCCCCCATCTTCGAATCCCAACAAGTGAACTTTTTGTCATCAGTTACAAAAACATTCGTCGGAATCCAATTCCACCCTGAACTTGAATTTTCAACACATGAATAAAGTTTCTTAGTGGTCTGGATATTTCCAGTGTTAGAATTATTCCTCACAATATAATCAATATAAAATTCATAATACCCTGAGGAAGTTCCGCTTGCATCAGTTGCATAACAATGAGCATTTACACTTGAATCTCCGTCAGTATCCAGATATAATCTCACCTTTGTAATATTCTGCCCGCTTCCTGTTGTGGGGTAACCACTAATATCATCGAAATCCAAATTATATCCATTACAAACTGCTGCATCAGTTAAATTATAAATCCCAACACCAAATCCATAAGCCTTGCCAGTCGCCCTCATTCCAAATCCTTTTATATCTGCCCATTGAACACCGGAATTTCCATCTCCTGCTGCATCAGGACCCAGGAAAAACATTTCTCCCTTCATATCCCCAACCATCTCATAGGTTCCTTTATCATTGCACCAGCCATCAGCAGTCTCTCCTGTCACATTATTATCAATATTTGAATCATTAATCCATACACAAGTGTAATTCTTTAAATTGCATGCAGTATAATTTCCATCATATTGCGGACACCCGGACTTTGTGTTTCCTCCTCCGCCCCCTCCTGAAAACATATCAAAGGTAGAGGGCATGCACATTTCTGTCTGGTCTCTCCATTCGCAGATTCCTCCTGTCATCCCATCACAACCAGATTCATTAAGACTCCAATTAAAGCAAGCAACATCACAAAATCCTTCTCCGGATTCCATCCAATCTTCGTGTCTCCATATACAATTTGCATTTGCAGCACATGCTGTAGAATTGCTTCCTAAATTACTGCAATTAGAAAATAACTCATAATCACACCAGCCGCCAACACTCTGGCACCATGTATCATTTGGATTATTTATACACCAGGAATCATTTGTCCAACCGCAATTAGTCTGATCATTGCAATAAGATTCATTATCACTATATTGCCAGCATTGAGCACTATCCATTGTTGTAGTATTTATATCGCAAAATCCTCCTCCCGAACCTCCTGCAAAACTTGATTCATTTGTGCAGCCAAGTACTGTTCCGCAAGTTGCAGCATCTCCGTCAAACTGCCAGCAATTTTCTCCGGGCATTCCGCAATGACCTTCACTCTCCCATGTAAAATTATACCAAGTACAATTCATATCTCCAAAAGCAATAGTCGCATTGCATGTCACATGGTTAGTTACAGAACCGCAGTCTGCAAAATTATTTCCTCCGCATGCATTATCAAAAGAACAGTCAGGATCTGCGCAATCCATAAACCCATCATTATCATTGTCCACTGCATCAAAACAAACCTCCCCGTCAAAACTACTTGGCTTGCATACACTATTTGTCGCATCCCAGGTGCAATCAACATTAAGCGATGCAAAACAATCATTTTCTGAGTAACATGAAAAACAATCATCAGCACAGGTCTTTTTATTCTTATTAACACAAGAACCTGTTGCTAGATAACTGCCGGATGAATTTGTGTTGTTAACCCACTTGCAGCTTGCCTGACTATCATTGCATGCAGTAAAAGCATTTGTTTTCAAATTACAATCCTTGCAATTCAAATTACAATCACCTGCGCCATAACTCATTTGTTCAGGATAATTACAATAACCTTTTCCATTTGGCGCATAAGAATCATTTTCCCACTGGCAATATTCCAAACTTGAATTTGTGCAAGCTGATTCTGCTGCTGCCAGGTTCACCCAATTGCTTCCATTATATTGAAACTCGCATGCCCAGCAATCAGTATCGCAATTTCCTTTATTTCCTGCAGCCTGTCCAGCTAATGGATCATACAAAGCTCCTTTTTCACACCAGGAATCTTGTTTTAAAATATTATTCTCAATATAATAAGAAGTCTGCCATGTTCCGCCTGAAGCAATACATGAATATTCAGTATTAATTACTAAAAAATCTTTTTCAGCAGTATCCCCTGAACCAAAAACTGCATTTGGATTAAAAGAACAATTTATTGTCATTGCTCCCCCAATATTTGTCCAATTTTCATACCACTTGCACGGCATCATATAATTCACAGTTAAATTACCACAAAGAGATTGATTATTTTTCGCATCAGGATGCTCACAAAATGGAACAGGCGGTGCTGCTTTATTTTCACTACTTGTTCCGGGACTGCAAAATGCTCCTGTAATTGTGCTTGAATTACTCCATACACAATTTGGCAAAGGCCCATAATTGCATGCGCTTTTTATTTGAATATGAGTGCAATTTAAATTTACTGAATTATCAACTAAACTCCCATTTCCATCAAAGTTTGCATAACTAACTGCATTATCCCAAGTACTGTGTCCCTCACAATAACCCGCTTGTTTGCGGGCGCAAAAATTATTTGAACTTGTATTATCTATTCCGTTTGGTCCGCCCCCTGCAACACAATAAACACAACCAGAAAGATTCCCGCAAACTGAAGGTTGATTATCTGCAAACCAACAATGAGCATCTTCACCAAACATAAACGCTCCGCCGCTTGAAGTCATATTCGGCATAACACAACTTCCAGACATATCATACCAACCTCCCTGAGACATACATGAATCAGTATCATTATAAAAAGAAAAACCCCCGCCTCCACCCCCATAATCAGTACATAAATCATCTCCTGAAGCGTTAAATTCACAAGGCATCATTAATTGCTGATTGAGGATATTGCAAAGTGTTTCATTGCTACCTGCCTCTGAACAACCTTTAGTATAACAGCATCCAACATCATCATAACACCAAGGATCATTTGCTTTAGCGCTCCATGTGCAGGCATTCCCAAAAGCAGAATTCTCGCACTGAGTCTGATTGCCGTCATAAGTCCAGCATCCTTTTTGATCACAGCACCCAATATCAGTTGTTGTCGCGAGAGAATTTTCATTTTGTGCATCAGATAATGTTTTTATCCAGCACCAGGGATTTTGATTTGCATCATTTGCTTTCCACTCGCATTTTTGAGAATTTGCAGAACTTGTGCAGGTATCCTTATCTCCGTCATACTGCCAACAACCAGATTCTGCCCCGCCCCAATCTCCTCCACTTGAAGCCCAATCCATCATACAACCGCCGGTATAAAGAAGCGTTCCATTAGGATCCCAGATATTCATATAAGGATCCCATGTGCAATTTAAGATAGTTCCATTAGGATGGGCGCTTGTCCCATTGGCACACGAAGTCTGGTCTCCATCAAATTGCCAACACTCATTTGGAAAACAGCAATACTCCACATCCGCACAAAAAGGATCATAAATATCCGTAACTCCTCCGCTTCCATTTTGAGTTGCGTCATCAGATGCCCAAAGGCAACCCACATTATTACAAGTTGTTTTTGTCCCGCCATTTAAAGAATTATATTGCCAACAATCAACCCACTCAGCAAAAACAAAATTCACAAAAAATAAAATAGAAAACACTAAAACTAGCGTCAATAAAACCCCTTTTAAATTTTCACCCCTCATTTTTAGTAGTAATTACAGAAAATACTTTAAAAAGTTTTTGTTGAAAAATTAAATCAAAATTAACCAATCATCTGCCCGCTAATTTTTTCCTTTGATTTTAAAATTTCCTGCTCAAGCTCTTCAACATGCTCATCCTTTCCCTCGGCAAAATCTTCTTCTCCATTCATTCCTCCCTTCATCATCATCCATAAAAAATCATTAAACAATTTATCAACATCTTTCTCTGCTTCCTTTGGAGTTATCTCTGCATCATTCACCATTCCCTTAATTTTAAAAAACATCCCAATGCCTTTTCTTATTTCCTTTATCTTATTAATAGGACTTATCTTTCTCTGCGCCCAATCAGGAAACTCAACATTCTCCCCCTGCATTTCCTTTTCACTTGTATAAATTATTTCATATAAATCCTTAAAATCAAGTTCAATTCTCACGTCCTCGCTAGGAACATTCTCCGGCAGCATTGGCTTGAACTTAATAATATCCTCTTCATTAATAACTGCATATAAATTAAACACAACTGAATCTTCTTCATAATCAACAAATCTTACAACTGCATTAACCTCTCCGTAGTATTTCTCACTTAATTTTCTAATCCTCTTCATAAAACCCTCGTCCTGCTTTATATTTTCTTTTTCTTCATCCTTCAGACCTCCCTCACTTTCCCTCTTCATTTTTTCTTCAGGCGAACCAGGAAACTCTTCATTCACCATAGCCTTTTTCAACTCATTCTTAATAAATTCTTCAGGAGGGAAAATCCAGACCTTCATATACGGAGTAATCACTTCAACTTTCTCGTCATTAACAGTGTCGCCAAAAAACCTGCTGCTGCTTATTTCACTTATCTCTTCAAAATATTCTATTCTTCCATAATCAGTTTCATAACTAAAATTAACTAATCTATAATCAAATGGAATCCCATTCATTCTTAAACAATTCATCCTCTCTGCCATTTGCCTTGAATTATCCACCACATTCCAGTAAAGTTCATAAATCCCTGATTGATGCTGCTCCCAGTCCTCAGCAGTGTTTGCAATATAAATTTCAAAAAACCATTTTGCAAATTCCCTATTCAATCCCTTCTCAAATTCACGTCGCTGTTTTATCAAATTTTCCAACTCCATTTTGCACCAATCAGTTTCTCCACCCTGATAATACTTATTTTTTAATTCCTGTATATCTTCAAATGGTTCTCCCCATCCATTAAACCACATATAACCTTCTGTCTTACCCTGGCTGGTTCTGCATCCCCCGCCAACTGAAAAAACTCCCTGCTCCTGTTTAGGCTCCTCCCACTCCGGCTCTATCCAAGTATCCTCTCCCTTTTTGCATTTTTCTTTGCACTCATCTTTACAAGTTTCCATATCAGCCCCACCCTCGCATTCACTCTTGCATTCGTCTAATTCATCATCGCAATTTCCATCATCTAAACATCCTGATTCATGAACACATTTATCAACACAGGGTTTTACCAATCTATCATCGCATTCCCTTTCGCATCTTTCATCACAATCCTCATGCCATTCATCCTTATGTTCTTCCCAATCCTCATCATTATCTTCCCAATTACCTTCCTGCTCTCCTTTTTCACCACACTCAACATCATAACCGCTTACACAACCATTCTCATCATAATTTTTTTCATACCAGCAATTCTCATTAACTTCCGGCGGGTCTCCTGCATCAGGACAATCAGAATTTCCTTCACCTTCCTCATCGCCCCCATTATCATTTGGATTATCATTTGGATTATCTTCAGTACCATCGTTAGACCCTTCATCTGTATTAGGCTCGTCATCTGAATTATCAGAATCACTTTCAAAATTATCAGAATCTTCTGAAGAATCATCCTCAGATGAATCATCTTCAACAGTTCTTCCGGTTAATTTTAAAAAATTATTAAAGAAATTAAAAATAACACTTCCGGTTAAAGTTCCATCATTTGAAGATTCCTCATTAATTTCTTCTTCTTTTTCTTCTTTTTCTGCCCCCTTAAATTCTTTTCCGGATTTTTCTTCCTGATCTTTTTCTTCATGAACTTCTTTAAACTCTTTTTTATTTTCTTCCTCATGCTCAGCCTCTTCTTTTTCTAATTCTTCTTCAATCACTTCTAAACTTTCTTTAATTTTTTCTTCATCAATAAATTCATCGATATTTATTTCCTCTTCCTCTTCATTTTCAACAACAACTGTATGAGGAATTGCGACACACTTTCCGTTGCTGCAAACATCATCTACCCCTCCGCAATCTTCTTTAACACTACACTCCTCACCAAAAACTTCCTTTTCATAAGAAACACAATCTTTTCCTTCCTGCACACATTTTATATTTTGAACATCCTCAACACAAGACATTGAAGCGACATCTTCCAATGGATAACAGCCATCTCCGCATTGAGTGCATTTTAAATCTTCAGAAACTTCACCTTCACATTCTGCGCCAGTTGTTTTCCAAATACCCTCAGAACAAATTTCGGAAATAACTTCTTCACCTGCTTCACACTTTTTTATTTTTTCTTCACCATCAACACATTCTGACTCATTACATTCAGTTAATTTTTCAACAACACAAATTTTTTCTTCTGAACAAACTGCATCTCCGCACAAAGGATCAGCGCAATCAGAATCCTCCTCGCAAAACTCTGTTTCATTTAAGCAAATAGGTTTCAATGGACACCCACTTTCATCCTTCCCGCTAAAAATAACTTTGCCGTCACATTCAATTGCCCCATGCTCAGGACAGCTAACACAATCCTCAGGACAATAATCTTCTCCGCAATCAGCTGTTGCAAAACATTCTGTATCATTTTCACTGCACACAACACTCGAAGAAGAACAAACATTCTCCCCCTCCTCGCAAATATTGTTCCCGCAAACCTTCTCAGAAATTTTTTCTTCAAACTCCTTTGCCTGGCAAGTTCCCTTAATGCAATAAAGTTCAGTTGTTAGTTTAATAGTTTCATTATCAATAATTTCAGAAGTAATTGTTTTTCCGCAGACTTTCCCCCCGCACTGAGAATCACTGCAGTCAATTGCCCCGTCGTCATTATCATCTTCATTATTGTCGCAAATTTCTTTTCCAAAAGTTTTAAACTCTTCAACTAACCTCTTTTCATATTCCTCTTGCTCAAAATAAAACTCTCGTTTCTCATAACCGGAAAACAAAGAAACATAAAAATTCTTTCTCTCCTCATAATTAATAAGCCTTAACTCTTTCTGCTTTTCTCTTTTTTCCTGCTCTAGTTTAATCCAGCCATAATTCTGAAACATTTCATTTCTTTCCCCATCACTCATTGCCTCTTCACGCTCCTGATAAATTTTATCTACTTCTTCCCAATTATCATTTGATACTTCATTCCATGCATCATTTAAAACTTGAAGTTCCATTGAGTCCTTCATTGCAGAATTATAATCCCCCCTCTCAAAAGCCAAAGCCATTTTTTCAATTAACTCAATCGCCATAATTTTAAATTCTTCAGAATCAAGTTGTTTATACCTTTCTCTTAAACCCTCATCAAATTTTATTTCATCAGGATATTTAAAATTCCCTCTTCCCTCAAACCACATATTAAGATTAATCCAATTCCATTCACACTCATCACACATTTCAAGTCGTAAAATCGCTTCAAAATTTTCTCCTTCAAAAAAATTAATCTCCTGAACATGAGTCTTTGAGTCATCCCTTTTATTTTCAGAACCAAAAATAGAATTCATAATTTCTTCGCACGACCCTTGGTTCTGCCTGAAAAAAGATTCAAAAATTCTCTCTGCGCTCACACTCGCCTTTGCGAGTTCATCAGCGTTATCCCTCGTTGGTTCAGAATTAAAAATCTCTGCCAAATTTTGGATCTTATCTATCTTACTATTAATATCCAAATTCTCTTTCGGACTTTTAAATTCCTTTTCAAAATTTAATCTGTAAATAATATGCTCCTCGCAATCTTCATACTTTTCCTTAAAACTCTCCTTGTAACTCTTTTTTTCTTCTTCACTTAAATCTTCAAAATATTTTCCTGTCTCTTCATAATACTCTTCTTTAAAATCACGAAAATCATTCTCAATTTCAAATGCGCATTTCTTAAATATCGACGGATACGCACCCAAAGTAATTCTGATTTTCTTTCCATCAAAAATTATTTTTCTCCAGATTGGAAGATAATCATCCAATTTTCTTTCATGGTTTTCACCTTCAACCCAAACCCATTTTGTTTCTTCCTGAGCTTCCCCCAAAATAGAACGAACCTGCTCCTGTTTTAAAATTCCGCCATACTCCTTATTAGTCGCTCCGAGAATTTCATTTAAACCTTCGCGAACAGAACTTAAATAAACCATAAACTGAACATAATTTATATTCCCTGTTTCATATTCTTGCGCATAATGAGTAACTTTATTCATCTCACTATCAACAGAACCAGCAAAAATATTTGAACATAAAAAAACCAAAAGCAAAACTATAATTATCCCCTTCTTTTTCATTTTTATAAAATGAAAAATACATTTATATAATTTTTGTTAAAAAAAGTTCTGCCAAACAATTCATAAAAAAATTTAAAAACAAAACTTATTCATAAATTCTATGAAAGAAAAAACATTAGTATTAATAAAACCAGATGCAGTTCTTCGTGGAATCACAGGAGAAATAATTTCACGCTTTGAAAAAGTGGGAATGAAAATTGTTGCAATGAAAATGATTCAGGCCAAAAGAGAAGTTTTAGAAAAACATTATTTTAAGGACGAGAAATGGTTAAAAGAAAAAGGAGAACTATATAAAAAGAAATTAGAAATGCCCGAAGACACAGATCCAATTCCCGTCGGAAAAAAAATTGTTGAAGGATTAATTATTGACATGCAAACTTCTCCAATCATTGCAATAATTCTTGAAGGACACAATGCAGTTCACACAGTAAAAAGATTAACAGGTCCGACAAATATTGACGAAGCTTTACCTGGAACAATAAGAGGAGACTTTTCTCATGACACTTTTGAATTAGCTAATAAATCAAACAGACCAAATTTAACAATTATTCACGCAACAGACAACCCTGATGAAGCACAAAAAGAAATTGATTTTTGGTTTTCACCTGATGAAATTCATTCATATGAAAAACCTGAAGAAAAAGTTCATTATCGTTTTAGAGAATAATTATTCTTAAAAATAAAATTAATCTTTAGAATATTTCTTTAACCTTTTACGAACCCGTTTTCGTCTTTCATGATTCTGTCGGGAAGTTTTTAACTCTTAGAAGACCCGAATTAACATATTCATCATTTGGACCAACAAAAACACTTTCGCCTTCACCAGCATTCTTAGAACTAATCTCATAAAAAGATTCATCAGGAACTCGTTCATTATCCCCTGGAACTCTCTCACAAGAAACTCTTAAACCCCTCAAAAGATATTTTAAGGTATTCACCATTTTAATATTTAATTATTTAAGTTAATAAAATTTTCTAAAAATAAATCCATATCAAAACTTTCTGCTTGTGCAAAAATCTCACTTTTTAATTATTCAGTGCAAAAATAAAATTCGCAAAGCGAATTTTTTATGCCTCATCAACCACCCCAGCATCTGTAACAAAAAAGATTGTTTCATTATCAGGTAAATCAGGTGAATCAATTAACTTTGCAACACGTGAATCTTTTTTTCCTCTTCGTAAATAAATTCTGTAAGTTGAAGCATGCCCCACTATGTGCCCGCCAATTGCAGTTGTTGGGTCTCCAAACATTTGCGCAGGATTTGCCATAACCTGATTTGTAACATAAACTGCTAAATTATGTTTCTCAGCTAATTTTGATAAATTATGAATATACTTGTTCAACTTCTGCTGCCTGTCAGCTAATTGCCCACGACCTGAAAATTCTGCCCTAAAATGTGCAGTCAAAGAATCAACAATTAAAAGTTTAATTGGTTCTCCGTCCTTAATCATTTCACTGACTCTGTCAAGAAGTAAAATCTGATGATCAGAATTAAATGCTCTTGCAACAAAAATATTTTTTAAAACTTTTTCAGGATTTGCACCAAGGTTCTCAGCAATTTGTTTTATTCTGCCGGGTCTAAAAGTTCCTTCAGTATCAATAAAAACACACTTGCCATTTGCCCCGCCCTTTTCTTTTGGTAGCTGCACATTCACAGCCAAAGTTGAACCGACTTGAGTTTTCCCTGAACCAAAACTTCCAAAACATTCTGTAATTGCCCTCGACTGCAAACCCTTTCCCCCCAGAAGTTCGTCAACATTTTTGCTCCCCATAGTAATAAATTGCGTGTCACTTCTCTTCTTTGCGTAACTAAGTCCGTCAGTAAAATCCAAACTCAACATTCCACGCGCAGCCTGAATTGCTTTTCTTGCAACAGCAGCCCCGACACCCGCAGCATCAGCTAATTGCGCAGGACCCATAACAGCCAAACTCATTAAATCATAAATTCCCGCAGCCTCCAACTTCGCAGCAACAGCAGGACCAATACCAGGCAAATCAGTTAACTGCGGCTCTTTACTTTCACTCCCTTCAGTTTCTTCTTTTTCTTTTTTAGTTGCCATTATAATTTCTCCTCTAATAATTTTTTCCAGTGGACACTTGCAACAACCTCCGAAAAACATATTCCATATTGTCCATCAACAGATTCGTAAGCTTTAAAATCAAACTCATTAAAAGGATTTCTTCTAATTCTCACAAAATTTCCATCTTTTAAACTAATATGGTAACTTCTACCAACTGATTCTGGCGGCCCAATTAATCCATGTCCTTTAACCTCAAACCTTCCAAAATAATCTAAAGGATTTTTTTCTTCAACCATAAAAAACCAAATCCCCTTCCATTTATAAGCATTTATCTATTCACAAATATATATTAAATTTCATCTTCAACAAACTCCTGTGCCTCAGTCAACTCTTCAGGAATCCTATATTCTCTCCATTTAACTTTTTTCTCATTAATTGCTTTTTTTAATTTCTTCTCAACAGAATTTAATCTACTCTTCCCGCTTTTCACTTCAATAAAAATAATCTCATCAATTTCTTTTTCATCAAGCCCCTTAAAACAAATTAAATCAATTGGCTTTCCTAAAAATTTGCACTCAGTCGGCAGATATGGAAAGTTTGGTAAATACGGCGCCAACTGTTCAGAAAATTGTCCTCCCAAAACAGCGCGTGATTTTTTTATTGCTTCCCTTCTGTAATCAGGCAAATTTTTCTCCCACTCCCTATGCTTTGTAAATTTTCCAAACTTCAAACCAATCCAAAAAGCAATAAAAACTCCAATTAAAAAAATAATTCCTAAAAAGATTATTTCTAAATCCATTATAAATTTCCCTTTTTTATATAAATATAAACCATCGCCAAAATTGCGCCAATCAAATCAGACACTAAATCAAGAGAAGTATTCACAAACCCCCCGACACCGGTTTCAGGAATCAGCACAACTGCCAAAAATTCAATTAATTCATTCAAAGCCCCGACACCCAGACCAGCCATAATAACTATAATTGAAACAGCAGCCCAATTTTTAAGATCCTTTTTCAAAATAGGTTTTAAAATAACAAACATAACTAAAGTCGCAACAAAAAACCCAACAATATGAACAAACTGATCATAACGAAAAATAGAATATTCACTTGACAAATTAACTAACATCAATTCATACAGTCTCATCTCTCCATTTAACAAAACCCCTCCCCCACACATATGAAGTAACCCCCATAAACTCAAACCCCATAAAACAAAATTCGGATAATTCACTTTTTCATTTGTAAATAAAATCACAACAAAGAAAAATATAACAACAAAAACATACATCACAAATTCATAATTTGCCCTCTCTAAAAAAACAAATAAAAATAAAATTAAATAAATTAATGTAAAAATTAAAATAGGAATTTGTAATTTTTTGATTAACATAAAATAATTAAAAGAAAGTATCTTTTAAGTTTATCTGGAAAAAGATTTCCAAAAAGAAATGCAAAATCCTCCAAAAATCCCAATTAATAAATCTGACAAAGTATCTGTCCATGTCTGCATCTCAACAATCCCAAAAAACGCCAATAAAAATTCATAAAACTCCCAAAGAACCGCAATAAACCCAACAATAGAAACAATTATAAAAACAAACAAAATTTTATTTTTTAATTCTATTAAATTTTCCTCTTCAAAAAAATTAAAAAGCAAAACAAAAGAAAACCCGATTGTAAACCCGCCAAAAAAATGCATCGGAATATCCACCCAAGGATAAATTAAACAAACATCCATAAACCGATAAAAAATAATATTCAAAAGATAAACCATCAAAGGGAAAACAAAAAAGGACAAAACTCTTATTATTTTTTTCATTAACTAAAAAATAAATTCTGTTTTTAATTCTTTGCTTCTAATTTAGCTAAAATTTCGTCAGGATTAACTTCACTGACCTCATTAAGAATAAATTCAGAATTATTAAAATAATTATTCAGCCTGACATCTCCTGAAAAAAACATTTCTTTGCCCAAAAGATTTTGTCTTTGCATAATTTGAGATTCAATATTTTCTAAATCAGTTAAACCAATTGCTGAAATCATGTTGTGAAACAAAACTGTTCTAATTGATTCAGTTCCATCATCAATTACAATATTCATAACTGCACGTTTTTCCGGAGCGACACTTCCATGAGTCGCGCAATTTGCATCAATTACCTTTTTCTTGCATTCAGGACAAACTTCAAAAAATCTAGGCTCAAATGCCTGAACAATAAATGCCCGAACACCAACGCTATCAGGAGTTTTAAATTCTGAAATTGTTGTCTCGCGAACCTGTTTTTCAGAATTAACATTTTCAATTTTTTCATTTGATTTTTTTATTTCAGAAAAACTCCCTAAATGAAGCTCATTTCCACGCATTGCGCCATTAGAAATTTCAACAACTGAATCCAAAGCAATATCTCCTTTTTCAATTAATTCAATATGATTAACATCCCATAAAACAACCCTCACATTGCTTGACTCATCAGCAATTGTCAAATTCACAACTTTCCCCTCCTTTCCATTTCTCTCAAATGTCCTAACAGGCGACAAATTAATAAGTTTCCCTACGGTATTAACCTTTCTCATTCCCGGCAAAAGTTCATCAATCTTTAACACTTCATTATCAAAAGAAATCCCGAGTTCTGCTGCAATAATTTGCATTGCCCCCTCGCGACTAATCAGCCCTGACAACTTCGCCCTCTTTGCCTCAACCTTTCTCTCTAATTCCTCTCGCTCCAAACCAGATGACTTCGCAACCTTCAAAAGAATATTTTCATAATTTCCCTCTGTCATAAATACAAAAAATTTTTTCTATTTATAAGTATTATTGTCCTCCAAAGAGTGATTAAACAAAACAACTAAAATTTTATAAACCCTTTTTCTTAAAACTTGATATGGGGACTGCATTAATCAAAATAAAAATCATGCCAACTTCGCCGGATGTAAATTTAGAAGAAATAAAAAAAGAGGCAAAAAAAACAATTGAAGAAAATAATGGATTGAGACTTGTTTTTTCTGAAGAACCAATTGCATTTGGATTAAAAGCAGTAATCGCCTCATTTGATATTGACGAGGAAAACCCATTGGAAGTAATTGAAGAAAATTTGCGAAAAATCCAAAACGTAAACTCAGCAGAAGTTATTGACATGAGAAGAGCATTTGGATAATTATAAAAACTGATTTTTCTAAAAAACTATATGTTACCCAAAGAACAAATTCCTCAAATAAAAAAACAGCTTCTTGCGCAGCTTGATTCTACTAATCTGCCAAATAAAGAAGAAATAAAAAAATCAATTGAATTAATGAATGAAACTCAACTCGAAGAATTTCTTATTCAAAATAATTTAATAAAACCAGACAATCAAAGTCAGGATGGACAAGCAGCAGCACAAGAAACCCAAACTCCTCAAGGGCAACCACAACAATGTGTTTTCTGTTCAATAGTTGAAGGAAAAATTAAAACTTATAAAATTGATGAAAATAAAGATTCAATTGCAGCACTTGAAATAAACCCGGTTTCATCTGGCCACTCAATAATAATTCCAAAAAAACACATAACTGAAAGTTCCAAATTACCTCAGACTGCATTTTCATTGGCAAAAAAAATCGCAAAAAAAATTAAAACAAAATTAAAACCAAAAGATGTAGCAATCTCTTCAGCAAATGTCTTTGGACATGAAATAATAAATATACTGCCGATTTATGAAAATGAAACAATTAACTCGCAAAGAAAGCAGGTAAATCCTGAAGAACTTGAAAAATTAAAAAAATTATTAGAAAAAAAACCTAAACCAAAAGTAATCAGAAAAAGAAAAACTAAAAAAATAGAAAAAGAAAAATTATGGCTTCCAAAAAGAATTCCTTAAAAATTTTTCCTAAAACAAAATTAAACTAAACTTTTTAAAAAAATAAACATAAACCAATATCAAAAAACTAAACCAGAAAACAGGAACAAAAGGAATTCCCTGCCTGATTAAAATCTCTTTTTTATTTTTCTGAATTAAATTAATTTCCTTCTTGCCCAAACCTTCCCACTTCGCCTTGATTAACTTATTTCCAACTTTTACATTCTGGTAAAGCCAGTCACCCTCAGTTAAACTTTTTGTTTTAACTTTCCGAACCATGCATGCTTCATCAACTGCTTTTGCATAAACATAAAAATAAGGAAAAATAAAAATAATAATTCCAAGAATAAAAAACATATTCTGACTAAATCCAAAAATCATTAAAACCAATCCAAAAATCATTGCAGAGTAAATTAACTTTTTCTTTTTATTAAATAAATTTTTATATTCGCATTTAAAATTTTTAAAATTACGAAGTCCCAAAACCAAACTTATAATTATTCCATAAATTCCTCCGACAATTAAAAAAGCAACTATGAAAAATAAAAATATTTCAAGATTGATAATTAAATTTTCTGAAAAAGGCAAAACTGCTCCAAGCGCAATCATAAGTTTTGCATCTCCTCCTGCAAACATTCGCGAATAATAAAATAAATTCCCAATTAAAAAAAATATCCCTAATCCAATTAACCCCTGCAATAAAAAATTAAAATTCTCAAAAAACAAAGAATAAAAAAATCTATAACCTAATGCAAAAATCACTAAAGAAAAACTCAGCCAATTTGCAACTTCACGTTTTTTTAAATCCTGAAAACTCGCAAAACTAATCCAAAGAAATGCCAGACAAATTAAAAACATCACCTCATTCATAATTAAGATAGAATTTCTTAATTTATAAAATTATTTTTTCCTTAAATCACTGCTTCGAAACTTACCGCCTTTTTTATAAGGATGCTTTTTTTTCTCTCGCTTTTTATCTTTTCTTTTATTTCGTCGCTCACTGTCTCTTGCCATTTTAAATTAAGAAAAATTAAGATCGCTCACAGCAAATATTTTTTCCATCAACTTTTGGAATATCTGCGCAGTTTGGATTTGTTACAACATTCATGCCATCCCCAACACATTCATTTAATGAAGTTACCCATGAATAGGTTTTTCCTTCTGTAGAAGGGCAAATTGATGAACAATCTTCTACTCCGATTTTTTTATCAATTAAATCTTCGCAGGTATACTCACCATCCTCAAAAGATGCTCCTTTAACTTCTCTTTTCATATTACAAAAACCATCCACACTATTTGTCGAGCATGCAACATTGCATTGAGTTACAATTGTATCAATATTATTTCCTCCTCCAAGCCAAGGAGCAATTTTATTCCATCCGATTGTAAAACCAATTATTAAAACAGCCAAAACTACAACTCCCAAAACAATTAATATAATTGCATTAGTGCTCAAACCCTGACCTCTTCTATTTTCCATGAATTATACAAGTTAAATTGATTTAAAAATGTTTCTTTGTCTAAGGCACAAACTTATACTCAACTTCAAAAATTAATTCATCACTATTTCTTGATTCTTCATGAATTAAATAACTTCCATCACTGTTTTTTTGAATATAAATTTGATTTCCTAAATCAGTTATTTTTTTATCAATTAAACTTTGAAAATTAATTCCTTTTTTTTCATAAAAACTTATTTGTTCAGAAATTGACAAAACATCTTCTATTAAATAAGGTCCGATAAGAGCATTTCCCCTTGAACTTAATGAAAAACTAAAACTCAAAATTGCCAAAATGCAAATTCCAACAACACCGATTACAAGAATTATTACAGGAATGTCTCCTCGTTTATTCATTTTTCCCCTCATCAAATTTTAATTCTATTTTTTTATTTCCTAAATTAAAAGTAAAATAAGCATATTTGCTTTTATCGTCGGGAAAAGAGTAAACTATTACTGACTTTTTGGAGATTTCATTATCAATAAAAACCCGGAAATTCCATTGTCGATCTTCAGAAATCCCCTCAAGAAAATTTTCAACTTTAGGTTTAATGGAAGTGTAATCTTCATTTTGAATTGAGTTTTTCAAATCATTAAAATTATTTTCATATGAAAAAAAAGAAACAGCAGATTCTGTGATAACCAAATCATTCGAAATATAAGGATTAAAAGTTTTTTCTTTCCCAAAATTAATTTTAACAATAAAAATTGAAACAGACAAAATAAAAATTATTGCAATTGTTGCAACAACCCACGTCATTGTTTCACCGATTTGCCCTCGACGATTATTCATTTTTCTCAGTCTTCCTAATTATAGATTTAATTTTCACAATATACTGCTCTTTATTTTTTATTGAATACAAATTCCTCTCAACACAAATTAAACCCTTGTCGCGAAACCCTTCCAAATTTTCATTGCCAATAGAAATTGACTTTATTGTATTTTTATCTTCGAAATTTTCAAAATCAATCTTTACAAAAATCTGGTCCTCCTGCCAACCATTTGTATCCTCAACATTAAAATTCAAATTGCATTTCTCAAAAAAATTCTCTTCACTAAACAAAGCCCAATCATCAATTAATTCTCCTCCATGATTCAAACAATCTGCAACCTTGTCAATTAAAATTTCTGCTTCAATTTCCCGAACATCATATTTCCCCCCATAAAACAAGGCAGCCATATAAACAATCCCTCCTGCAACAATAAATAAAATCGCAAACCAATAAACAGAAATTACTTTGTCACCCCCTTTTTTATTTTTTATTAAACTCATTTTTCTTTTTTAATTACCTCAAATTTAAACATATCACTCGTAGGATAAAAATATAAAATATCAAAATCAACATCATTAAAAAAAGAATAAGAATAGCCTCCCTTCTCGCGAAGTTTTACAGTCACAGTATTTCCATTAATCATAACAATCTTCTTATTCAAATAATCTTCTTTTTTTGCCTGATCAACTGCATCTTTCATATTCAAACTTATACTCATCCCGGGTTTTGCAGAATCAATAATCAAAGCAATTTTCTTTGCATACATCTCCTCCCTCGCAGCAGCATCTCCCATCTTAGTATAAAGAAATAAAATGAGAATTGAAAGAAAAACCAAATTAAGAATAATAAATAAAATATTCTCAACTAAAATAGTTCCCTTATGATTTTTCTTAAAAAAATCATAATGAGAAATCTTTGATTTCACCTTTTTTTTCATTACAATAAAAAAGAATCCTAATTAATAAAATTATGCCTTTGTTAAATATTTATCACATCCAATTTTTTCATAATTCTCAGTTGTCTTCTCTAAAACAATAACAGGCAAACTATCCAATTCCTTTTCTTCATCATCCTCTGCAAAATAATTCACAATCCCTATTATAATTCCAGGTTTTGTAAAACTAAACGCCTCTGAAAAAGTTCCCTTCTTTCCAAGCGCAGTCAAAACAAAATATTGCTTGTCAAACTCAAAAAAATTCCCAAGATAAGAACTTCCAAAATCATCAGGATTATCTGTATTATATAAATAACTCAAATAAGTCTCTCCATCTTTTTCCTTTTTCAGATAATTATAAAATTCAGAATAACTTATTGCCCCGCCCAATTCTTTATTCTCCTGCATACTTTCATCAAATGCAATAATCGAACAGATTGAACAAGCCTTATTATTCTTAAAATTTATTCCTCCTACATAATCAACTTTTCCCTCGCCAAACATCCACCAGCAATCAACCATTTCATCTGCGATTTTTTCCATAACTTCTTCTTTTGGGGTTTCCATTTCAAGTTTTATTGTTTCACTTGGATTAATTCCTTCACATTCCCCTCCCCCTGAAATGCAAACATAGCTTGTCTTGCAGTCAAGCGAACCACTCGGTAGTTTAGATTGTGATTTCATAACAACTGAATTATGGCAAACCTCCTTGTCAGTTATCTCACCCAAATTAAGCCGAAAAATAAAAAATAAAATCACTGCAAAACTTGTAATTAAAATTATCAGCATGACTATCTGCTGCGTTGTTAATTCTCCTTTTTTATTTTTTATTTTTTTCATCACATTACCCCCAATCTTTTTAACATAAAATAAATTCCTGCAAGAGCTACTCCAAAAAAAACAATCCAAATTAAATATTTTATCACTTCATCTAAATTCATTTTGTTATTTCTCCGTTATTAATTAAAATTTTAACAGGAGGATTTTCGATTTTTATTTTTTCATTTACAACTAAATCACTTTCCATACAATGTCCTAATTCATCACAATCCCCTGAAAGATCTTCACCAAACAAATGAAAATCCTCCTCACAAATACATAAGCATTTTTCCCAGCCTAAATTAGAACATCTATTTGGCAATCCATTTGCCAAAGAAAAAGAAACCAAAACCAAATCCTCAAGATTATAAATTAAAACTTCCCCCAACTCAGAATCACGAATTAAATTCTCAAGTGTCGCCTTTGCTAATTCCAAATCCTTATTTTGCTGATTCCTTAAATATAATGAAGTTAAAAAATAAATTAAAAACCCAATTGCAATCACAGCTATAATAATTTTCAAAGTTTCTTCTGCCAACAAGAATCCTTTTTTATTTTTCATTTTACTAAACCCAAAATTAATTCAGGCAAATTTTTAAAATAATCAACAACATAATTTTTAATAAACAAGCCAACCCCGATAACAACTGCAACAACAACAAGTATTCCAAGAATAATTTTTATAAGCTGTGAAATAGTAAGTTCTGCCATTTAAAACCTAAATAAATTTTTAATTTTATCAATCAATGAAATTCCTTTTTCCCTTAAAACAAAAATCGCAACCAGGATTAATGCAAGAAGCGCAATTGCAATTAAAACCCACGGCAAATAATCATTTACAATTCCTCTTTTTTTCATAAATTAAAATAAGAAAGAGAATTAATAAATCTTTAGTTAGAATCACCTGCAACAGTTTCAAGTTTTTTTCTATTACAAACTATTTGTTTTTTAAAAAAATCAACTTCTTCAAAATGTTTTTTTAAAGCTCTCTCAATATTTTCATATCCACATCTCTTATAAATTATTTTGTCATAATCAGCGCGTATCCCTTTAGCAACTTTTTCCATCTCTCCACAAAGATTATTTATTAAATCTAAAATATCATTTTCCTGATTAGATTCCATTTAATTGCAAAAAACTTAAGCTTTTAAATTTTTATATTCAAAAATTCTCTAAATATTTCCCAGAACAATTGAACTTAAGAAAAACAAGGCAAGAGTTGAAACTAAGGCAGTTATAAAATAAAGTAAAATTCCTCTTCGCAAATTTAAGCCAACCTTATAAGTTTTTTCCAGTTTGTCCTCGCCGGAGTCAACTGTGACTAATGCCTTTGTTAAAATAAAAATTATTTCAATTAAATAAATTCCAATTGCAATCTGCAAATAATAAGGCGGAATCATTTTAGTTAAATCAAATATCCCCAATAAAGCACTTAAATTTCCAACACCTGCATTATCCAAATTTCCCAATTGAATTTTATTTAAAATAAATGCAATCATTGCAGCTAAGCCGACGACAATACCTGAAAGTAAAGGGGCTAAAAAAGTCATATTGCTCTTCATGTCGGAGACAACCTCCGCCAGTAAATCCCTTAATCTATCAGTAATCTTTTGAATATTTTTTACATACTCAGAAATACTCATCAAACTTACCGCCGCAATTCGGAGACCCTTTTTGCTTGATTCAATCAAAACCCTCATGCTTGTTGCAATTAAATTCGACGGATAAAATGCAATTGCTCCCCGGGACGTATCAAAAATCGCTTTCTCAACACTCATTCCCATTTGCTGAATATTATAATTAACTCTTCTAAAAAAATCTTCAGTCTTAAGTCCTTTTGAACTTTCAGCAACTCGCCCGAAAACAAGTTCAGCAGGCATCCCATTTCCCATTCTATTCCCAAGTTGAAATAATGAATTATTAAATTCCCTCTCCAAATCTTTTGTCCTCCGTCGCTCTTTAATTAATTCCTTTGTTCTTTTTTTATAAACAATTGAAAAAAATAGCGCCACACCTAATGGAAAAAACATTCCGCAAATTAATGCTCCAAGACCAAAGGGTCCGACAAGATTACTGCCATCCTGCTTAAAATCAAAAACATTTCCCTCAAAAAAACTCAAACCCAAATCTGAAAAACTATAATCATTTTGCAAACCAAAAATTCCCGGAATCGGAGTGTTGCCAAAAACAAGCGGCAAAATACTAATTAGAAAAAATGGAAGACAAATCAAAAAAGTCGTAAAATAAGCCGACTTGCTTTCATATTTGTAATAATAAGGATTTTTTTCCAAGAGCCTTGTCTCACCATAACCTCCTGGCCGAAGCATTAAAATTTTGTCAGTCAGATAATATGAAAGAAATGGAAAAATCAAGACATACAAAATAAAAACATGATGCCATTGAATTAAGCCCCCAACCATCGCGGATGCCAAAGGCAAAAGCGCAATTCCCAAAACAGGCAAAACTACTGTCAGCATATAAATATTCACAAGAGGGCTTCGAACATCATGAGTGAATTTAAGCATTTTATTATAAACCCCGTCGAGCACAACCTGCAAAGATTTCTCAAGTGTCTGAATTCTTCTGTTGTTATCCGGCTCAAACAAACTTGACTCAATCAAATGAAACGCCTCAATAAATTCAACAGAATAATCTCTCCATCCTTCAAGATAATTATCTAGACTCTCTTTTATCGTTGGGAATTTTCCGACCTCAACATTATAAAAAACTTTTCTAAAATCAAGAGCTAACGGCGGCCCCAAATGCTGCGCAGCAAATGCAACTGCCTTTTCCAAATTCGCAGTATGCCTCATGTAAACAACAACATATAAAATTGCAGGAACCATCTGGCTTGACGCTTTCAGTCTCCACTTATTTGCAAGCCTTTGAGGATAACCATTAACAAAATAAAATAAAAATAAAGACAAAACAATCATCAAGAAAAAAAACAAAAACGGAAAATTAGAAATTGCCCCTGAAACAAAATCAGCCTGCCGACTTCCTTTAATTAAAGCGATTGCAGCGGAAACAAAAAGCCCGATTAAAAAAACTCCTATAAAACTCATTACACTTAACCCAAGAGCCTGCCATGGTTCAATATCAAGATGCGCAATTTCCAAAAACCTTCTAACCTTTGCAGAATCTTTCTCACTTACTTTTAGTTTTATAATATTCCCTAAACTTTTGCACCATCTCTCAAAACGAGTTAATTCAGAAGCAAGTTCACCCTTAAACTTAACATACTCTTTTGAATAATTCACATTATCAACATTCGTTGTCTTAATCTGATTTTCAATCTTTGCCCCGTATTTTTTCAAAACTTCATCTGTTCTCATTTTCACCTCTTTAACTTATTATTAACCAGGCTTTTTAATTTTTTAATTATTTGCTTGATTTTAATCTCTTTATTTTCCAGATATGAAAAATCTATTTTCGTTCCTTCATAGGAGATTCTATTCCTGACTATTCTTAAATTATCAACTAACATAATTTCAGAAGAACTAATTTCAGAATAATTTGACTTTAAATAAACAATTAAATCCTTGTGGCTTAAAGTTTTATAACCATCTATTAAAAGCAAAATAGTTATTAGCTCTTTTATGATTTCATAATAACAAGAGATTATCAAAGATGAAAATTTATCTTTATCCTGGACTTTTATTCGCTCTTCAATTAAATTAATCATTTCTAAAATATTTTTAGATTTTTCTTTGTCAGGAGTGACTTTTATTAAACCCATTAAAAAACCTCCAAATACCCTTTTAATTTAATTCCATTAATAATATTATTTTTTAACTCTTTGTTCAACTTTGAAAAATCCTTTTCAAAAAAAACATGGATTTCACGATTTAATTTCTTTTCAAATTTTTTAAAACTCATTTTTTTTTCTTTTGATTCTACAAATAAGTCAATATCACTCCCCCCAATATCTTCCCCTCTTTGAGCAGAACCATATAAAACAATTGAACCCGGATGACAATCATCCCAGATAAAATCTATTAAACCTGAAGAGTTTAGTCTTTCAAGCATATTTAATATTTTATAATTTTTAAAAACACCGTTATCATTATCCCGGGCGGCCTTAAAAGACGGATAAATTCCTTTATTAATTTTAATTATCAATCTCTCCTTAATTAATTCTTCTATATATTTTTTAACAGAAGTCACAGCTACATTTGTCTTTCTGCTGATTTCCCGAAGATAAAATTTCTCCAAAGGGCAATCAAAAAACAATTCCAAAATCTTTTTTTTATTATTTTTAATCTGTAACATTTTTAGTTCACATGTAACAATATTAGAACAAATGTTTTATAAATGTTACGCTCCTGAATTTTTAACTAATCACCTTCTTCTTGATTCAATTGAATCCTTGATAAAAAAAGTCAAAACAAAATTAAAAATCATAAACCCGCTAAACAAAATAAAAATAAATTTAAAAGGCAAAAAGAAAAGTAAAGCTGAAGAAGAAAGTCTTGCAATTGAACCAAGCAAAGTATCTGCTGTATTAAATGGTCCGTAAAATCTTAAGTGCTGCTTTTTCCCGAGGACATCAAAAAAATATGCCTCAGTTGTTGATTCAAGCATTGCCATGCCAAAACTTGCAAGAACTAAAATTAAAAGCAAAACATAAATATTAAAAATAAAAAAGCAAACTAAAGAAAAAACTCCTACAATAAAATAACCAATTCTAAAAATTTTCTTAAAACCTTTTCTTGATGCAAGAGTTGAAAAATAATATTCTCCTAAAACTAATGGAACTGCAATTGCAAAAAGAAAATATCCCACAAGCAATTCTGAAAAACCTGCTTCAACAATATAAACAGGAACAAAAATATAAATTAAACTCCACCAGACACTCACACCTCCTGAGAGCAAATATGCAAAAACACGATTTTTATTTCGAAAAAAATCAATAAAATTTTTCATCATATCCCCGTCAAGTTTCTTTTTTATTTCTGAATCCTTCATTTTTGAAAACCTAACAACAAAAAACGAAAACAACAGGATAAGTGAAGTAATAAAAAACACAAAACCAAATCCATAAGAACTCAAAAGATACCCTGCAATCAACGGACCAATTACCCAGGCAATATTTTCAACAGCATAAAGAAACCCTTCATTCTTTACTAAATTTTTTCTTTTTGAATAATCTTTTACAATTATCCCAAAACTTGTAATCCGCAAAGACTTAAAAAAAGCAAGAGGGATCACAATTAAAATAAGCAAAATAAAACTTGAAAAAATTGAAAATAAAAAAAATGATAAAACATAAATAATTAATGAAAGCAAATATAATTTTACCCTGTCATTTTTCTCAACTAATGGAATTACAAAAAAATAAGAAATAAAAGAAATAAAAGTTATCAGAGCTGAAACCAAACCAACTAAAAAAACAGAATGAACAAAACTGTCAATATAAAGCGCCCAAACTGTATCAACAAAAGAAACACCCAGGCCGGTTAAAACACTCACAAAAGTTATAATATAAATTTTTTTGTCTTCTAACAATCTTTTGCCTGCAAATAAGTTTTTCATTTTCACTTCTTTTTTTAAAAAAAGAAATAAGGATTATTAAATCTTTAGAAAATTAAATTGAAGCTAAAATTCTGTCATTGAGTTGTTCAATTTGATAACTATAAAAAAATCTTCCATTGGGATAAATTCTTTTTTCTTTTTGCTGTTCAATATATTCACAAGTTACTTCTTCAGGTTTAATTCCATCATGCTCTGCGATTAATCTTATAAAAAGTTCATCTAATTTTTCTGTCATAAATTAAAACAAGATTTTTTATTTTTTAAATATTTATATCCTCCTCTTCTTAATCTCTTCATTCAACCACTTTTGCCAAAGTGGAAAAACTCTTTCTGAAAGTGGCAACCCGACTTCATGCCTGACTTCATCAGAAATTTTATGAAACATATGATTTGCCAAAGTATTAAACTTAGATTCCAAAATTGTTTCATCTCCTGTTTTTTCTGCGACCCTAACTAATTCCTCTTTTATTTTCCCGCGAAGTAAAATGTTATCATAAACTGCATCCCAGTTTCCTGCCCAGCCTTTTACATTTGCTGCAATGTCTTTAATAATTTCTGAATTCCCATTAATTAAATCTTCAGTTGGTTCAAGTTCATCTTTTTCAACATTATATTTTAACAAATCAACAAACCCCCCTTCAGAATTTGGGTCATCCTTCCAATGTTTTCGGATTTCAGAAAGTTGCACAAGTCTTCTTGAAGAGTGAAGTCCGTCAGGAGATTTTATTGGATTGCAAACTGCAATAATATCAGTTGCCTTAAAACTCGTCGCCGGAACTTCCAAATCATTTACAACTCTGTCAAAAACCCCGTAAGGACTTGCACCATGAATTGTTCCTGCAACAACATTTGCTAAAGCCCCAACCCTCATTGCCTCATAAAGCGCCTTTGCTTCAACTGACCTGACTTCACCAATAATTAAGCAACTGTCTCCCAGTCTTAAAGAAGTTCTAATCCCGTCGTCAGCAGAAACTTCTGTTGTGGTTTTTAATAATGCTGATCTAACTTTCATTCGCAAAATATCATAATTTAATTTCTTCAAAGATTCAACAGGCAGTTCAAGTGAGTCCTCAATAACAATCACCCGAAACTTAGGAATAATTTCAAGCATTAAACTTCCCAAAAGAGAAGTCTTCCCGGAACTTCTTGTTCCTGCAACTAAAAGTGTACGTGAGCCGTCAATTAAAAAACTCAAAAGTCCGGCAGTAAAAGAATTTATCATTTTATTTTTCACAAACAATGGAAGTGTCCATGGTTCTTCACGATGTCTCCTGATTGCATAACTTAATCCATCAGGACTCAAAGGCTGTTGAATAATTGCAATCCTTGCCCTTAAATTTCCAATTTCAAGTTGAGTATCCAAAATAGGATTTGCCTCATCCAATGGACGACCGGAAATTAATCTAAACTTTGCAGCCCACGAATCAACATCTTCAGAACTTGGCAAAATATTTGTAAAACATTGTTCATATTCCTGATGCCGCAAAAAAATATTTGTCTGAGAAATCGGCGCATTCAAACTTATGTCCTGAATTTTTTTATCCTGCAATAAAACTTCAATCAAGCCAAAACCAATTGTATGCCTTACAAGTATCGTCGCTAATTTATTCAAATCATTATAACTCAAGGCAATTCCCTTGCTCTCTGCCAAGTCTCTCAACAAATCTTTTGAAATATTCAAAAAAACCTGCCGCGTTCTTTCTGTATCAGTAAACTCCTCTGCCTTGGGCTGGTGTTCAATCAAAACACCCCTCGCCAAATTAAGAAGAACATTATGCTCTTCACTTAAGGAACTCTCGGGAGGATTCAAATGATAAAACAACTTTGACTCATTTTTCTTTTTCAAAATCGTAACCAAAGACGAATCATAATCATCATGAACAATTTTATATTGGTCCATTATCTCTGCATCATTTGGCAAATCCTGCACAAGACGTGTAAAAGTAAAATTCGGAATAACATCCGGCTTGAAAATCCGATTATAAATCTCTCTGTCTCCCCGTTTGTAATTTTCTAAATACCCCCTGGCATTTTGAATTAATTTAGTTTTCTCAAACAACATATGAACCTTCTCTAACAAATTAACATAATTCATCTGATCTGCCTTTTGTTCTGCAGAAAGTTTATCAAGAAAAATTTTTCCTTCAATAATCATCCTCTTCAATTCATGATATGCTAAAATCGGATCCTGGCGAATTAAAAATAAAAAAGAAAAAACCTCATTATATCTTTGAGAAAAAAACTGCGAATAAGAAGTAACTAATTTTTCCTGCGACAAAATTCTTTCCTGCCTGACAAGATAAATATAAAGCTGTGCAATTTCCAGCAAAGTTGAAGTTTCTTCAAAATCATAATTATAATTTTTTTCCTGTACAAAAACAACCCGCGACACATGGGGGTTCTCCATTAAAATATCAACTGTCCTCTCCATTACCTGCGGATACTCTGACAAACTCGGCACAAAACCTGCTCCAGCAAAATTAACATAAACCACATCCTCCCCGCCCTCTCTTTGAATTTCATAAGAATACAACTGACTTCCTCTTTTAAATTTCATAAAAATAAAAAGAAAGAGGAGTTTAAAGAATTTATTATAATGAAAATCTATTTGGCAAATTTATTTAAACCCCATTAACTTAAGACAATTATGGAAGGGGCTGACATGAATTATCAAAATTATGAATACCCTGATCCGAATATAAAACTAAGGGATTTAGAAGAAAAACAAAGAATACTAAAAGATAGAATTTTATTAATTGGGAATAACATGATTGAAACAAAAGAAGAAAACACAAAAAAAATATTAGAATTAAAAAGAGATGTTGGAATAATAAAAGAAAACATGGAAAGAATAAGAACATTCCTCGAGACTATTGCAGAGGAATTTTCAAAATTCGCAAGTAAAGATGAATTAGAAATCGTCTCAAAACAAGTGCGAATGTTTGAAAAAATATTAAATTAAAAATAAAAAATTGGAATGGGGGCACTTGAAGAATTCACACAAATGAAAAATCAGGGAATGAATGAAAATGATATTATTAATAATCTTCGAGGAAAATATTCCCCAAAAGAAATAAATGACGCAATGAGCCAATCACAAATAAAAAATGCAATTGCAAACGAAACAATGACAGACCAAAACCCACCAACACCAGGAGGATATTCAGAAAGTCCTCAAACACAGGAAATGAATTACCCTGATGATGCTGGATCAGATATGTATTCTTCTCAAAGCCAGCAAGAATATTACCCCCAACCGAATGAAAATTATGCGCCTGAACAAAATTATGCCCAGGGATATGCAGGAGGGGGAACAGACAATATGATTGAAGTGGCTGAACAAGTCGTAGAACAAAAACTCAGCAAATTAAAAAAACAAATTGACAACTTAACAGAATTTAAAACAGTCGCGCAAACAAGAATTGAAATGAACACAGAGAGATTAAAAAGAATTGAAGCCACACTTGACAAACTTCAGCTTGCAATTCTCGATAAAATCGGAACATATCAGGATACACTAAACTCAATAAAAAATGAAATGAACATGATGCAGGATTCTTTTTCTAAAGTTGCCAAAGGAAAAATTCATAAAAAGAAAAAATAAATTTTTATTAAAATTATCTGGGAGGGGCCCCCCAAGGCCATACTGGTCTGTAAGGCTCAGAATCCCTGCCGCTCATTGAAGCCGCTATTGCAACTATGATGATAACAAATATTGTAAGACCTGTGATACCTTTCCAATATTGATAAAACCAATCTCCGACTGCAGTTCCTGCTGCAACACCTGATTGAAGCAAAACTATTGCTGCAACAACAACTGAAATTCCTAAAAGAGTTAACATAAGTCCGTTTTTACTTGTATCAACAAACAATCCTGCAAGAATTAAAATAATTAAAATTACTGAAAGCCCGACACCAAATCTCGGGAAAACTTCTGAAAAAAACCTCGGCACAAAATCAAATTGCAAGGCCAAAAGCCCGACAACAAATGCAATAATCCCATTAACAGATTTATTATCTTCAAATAATTTCATCCGTGTTAAAATTCCCATAATTACTGCAAAAATTAATAAAAACGGAAGAAGATAACTAAATACCCCCAACTCCTCTGCAGTCTGCAAAATCTCTCCAATTTGTCCCCCGCTATAACTTCCATACCACGCAAGTTCTATCAACCCTTTTATCATAAACTATTTTAACAAAACCAGATTTAAATATGTTTCTAAAATTATTAACTCTTTGCACCAGTCTTCAACATCAATGCAACTGCTGCAACTATTACTACAACAAAAATAAAGTTTGTCCAGAATTCTCCGCTCCATGAATTTCTAAAGAAAAAATCAAAAATTGTATTTTCAACACCTGCCGCCCATAAAACCGCAATGATTACTGCAACAACAATAACAATTCCTGCTGTCCACTTTAATCCTTTGCCCTCTCCAAAAATTCCTGTCTTTAATTCACTTCCTGAAACAAATCCCCAAAGAATCAATCCAACAAAAACAACTATAATTGCAATAGTTAAAAACAAAATTAAATTAGAAACAACTAGTTTTGGAAAAATCGCCCCAACAAAAATCAGACCAATCACCAAAGAAACAATTGAATCAATCTGCTTGCTCTCGCCTAAAAGTTTTGTCTTTTGCAAAATCGCAAAAGTAATAAACCAGATTAAAACAAACGGCAGTATAAACTTCTGCAAAATCTCATTCTGTAAAATTGTCTCCCCAATTGCCATAATACTATTAAAGAAGAAAATACTTTTTAAATATATCGCAAGAAATCAAATTACAGTTATACTTTCGTTGCAATATCCTTAGTAGTTTTAACAACTTTTAATTTATTTGTTTATTTATTCAAAATCATATAGCGAACAACATTACTTTTTGGAAGAATATTTTCTTCAGCTCCAAAATTATAATTTTTGACTCCATATAAAAGAAAAAGCAAATTTCTTTCACTCTTAAAAGAATAAACTGGTTTCATAGATTAAATAACAAAAATTAATTTAAATAATTTTCTAAAAAATTATCTAACCAAATAAAAAAAGAAATAAAAAATTGCTCCAAAAATTAACAAAGCAAGGAGTATCATAAGCCAGACCCTCATTCCAAAACCCCTTTTCTTTTTTGCTTTCATAACAAACCCCTCTAAACTTATAATCAGCAAAAATAGTTTAAATAACTTTTTATCGATTCATTAGATAATAAAATTTCTAAATTAAATCTTCAGGAATTTCATCAATTCCGGAATCGGGATTTGGCAGTGCTGCTTTATTTATTATAAAAATATCACTAATTGCTTTCACAAATTGGTGCGGGATTATTACTCCTCGTGCTCCGCCAATCAAAGAAATAATGCTCCCTCCAACTTTTATTCTCCAGCCCTCGATTTTATTCTCACTTAAATTAGCCTCTTCAATCTCCCCAAAAAAGTCCCCTGAATCAGTATAAACCTTTGAACCAACCACATCACTTATTTTTTTTATTCTCATAAAACAAACTAAACTATCTTATTTAAATAGTTTTCCGTTATTGAATATATATTATCCTTCAATAGAATGCCCCCATCTGAATCTTTCATTCATTGACTTATGATAAGAATAGGAATAATAACAAAGATTGAACTTTCCATTTATAGTTCTCCTAAAACCACAAGGCCGATACTTATCCTCTGGGAACGGGCAACGTCTTTCAAGATTAACATTTCTATTCAAAAGATTTTTTTTAAACGAATCACCAATCTTCAAAGAATTATTCTGCCCGCACAAAAACTTCTCCTCAAAGATTTTAGGTTGTTTTACATTTTCATTATTTGCCATGAATATAAATAGAAAACATAATTTAAATTAATTTATATACTAAATATAAAACTTTATAAAAAATATTTTCTTAAAGTTTACATGCTTGACAGAAAAGAGTTGGCCAACATTTTAATTATTTCATTAGTATTTGCATTTGCAATAAGTTTAATTGAATCGCTTGAAATTTTCCTCTACACACTTCTCTTTATTTTTCTCATTATAATAATTAATGTAATTGCAAAAAAAATAACAGCATTTTATTTTGATTCAGACATTAAAATAAACTTATGGCAATTAAAAAGATTTGGTCTCTTTGGAGTTCTCTGGGGAATCAGAAGAGGAAGCCATCCTTCAAAAAAATTCAAAAACCCTTTTCCAATAGGTTTAATCCTCCCAATAATAACAACTGCATTTTCACTTGGCTACATTACCTGGCTTGGCTCATTAACTTTTAAAATACGTTCAAAAATTTATCGTGCAGCAAAGAAACACCGCTTCTATAAATTCAAAGAAATCCCTGAATTTCATATTGGTCTAATTGCGGCCTCAGGAATCTTAGCAAATTTATTATTCACAATAATTGGCTACTTAATTGGCTTTCCTGATTTTGCAAAATTAAATTTATATTATGCATTCTGGAACCTAATTCCAATTTCAACCCTCGACGGAAACAAAATTCTTTTTGCAAATAAATTCTTATGGAGCATTTTAATACTTGCAGTTTTAATTGGGATAACATTAACTTCAATTATCTAATCTTTCTATATTTCAAATTAATATATTTACAATAAAATAAAATCAAAGATTCTCAACAAAAATCCACAACATTAAAATTTAATTACAAAACCCAATAACCCTAAAATTCACAAAGTGAATTTTAACTACAACCATTCTTCCACTCGCCAATTCCAATTAACAAATTATTAATTGAAACACTGCCACTCTTCCATGAAGAAATATAGACCATTAACTCAGAAACTGAAACAACAGAATCAACAGGATTATTATCTGCTCCTGAAGAACAAGAACTCCCGCCGCTTGCAACACTAAAACTAATTGTAAAATCATTTGTATTATAATTTCCTGAAGTATCATTACACCGAACATAATAACTATAACTCCCACCATCACTTAAACCACTAACAAAAGTTGAATGACTTGTTGAATCTGTTGTTGAAAAAGTATTTGCCATTGAGGAATAGCTTGTTCCCGCAGTTGTAGAGTACCTGCAATTTGCAACTTCATCAGTTGATAAACTAATTGTTGTGCTGGTTGTCCCCGAAGCCAATGTTCCTGTTGGCAAACCATTTGACCTTACAGGAGGAGTCGTATCCCCCGCTCCAAGAGTTAAAGGATGAGGATATGCATAAGGAGTATAATAAAGCACCCACACATTTGATTCACACCTATACAACTGACCATCATTTCCAGGATTATTTGAATTCCATTCTGCTTCATTTGTTACCCAAAAGCCAACACCATCAGTGCAGCTGCCAATCGCTGCCATCTCAGCAGCAGTCCCCATTCCAACACCTGTTGATCCATCAAAAGATGAAACTTCACTATAATAGTCTGCATAAGGCTCACCATCATGAGCAACATTCTGGATATACGGAGTAGAATCACCTGTATAAAATTGATCATTATGAACTGTTACATCCATGATAGCGCCAGTATTATCATTATTATCCCAAATATAAAGAGGTTCAGATTGCTGGTTTTGCCCTCGCCCAACCTGGTCACAGCAAGGATACCCTTCACCACCAGAAGAAATAGCACAAAATATATTAGAAGTACAACCATCTGATCTAATAAAACTACTAATCAAATCAGGATTAGGGATATATTCTTCAGCCCGCTGATCATAAAGCATTATGTCATAAGAAAATGGACTTCCCAAACCAGAAGTAAAATGACTATTCCCCCAGACAACACCAGTCCCTCCACGAATCTGAAACATCCGACAACAATAATCCGCGTCAGTAGCAGTATAAGTATTCCCATAAAACTCATAAGCTCTAGTCCCAACCCCCGACCCATCATGTCCAAAACCATGGATATCAAACGGATCCCCCCAACGACTACCATCCCCTTCCTCATCGACACTATTAAATCTGACAACCATCCTAGCCCCTCGACAATTCGCCCATACCACATGATTCTCATCCCCATTAGGACCATGAAAAATATTATTCTCCACAAAAACAAAGTCATCTCCCCCAAGCCCAGTAGGCTCCAAGAAAGAATCATCGTCATGACCAGAATTTATTATAACCCCAGAAGTTTCCGCATCCTGAAACACATTACTATCAATAACTCCAACATTATGCCCATCAAGCCATATCCATCTCAAATACCCATCAAAAAAATTATTATCAATTCTCCAATTACGACAACCATCAGAGGATTTTATACCCCCAGCCTGTATGCAATAATTTAATGTATGTGTAGGATTAGTAAAAGTAAACCCGCTAATCCTCCAATTATCAGTCCCATCTGAAACATCAAATCCATAATTAGTAATAACTGTATTCCCAATCCCTGCACCAATTATACTCAACTCTTCCGAAAGAGAAATATACCCATCCCAAGTGCAATTTCCAAAAGGGACCAAAACAGTATCTCCATCAACAGCCGTAAGAATTGCAGCCTCAACAGCACTTTGAGAACAAGAAGCAGCACCAATTGTTGCAGCACTAACAAAAGAAACTCCTAAAAAAATAAATAAATTAAGCACTAAAAAAAATTTTAAAAATACAATCTCTTTTTTCATAACTTATCTAAGAAATTATGATTTAAAAATATTTCTGCAATCAAAAATATTTTACCCCCCCAAACTTGCCTCAAAATTCACCGTTGATTCACGACTCCCGCTCCCTTCATTATTCGGAACTTCAACTAACAAGTCAACCTCTGCCGAGTCTGTTGAATCATCCCAATCAATTCTCACAATTGCCATTTCCTGAGTTGAATTTGGAACATCGCTCCACGACGTTTGCGACTGACCCCAATTAAAACTTCCTTCCTCACCAGTATAATTATCAATCTTATATCTAAAATACGACGACGGGTTGGAAATAGTATTCCACAAATCAGTTGCATTAATTGTTATATTTGAAAAACAATTTCCATCATTTTGAATTAAAAAAGGATAAGGATTATTTGTAGTTGTATTACTGGCCCCACCTTGAGCAATTGGACCAAAGCTAACAGTATCATTAATCAAAGTTATCAAAACCTCCGACTGATAATCAACCCTCCACTCAGTTGCCCAGCCACCATAAGTTGCACCGCTATCATCACTTGCCCGCACAGTCCAATTATAATAATAATTATTATCCTGCAGACAATTCATATAAGAACTTGGAATATAATACTCATTGATTATCCCAGTATCATTTCTGTCAGAGTCAGAACAAGGCGAACCAGGAGAACCAGTATCATGCAAACTTATATTTATCTGATAAGTCAAGGCATCATTATCATCGTCATTTCCACTCCAAGTAAACAACTGCGTCCTATTCGTTGTCACATTATTATTTGCGGGGCCGACAAGTGTTGCAGTCGGCAAAGTATTCAAAATTTCTAAATCACTGGAATTAATCCAATTGGAATAATCAGTCCCGTCATAAAGCATCATTCCACAAGTCCAATTATCTGTTTTAGTGGTATTTCCAGAATCCAAAATTGCACTAAACATTGTTGCATTTACATAAGAATTATTATAATCAATTGTCAAATTCAAAACATCATTCTTTATCCACTGAATTGTTACATTCAATAAATCTCCTGAATCATTATCTGTAATCAACGAAGAACAATTCAAATCCGATGCTGTCTGGTTATTTCCATCAACTGAAACTAAAATTGGGGCTGGATTGTTTGGTGCAACACCTCCGTAATCAACTGCTTCTGTTTGAGTATCAGCAACTACATTCTCTAAATAAGTTACATTTAAATATAAATCCTGTAGTCCAGACAAGCCATTTGGAACAGTTATATTAACCTGCCATCCAAGATTACCAAAATAATCAAATTCATTTTCTCCAGGCAAATCTGTTACATTCAAAACATCCACTGCAACATCCCCCCAATATCCATTATTGCCATTTCTATCATAATCAAACCTTATATCTCTTGTTCCAGAATAAGAAGATAAATCAATTTCAACAACTCCCCAGGCTGTTCCTTGGTCTCCTGCCAAACTCCATAAAGAAATCCATCCTCCTGCTCCATCATCAATTTGGAAACTAAGATTCCCCATATCTGCCCCATACATACTATAAGCAAAACTAAAATTAACATTTGAGTAGGTATCCATATCAGTATCATTATATTGAAGATAAGCATGACCTGTTGCAGTATTACAATCACTACCTGAAGTTTCAACATAAGCATAAAAATTATCATCATAACCCGCATCATCAGTTGGGCAATCTGCAACCCCCCCGCACGGACCAGTATCAAGGCTAGGAGTTCCATCATCATCTTGTTGCCAAACACATCCAGTATCACTAGCATAATAAGTATCCCAATTTCCAAGATCAGTACTAAAAGTTTCAAATTCAATTTCAGTTTGATTTAATTTAGAAGGAACAAAATCTGAAAGAACCCCCCCAATAGTAACATTCTCCAGATTCACCCCTGAAGTCACATTAACACTTTCTCGCAAAAGATTAAAATTTATTGAAATATTATCCCCCCCTGAAACTGAAACAGGACTGGAAGTTGTTGGATCTGTAATTTCAAGTTCTAAAGTAGTCACAACAAAATTAACATAACTTGAATTTACATTATTACTTGTATCATTTATCCAGATTGTAACATTATGATTTCCATTTGTCCAGATAATATCGGTAATATTTGTTCCACAACTAGCCAAAGTTGTATTAACTGCTCCTGAATCATTAGTATACCAGCAGGAATCCACATCCCCTTCATCAGTATAAGTATAATTAATATCCTGATAAATATCATGAATAACTGAATTATTCTGAGGGGTTGTAATTGCCAGTTCCGGGGCAGTTGAATCTCCAGCTCCCAAAACAACCCACCTAAAAACATTTCTTCCAGTAGTGTTTCCATCCCCCAATGAAGTTAAATTATAAGCTGTTAAGTTCTCTGTATAACCTGCCTTAGAAACATTCACAACATGGGGAGTTGCATAATACTTGTCTGTTTCATTTTGCACATACTCAATTGCATTATATATTAAAGGAGTTGTCTCTCCTGTTGAATTTGTAAAAGAACTAAACACATTTACAGACGAGGAATTAGTAATATTAATCGCAGCATCTTCCAAAAATCCGCTTGAATCATTCACTATATTTTGAATATGCCATTTCCTAATTAAAGAAAGATTATGCCCAGATTGAATACTCTCCCCACTATAAGTACAATTTAAAAAAGAATTTGTTTCTATCCTCGCATTATCTGAGTCCGCATAAATCCCTGTTCCGCCATTAATCTCTATGCAATCTGTAAAATTATTCATAGATGAATTATAAAAAAAGATTCCATATCCTCCTGAAGAAACACTTGCATTTAAACCAACAAATGAATTATAATCAGAAGCATATAACTGCAGCCCCCGATAGTTTTCACTCAAAGCAAAATCTCTGGAAAAAGTATTTCCTAATGAAGATAAAACATAAATCCCCACAGAAGTGCTTGAATTCCCAGTATTTGACACAAAAGTATTATTTGATGAAGATGAAATGTAAATTCCTTCGTTAGAAACTGAGGTTCCTATATTTTCTGTGAAGTTATTCCATGAAGAAGATAAAACATAAATTCCCTGGCTTGATGCTGAAGTTCCTATGTTTTCTGTGAAGTTATTCCATGAAGAAGATAAAACATAAAATGCTCGATTAGAAACAGAAATACCTCTGTTCAAAAAAAGAGTATTATAATTAGAAGAAGTGGAGAGATAAATTCCATAGCTTGAATTGGACTCTCCATTATTTTCAGTTAAATTATTATTCAAAGAAGAATATAAATAAATTCCATAGCTTGAATTAGAAGTCCCATTATTTTTTGTTAAAGTATTATTTGAAGATGAAGACAAATAAATTCCAACACTAGATGATGAAAAAACACTAATATTATTATTTATTAATTCTCCATGATTTATTGTATTCAAATAAATTCCATTTCTTCCACTGCCCAAAGAACTTAAATTTCCATCAGAGATAGTGCAATTATATATTTTTGTATAATTCTGATTTGAATAAACCCCTCGCTGACTTGCTCCTCCTGAAGTTGAAAAATTAATTAAATACCCTGCGCAATCCAAAGTTACATTTTCTGCAGAAATTGTAAAACAAGTTCCAGATGAAGAAACCTTATTTGTCAAAGTATAAACAGAATTAGGAGTTGACAAAGTCTGGCACTCTGAAGCATCAACAGTAAAATTAACATAACTTGAATTTACATTATTACTTGTATCATTTATCCAGATTGTAACATTATGATTTCCATTTGTCCAGATAATATCGGTAATATTTGTTCCACAACTAGCCAAAGTTGTATTAACT
>JASFEO010000014.1:0-34510 GCA_050124795.1 Candidatus Pacearchaeota archaeon
AATTTCTTTTGGTGTTCCCTTTGCCACAATTTCTCCGCCGTGAATCCCTGCGTATTTGCCAATGTCAACAACATAATCTGCTTTTCTGATTGTGTCCTCGTCGTGCTCAACAACAATTAAAGTATTTTCTAAATCTCTTAACTTAAATAAAGTTTCAATTAATCTATTATTATCCCGTTGATGCAAACCAATTGAAGGCTCATCCAAAACATACATGACGCCTGTTAAGTTTGAACCAATCTGTGTTGCCAATCTAATTCTCTGTGCTTCTCCTCCTGACAAAGTTCCTGCGCTCCTCGACAAAGTTAAATAACCCAATCCAACATTATTCAAAAACCCGAGTCTCTCCCGAATCTCTTTTAAAATCTGCCGCGCAATTTCTTCTTCTTTCTCAGTCAAACTTAAATCATTAAAAAATGAAATTGCTTTTTTTATTGGCATATCAGTAACATCAATTATAGATTTTCCATTAATTTTTACTGCGAGAATTTTTTGCTTTAATCTTTTCCCGTCGCAAACAAGGCACGGAGTTATCCTCATGAATTTTTCCAGGAACTTTTTTCTGTAACTTGATTCAGTTGACTTGAATAATCTTTCAGATTGCGGGATTACTCCTTCCCAGCCGTTTTCAAAATTCATGTTCGCACCAGTTGACCACTTGCCTTTAATTTCCTCATCTGTTCCATTTAATAAAACATCAAGCTGCTTTTTTGAGAAATTTTTTATTGGAGTGTATAAATCAAAACCAAACTTTTTTCCAATTGTTTGAAACTGCTGAGCTCTCCATGACAAATCAATCTTTCCATAAATTGCCAAGGCACCGTCAATAATGCTCAGATTTTTATCAGGAATAATTAAGTCAGAATCAAAATGCATTTTTATCCCAAGACCATGGCAGGCTTCACACGCACCAAAAGGAGAATTAAAAGAAAACATCCTCGGCTGCAATTCTTCAAAAGCAATCCCGCATTTTGGGCAAGTCATTTTTCCTGAATAAAGTTTTTCTCGTTTGTCCTGCAAAACAATAATTAAACCATCTGACTTTATCACAGCATTTTCAACAGCCTCAATTAATCTTGACTTGTCTTTAATGTTAAGGCGGTCAATCACAACATCAATGTCATGCTTTTTGTATCTGTCCAGTTCAATTTCTTTTTCCTCGTCAGTTCTGAAAATTTCTTTATTAACTCTGACACGCAAGTATCCTTCTTTATTTAAGTCCTTAAACAATTGTTCATAAGTTCCTTTTTTTTGTCTCACAATCGGCGACAAAATTGTAACCTCCCCTTCAAAATCTTCACTAATCCTTTTTGCGATTCTCTCAGGCGACTGGGCTTCAATTTTTTCACCGTGGATCGGGCAATAAGGTATTCCAATTCTTGCAAATAATAATCTTAAGTAATCATAAATTTCAGTAACTGTGCCGACTGTTGAACGCGGATTTTTCGAAGTTGTTTTTTGCTCAATTGAAATTGCAGGACTTAAACCTTCAATAGAATCAACATCAGGCTTATTCATTAAACCTAAAAACTGCCGAGCATAACTTGACAAACTCTCAACATACCGACGCTGACCTTCTGCATAAAGTGTATCAAAAGCTAAAGTTGATTTTCCTGAACCTGAAACACCAGTTAAAACGATTAATTTATCTTTTGGCAAAACCAAGTTTATGTTTTTCAGATTATGCTCTCTTGCGCCTTTGATAATAATTTCTTTACTCATTTGAAATTTAAATTAATAAGAATTTAATGTAGAAAAATTAAAATACTTTGGGTTTTAAATTTTTCGGGTTTTGCTAGAGCAACTTTTTTTCATTCATATATTCTTCTCTTAATTCCATCCAAATTTTCCCTAAAAGATTTTTCCCATCTTTATTTTTGCCCCAGCCCCATATTTCATCCCTCCAAGAATCTTCAATTATTTCCCTTTCACCCGATTGAAGCAATTTTTTTAAGATATAGGGATGTTGATCTATTTTATTCTTTAAGATACTTTTCATTATATGTATTTTATTTTTCTCCCATTCCAAATCAACTTTGTCTTTGTTTTTCATAGCGAGTTTTTGTGCCTCGTGCGCAGATTTAGCTTTTTTTATCTCCTCAAAAATTTTAGGGTTTGCTTTAATAAATTTCATTGCCTGATATGCATGCTCTGAAGTTGGAAAAACAAATCCATTATATTCTATTTGAAATGAGGAAAAATTATCAAAGACATAAAATTCCTTTGGATAAAAAAATATCTTATCTTCCGCTCCTGGCTTGTTTATCCGATCATGCGTTATTTTATCTTCCATTTTCAAGAATGGGCGCGGAGAGAATCGAACTCCCTTCTCGCGGGCTGGAGCCGCGTATAATACCAGTATACTACGCACCCTTAATATCTCAAGAAATATCTAATTTTTAAATTTACTTATTCCTAATGCCCATCACAAACAATTATATTCTCATACTTTGCGCATCTTCCACCTGATTTTTTATCTTCTTTCTTTTTGTTTCCTTTCTTTTTCTTTTTTTGAAAAATTTTACTAAACTCTTTTTTTATTTTTTCCATTTTATATCTAAAACATCATAAGATATAAATCTTTTGTTTTAGAAATATACTGGTTATGCATAAAGGATTATCTCACCCAATCCTCAAAATCTCTTTAATCTCTTCCTCAGTAATTGAACAACCTTTGAATTTAACTGCCCACAAAAGTGCGTCAAGAGTTTTTTCTCCGTCGAGTTTCATAATTCCTTTTTTGTGAATAACATAAACTAATTCTGAAGAGCGAATAAATCTAAAACCCCTGAAAAATTTAAAATCATCAGAAGTTGTTTTTATTTTAATATGGAGTTTTTGCTCAAGAAGTTTTTTTAAGTTCTCAGGTTTCTCCCCCAACAATCTCGTTGTTCTCTCATCAACTGCCACAACATGAATAATTTTTTTCTCTGTTAATATCCTCGACAATGCAAGACACGATGCCTCACCTGAATCAATTATATGAACAGGCTTTCCGCGCGAAGAATAAATATTATTTGCATTCTCAAGAAATTCATTTGTTTTATTCACAACCTCATCTTTTGAAACCCCGACTGAATCAGGCAGTTCAAGAATTTTTTTATTCAATAATTCCCTTATCCTTAATCCCTCAAGTTCAAACCGCCTTATTTTAATTGGCTTGTCAACAACCTCATTTTTCACTTCCTCAGTTATAAGAAATTTTCCATTAAAAATTTTTTTCAATTTTTCTAATTCTGCAAAAAGCCCATTCATTGAAAAACTAATCAAAGTTCCAGCGTCAAAGATTATTGCTTTTGTCATTTCACCTTTTTCTCCATTTCGTAATGAGTTACTTTAAATCCAAGTTTTTCATAAAGTTTTTGAGCAACTTTGTTTTTCAGATTTACCCCCAGAAGCAAACTTCCAATTTTCTTTTTCTTTAAGAGTTTATTAAACTCATTCATAAATTTTGCCGCAAGACCTCGCCTTCGGCAATTTTTTAAAATAAAAATATCATCAAGATAACAATTATTTCTTGAATAAATATTCTTAATTAAAGTTGCAATCAGGAATCCGATTTTTTCCCCATCATCTTCAAGGAACAATAAGATCCTTTTTTTATTATTTTCTAAGATTTCATTAAATTCTTTTTTTATCTGGACTTCTTTTAACAAGAATTTCCTGTTCATCATTTTAGAATACTCTTTGTCCCATTCTTTTCTTAGACAAATAAAATCTTTCAAATCCTTTTTTGTTGCTTTTCTTATTTTCATAATCCCCCCAAATTTGCCAAAGGCAAATTTACTCAAACATCCCCATTGCCAATTTAATTCTGTCTTTAACATCAACTGTTTTTGTAATTGGAACATCTGAAACTTGTTTTTCACCTGCATAATTTGCTAACTCAAATATACTTATTCCAAGAAGCCGGGCAGTTTTTTCCATGCTTATTCCATGCTCATGAATTTTCAAAGCCTTGTTTATCGACGCTTTTCTAAAAACATCCTGAATATATTTTTTCAAATTCCCAGACAACTTATCAATCGTCCTCCTGATTAATTCAATATTTTGTTTTAATTTTTTTTCATCATTTTTCTTAATTGCTTTTATTGACTCATCAATGCAAGAAACTATTATATTGTAAAAATTATTCCATCCAGGATAATCGCGATATTCCTGTCTCTCGAGAATTTTACTCAAAGAGTAAATTATCACTGCAATTGCAATGTTGTCAGGGTCCTGTGTTCTCGACGCTGTATTGTTTGTCTGGTTGCTTAATTCTTTTAATTTGATTAAATCAGATTTTTTTATTGCTAATTTCACTTCCTGAAAAATCCTTAATATATTCTCTTTTTCCTGCATCCCAAAAAAAGATAAAAGAAGTTAATAAATGTTAACTTTTTATATACAAATTATTTTAACTAATTATGAAAACTGTTTGCACGCATGACGGAAGATTTCACACAGATGAAGTTTTTGCAATTGCAATCTTGAAGATTTTCTATAAAGAAATAAAAATAATAAGAACAAGGGATGAAAAAGTGTTTAGAAAAACTGACTTAAGAGTAGATATTGGCAGAAGTTATAATGCAAAAACAGGAGACTTTGACCATCATCAAAATGAATTTAATTTAATGAGAAAAAACAAAATCCCTTATGCTTCAGCAGGATTAATTTGGAAACATTTTGGAAAAAAATTAGTAAATTCAGAAAAAGCATTTAATTATATAGACGAAAAACTGATTCAGCCGATTGATGCCATAGATTCAGGAGTGGATATAACATTAAAGGAAATTATCTCTAATTATGGGATTGGGGAGATTACAAATTCCTTTCTTCCAGTATGGTACGAAGAAAAAAATTATGATAAATCATTTAAGCAGGTTTTAGGATTTGCAAGTGACTTATTGAAAAGAGAAATTAAATTAGCAAATGGAATTGAGAAAGCAGAGGAGATTGTCAAAAAAGCGATTTCAAAATCAAAGAATAAAGATTATATCATCTTAGAAAAAAATGTTCCTTGGCGAAAATATGTTATTGAAAATACAAAAATTAAATTTGTAGTAGAGCCAAATTCAGGTGGGTTTTGGAGTGTTTATACAGTAAGAACTAAGATAAATAATTTTGAAGACAGGAAATCATTTCCAAAAAAATGGGCAGATTTACAAAAAGAAAAATTAGTAAAAGTTACAGGAGTTGAAGATGCCATGTTTTGCCATAAAGATCTTTTCACTGCGGTTGCAAAATCGCGTGAAGGCGCAATTAAACTAGCAGAACTTGCAATTAAAAATAAAAATTAAAATGAAAGAATTTATCCTTGACACAAGTTTTATTGTCTCATGCGTGAAAAACAAAATTGATTTTTTTGAAGAATTGATTGGAGAAAAAATAATAATCCCAAAACAGGTAATTGAAGAACTCAAAAGAATTAAAGAATCTAATTCAGAACTTGCATTAAAAATTTTAAAATTAAATTCATTTAAAAAAATTGACTTGGGAAAAGGTCATGTTGATAAATTATTAATTAAGTACGCAAGAGAAAATCCAAAAGTTATTGTTGCAACTTTAGATAGAGAAATAAAAAATAAATTGAAAAATTATAAACTCATAATAAGAGGAAAAAAGAAACTTGAGATTTTATAGTAACAACAAGTTTTAAAAACCAAATTTTATTCTAATTTTAAAATGTTTTATCTAACAATTGTTGAAGACCATGTAAGAGTTGAGCCAAAGCTGTTCGGGCTTCCTACTGACGAGGCTGTTGACAGGCAATTGCGGGAAACTTACAAAGAACATTATGACAAAGAACTCGGTCAGGTCGTCTCAATTGTCGAGGTTTTGAAAATCAATGAAGGAGTAATTATCCCTGGTGACGGGGCAGCGTATTACAGATGCACATTTAAACTTCTTGTTTGGAAACCAGAGTTGCAGGAATTGACTTACGGAATTATTTCAGAGATTACAAGTTTCGGTGCATTTATCGACATGGGTGTTATGAAAGGAATGATTCACATCTCGCAAACAATGGATGACTATGTTAGTTTTTCAAAAGCAAATTCACTCTTAGGGAAATCCTCAAAGCGAAGTTTAAAACAGGGCGACTTAGTAATGGCAAGAGTTGTTTCAATTTCTCACAAAGGAGACGAACCAAAAATTGGTCTCACCATGAGACAGCCCGGACTTGGAAAACTTGATTGGATAAAAGAAGATGCAGCAAAAAAGAAAAAAGCAGAAGAAAAAGCATTAAAGGCTGAAAATGCAAAAGCAAAAGGAGGGAAGAAATAATGGCACAACCATTAGAAAAGACTGGGGAAGAACCAAAAAGAATACAAAAACTCTCAAGAATGTGGGGGGGTAAGGAGACTGGACATCTAATTAGGACAAAACAAAGTTATGCAGTTATAACTGAATCACATATGAATATATTACAAGTTTATGATACAGAACATAATTTTATTGATGGCTGTTGCTTAAGTGATTCTATTGAAGCATTAAAATTACGTGCACAAAGTTCTTTATTTAAGAGGAGGGAATATAGATGGTAAAACAAAAAAATAAAATTATTGATTCAGCAAAAGATTTGGGTATTTTTGCAAAAACATTTTTTGATTATGCAGTTGATACTAGTTTTAATTATTTATGTGATACTAAAGTTTCTTCGTTTTTTTCTTTATCTCAAAAAAAAGATAAACTAATTAATAAATTAGATCAAGCTATTTCCTTTGAGCAAGAAGGAGAGATGGTTTATAGATTAGCAAGAATTTGTAATTCAGTAGAATATGCTAAAGCAGGAAGAAGGAGAATTAATAGAGGAAGAGAATTAAAAAGAATGGTTTATACTGGGAGGATTAATTAAAATGGTAAAACAAAAAGCATGCAAAATCTGCAATAAAATTTATACAACTGCAGAATGCCCTAATTGCGGCGCCAAAGAATCAACTGAAACTGTGAAAGGCAGAATTTATATCCGCGATTCTGAAAAATCTGAAATTGCAAAAAAACTAAATCTAAAAGGCAAAGGAAATTTTGCAATAAAAACAAGATAATGGAATTTAAAATAATTAGTGATGTTGAAAATAAATTATTTAACCGTCGTGAAATTGAAGGAGAAGTCATTTCAGATTCTGCTCCAAAAAGAGAAGATGTTGCAAAAATAGTTTCAGAAAAAGTTAAAGTTTCTGAGGACTCAATAAAAATAAAAACAATCCAGGCAAAATTCGGTTCGCGCATTTTTGTGGTTGTTGTAAATGTTTATGATTCTCCTGAAGATAAAAACAAAATTGAAAGAAAGACAAAAAAAGAAAAAGAGTTAGAAGAAAAAAGAAAAAAGGCAATTGAAGAAACACAAGCTGAAGAAAGCAAAGAATCTGAACCAATCCCTGAACAGCAAACTGGCGAGGACAAAGTTATTGAAGAAACTAAAACTGAAGAGAAAAAAGAAGAAGTTAAGGAGGAGAAAAATGAATAATTACGCAATGAATTCAAAAGAAGTTGTTTATGGGGCGGGGCTAATAGGAACTGTAGCATTCGCAAAGATGGCATGTTCTCCGAGGAAAAAACCAGATTACCTTAAGAAACAAATAAGGGGGGGGTTTCATCTTGGTCTTGGGAGAATGATTGGTTCTATGAAATTAGTTAAGTCGGGGATTAGAAAAATTCATGAAGGCAAAAGAGAGGAAAGAATCGCTATGAATAATTTTGAAAGAGAAGTCTTAGCAGGAACTACATAAAATGGCAAAAAAGAAAAAAGTCAAAAAGGGAAAAAAACCGCACAAGAACAAGACAACTAGCAAGAAATATACAAAGTATAAAATCGAAGGTGATAAAGTTGCTCGTGAGAGATTTTGTCCTCGATGCGGACCAGGAGTTTTTTTATTAAACTCTAAAGGAAGACTCTATTGCGGAAAATGTCATTATTCTGAATTTGCCGGCAAAGCAAAAGAAGAAAAAGTTGAAGAGAAAAAATAAATTAACTTTTTGTTTTTTTAAGAGAATATAATAATTCTTTAACATGGTTTTGGCATTCAACAAATGGATCTTTATCTGATCCTGAACCACTATCATAAGAAGAATCTTTTACGATTCTATTTACTTTTTCATACCTTTTTATTGCAGAGATAAAATCAATTCCTGTTGTTGCAGTCCATTTCGACAATTGAACTCCCCCGATACTTTCTTCTAATCTATTCACACAAAGTTTATATTCCTCTAAAATCCCCTTTCTTCTTGCTTCTTCATTTATTTTATACATTCTTTTTTTAAAAATTTATCCTTTAAATATATTTATCTTTTTTAAAATATATTTTGAAATTCTTTTTATTTCCTTCTATATCGTCGTTCAATTGCTAAAAGCGTTGCTATCCCACATATAACCAAAATAAAAACATAAGGGAATTTACTTTTTTTAACATAATTTAACAATGCCTCATCTGCATTTTCATCAGGACTTATTCCTCCTGTTAAACTCTTTTTGTTTGAAACCTCTTCATCCAATGCTCCGATTACCTGGCCGATCCCCATGCTTTTTAATTCCATACCGTTAATTTCGAAAGTCTCAGAAATTCCGTCACTTACTTTAACATTATAAATTCCGTCGGGCGCAACTAATCTGTAGGTCTTTGATTTCCCAATATCGATTTTAGGATTTTTCGCTCCTGTTGTTTCTCCGATTGTAATATAAACTTTTCTTTCATATTTTGTATTTCCAATATTCGTAATTTTAAGAACACCGTCGGAAATTTCAAACTTTGCTATTTCATTTTCTTTTATAAAAAAATATTCTTTCTTTTCATACCCTTTATAAGAAATTATCATTTCCCCCTCTCCTGCAATCACGTTCTCTGTTAATTCTATTCTTTCAAATTTATTTGATTGAACTGCAGTCTCTTTTATTTGCACTCCTTTAAGATCATTAAGGTGAATTAAAACTTCATCATTAATTAAATTATTATTTGAATCATATAATGAAACCTTGATTTGAATTGTTTCCATTGAACCAAAAATTTTATCTTCAGGAATTGTTGACACCTCAATTTTATAATCCTGCGCAATTACAAACTGCGATAAAATTATGCAAAGTAAAATTATCAAACCTCTTTTACAATTCATTTATAAAAAATGAACAGAATTTTTTTAAAGATTATGTTGAATTTTTAATAGTTTTAAAAAATCTACTAATTAAAATGAAACTATTTTTTTAAAATCAGTTTAATTTATTCCATATGCGAAATTATTCTTTTACCGACGCTATTTTTGAAAAAATTTAAAAACTAAATTAAATTATTAACACTATGAAAAAAAAATTAGAGGTTTTATTATTTGCAATTTTTTTATTAACCTTTATTTATGCAGGAAATTTTTTAGATGATACTGAATCTGAATTTGACCAGGGAAATTATACCAACACTGAATGGAATGGCTCTGTCTTGGTTTTGTCAGGTGATAATTTAACAGGAAATTATCTAAGTAAAATTTTTAATCCGGGAACTTACTCAAAATGGAATAACATTAGTTGGGGTGGAAAAAACGGCGGAGAACTTTTAAGTAACCAGGAAGGAAGTTTAATGAACCAAAATGTTTTGCTTTATCATTTTAATAATGATTCCTCTTACGGAGAATCAGATAATTTTACTTATGATTTTTCCGGAAACGGATACAATGGAACTGTTTTTGGAGACTCTTTTTTTAATTCATCAGGAAAACTCAAAGGCTCATTTTCTTTTGATGGCGATGGAGATTATATCCAAACAAATGCTGATGATTCTTATGCTGGGAAAAACATGACAATAAGCGCGTGGGTTAAATTAGCTACAACAACGGGACATACAAACAATAAATTAATTGTTGCAAGGCACAGATTTGTCAATGAAAAAAATTTTCAGGTGGGAATGGAAGACGATAATCGTTTAATGTTCACAACTTATCCTGCTTGTTCTGGGGGGACTCCGAATACACTTTATTCAACAGAAACATTAGAAGCAAATACATGGTATCATGTAGTTTTTGTTTTAGAATATAATGTTAGAAAATATATTTATTCGAACGGAGAACAAATAGTCAATGGTTCTTCTGTAACAGTAATACCTTCTGGATGTTCTCAGGAAACAGTTATCGGAGCAAACCTTAGAAGCAATGACACTTCCTGGAATGGTTCAATTGATGAGGTTGCAATTTGGCATAGAGTATTGAATCAAAATGAAATCAGCGAAATTTACGAAAAAGGGATTATAAACCTTAATCTAAGTGCAAGAACCTGCGATGATGATTCTTGTTCAGGAGAAAATTGGACAAATATAATAGATAGCTCTCCTCAAAATTTGAGTTTGGATAATAATACTTATTTTCAGTATAGATTTAATTTTTCAACAGAAAATTTTGCTTACACCCCTGAGTTACATAATTTAACTCTTGATTATACTATTTTAAATTCCGCTCCAATAATAAATATTTCTTTTCCTGAAAATGCAACTTACACAAACTTAAGTTTAGATTTTAATTTTTCGGTCTTTGATAGCGACGGAAATTTAGACTCCTGCTGGTATAATATAAATAACGGAATTAACATATCATTAAATTGTTCATTAAATTCAACACTCACTAATCTTACTAACGGGAATAAAATATTAACTCTTTATGCAAATGATTCTTATAATTTAGAAGCAAATGCTAATGTGAGTTTTAGTGTTGATACAATTGGAGTCAATGCAACACTCACACAACCGAAAGGAACAAAAACTCTTCGTACAGGAATACCAATTCAATATTCTGTCGAAGGCGATAATTTAACTTGCTGGTATAATGTAAAGACTTCAATAGGGGGGAGCGTTATTTCAAACACAACTCTGGCGAACTGCGCGGATTCAACTTTTGATGTTTCAAGTGATGGAGATTATGTCCTAAATTTATACGCAAGTAATCTATATGGTTCTTCTGCACATGATAATTCTTCTTTTTCAGTGGACACCGGAGGCTCTTCATCATCAAGTTCAGGGGGAGGAAGTTCAGGCGGAGGCTCTTCATCAGGAGGAGGAAGTCTGCCAATTATTTCAGGTTTAAATAAAATTGAAATTGAAGAAATTCAAAACCTAATCATGCTCTCAGGGGGGAGCAGAAATTTAGAATTAAAAGTCAGAAATGCCGGAACAAATTTTTTAAATGACTGCAAAATTATTTCAGGAAAAAATTTCTCCTCGTGGGTTTATTCTGAAGAAACAAAAAATCTTGCTGCAGGTGAAGAATACAAATTTCCTTTTGAATTAAATCTGCCTGAAACAATAAAATCCGGAGAACATAACATAACAATTTTTTTAAATTGCAAAGAGACAAATAAGTCATTTGATTTTTCTGTTGATATAATCGAAGAAAAAATAATTTTTAATTTAATTGATGTTGAAAGAAAATCAAAAGACTTTATTAAATTAATTTATTCTCTTGAAGATTTCTCCAATACAGAACAGAATATAGAAGTGCAGTTTTTACTCTTTAATTTAAATAATGAAGAAGTTGCAGAAGTCCGGGAAAATTTAACAATCCCCGCAGGCTCAAAACAAAATTTCGAAACTTCCATGCAAATAGATTCGCTGTTAGAAGGGGAATTAAACTTATTAATTAATTTAAATTCGCAAAATTATTCAAACTTTAAACAGGAGAATATTTTTCTTGGTACTCCAATAAGCGGATTCTCTATCCTCGGAAAAAAAGGAAACATGGACAATTTAATCAGCGCGGTTTTTATCTTTGTATTTTTATTTATTGCTTTTTTTATAATTAAGAAAATTGTAAAGCCTAAGGGAAAAAATAAGAAGAAATCTAAAAAGAATAACTAATTTTGAATAAACCTAGAGGCAGTGTCAATTAAGTTCTCTCCCTCATTTTTGGTAATCTATAGATTATGAATTATTCTCTTCGGAGGGTTTAATAGTATTTATTTAAACCCTGGGAGATTCTTCAAGTCAGTCAAAACAGATGACCTGAAGCCTCTCCTGGGGAAAAAGAGGTGATAGATTTTCTAAGATATACTAGTATTTAAATGTTTCGTTTCTGTTACTCTTCTAAAATGACAAGCCATAATCTTTGCATAGTGGTATATACTATAACTATGCTTGAGAGGAGACAGATATTTTATAAAATATATTTTTTTAAATAAATTATGCAAAATGAGGAGAATAAAAATATTACTTTAGCAAAACAAGAGCAAATTCATGACTTGTTGTTTTCAAGAGAATTAGGTTGGCAGGAAATTATTTATGACCTGATTAATACTGAAGAACTTGACCCGTGGGATTTGAATATTACTCTTTTAACTAATAAATTTCTTGAGAAAATTAATGAACTGGAGGAAATGGATTTTTTTATTTCCTCAAAAGTTCTTCTTGCGGCTGCGCTTCTCCTAAGAATTAAATCTGAAATTTTGTTGAATAAATATATTAAAAGTATTGACGAAATTTTGTTTGGTTCTGAAGAAAAGAAAAAACATGTCCTCGAGAGAATTGAACTTGAGGATGAAATTCCTGAACTTGTGCCAAGGAGCCCCATGCCGCGTTACAGAAAAGTTACCTTGCAGGAATTAATGGAGAGTTTGAATAAGGCGATTATTACTGAGAACAGAAGAATAAAAAAAGAAATCATTACGAAAAATGCCTTGAGGCGAACTAACTTTTCCATGCCAAAAAAAAATTTCAGCATAAAAGATAAAATAAAAGAAATTTACGAAAAAGTAAATATTCATTTTGAAAAAAATAAAGACCACAAAAAAATAACCTTCACAAAATTAATTGGCGAGAACAAGGATGAAAGAATTTTTTCATTTTCCCCGCTTTTGCATTTGGAAAACCAAAACAAACTCTGGCTTGAACAAGTTGATCATTTTGAAGAAATTCATATTTGGCTAAAAAAAGTTTTTATAAAACATAACGGCGACCCGTTTGCAGAATTGCGAGAAGAAATTAGTAAGGAAGCAAAACCAAAAAGAAGAATTTCTAAAAAAAGATTAAAGAAAATTAAGAATGAATTTAGCGAACCTTTGGCAGGGATTTAAAACATCCACCTAACACCAACATATACCTTGTCTGGTTTAGTTAGTTCATCTGGTTTACTTTGAAAGTTTAATTCCGCAGCCACCCTATTAAAATTATAATATAATCCTGCACTTGCATTTTCTCCATGCCTTTTGTTTATGCCATCTTCAATTTTTTTATAAAGTGCATTAATCCCAATTCCAAAAATTTCTGCACTTGCATAAAACCCATTTGTATTTTCTCCGGTAATCCCCCCACCCCTAATATAAGAATCTCCTTTAGGAGCAAAAACTCCGCCGACTCTTGCTTCTTCACCTTCTTTTAAACCTTCTAAAAATACTCCATTCATTTCTCTATATAATTCTCTTCTTGTAATATCTTCAAACATATTTCCTAAAGGATTAATTTCACGATTTATTTTTTCATTAAAATACTCTGGAAAAGGATTATGACCTTTGTTTCCAAATAAAGTTAAAAATGTTTTATAGTTTCCATTACTATTTATAATTCCATTTACAAGTCTGCTTTTAATAGTCGCTCCAACATTTGAATTATCATCAGGATAATTTGTTGTAGTTGCAAATCCTGAAAGTTCTGTATCAATCCCTGGAATAAAAAAGAGCGGGCTTTTTCTGGCAAAACCATAAATAATTTCACTCTTTGAACTATTCTCTATTTTTTTAATTCTTTTATTAGTCTCCTCATGACGCTGGCCATCCCTCTCAACACCTACTCTTGAAATTCCTCTTTCTAACTTAGTTCTTATTCTTGTATTTTTATTTTTCCACCCTACCATAGCTGAAAAATTTTCATTTGGTTTTAAAATTCCATAAACCAAATCTCTTTTAGATTCTTTTTCGACTTCACTATTTTCTTCTCCGAGTTCTATGGTTGCTGATAAGTTTTCAGGATTTGCCCTAAGATTTGCAAAAACTCTTGAATGAGTTTCATTTTCTTCTGAATTTTCCTGCATTGCTCCAAAAATAAATCTTGGAGTTTCAACCTGCGCAAATTCCGAGACAGTTAGTTTACTATAATAATCTGTTCCTGCTTCAGCATCAATCTTTAATTTTTTTAAATTTATTTTTGAAATATCTTCAGGCAATAATGAAATCCATTTATTATGTTCCGGAAAATTCCTATTTGCAAAATCACCAAGAGTAATTGAATCAGGCCGGCCCACACCCAAATTAAAATAAGCCCCTACATTAACATTATAGATTCCTTTGAATCCATGAATAAATTTAATTTTTTCGCCATCCCTTGTTTCAAATCCCTGGAATGTCGTAGTTAAATTATCCGCATTAGCAAACCCGCTTAAATCAATTTTATATCCCAAAGAATTTTTTTCTCTTGTTGTCTCTGAAAAACCATCAATTTCTTTAAACATTTCTTTCATATCCCCAACTGTTACTGGCTGGCCCTGAAAAAGCACAACATCTTCCAAATTCATTCCTCTGGTAATAACTTTTGTGAATTGCTCTTTTAATTCTTTTTTTGAAAGAAAGTTCCCAAAATCCTTTGTGAATTTAAGAACTTTAATCCCTTTTGGGTTAAAATCAAAATCCTCTTTAGAAATTTCATATTCAAAATAAGGAGGACTATCTTTTCCTGAATCAAGAGTTATTGTCAGGTCCGTTAAACCAAAGTCAATCCCATCTGGGAGATTGTAATCTGCAGAAAATTTAGTTGAGATTTCTGAATCTGATAGCCTTAATTTACTTCCTGCGGGTTTTAATCTTAAAAGTTCTTCTTCAAGAGTTTTATTCTGGTAAGCAAATGCAGAACCTGTTGCAAAAACTGCAAAAGCAGACGCTAAAGAGATAACTTTTTTTGTTTTTTCCCAAAATTTGCCTGCCGAATTTCTCATATTCTTTAATATAATTTTCCCCTTTTAAACCTTTCTAATGTCACTACTTTAGAGTATTATCATAATTAATTTAAGAAAGGCTTTGTTTTTAAGCTTATGAAATTAGGTGTTTTGTTTTCAGGAGGAAAAGACTCGTGCTTTGCTGCGTATTTGGCAAGGCAGCATGGACATGAATTAACTTGTTTGATTTCAATTTTGTCAGAAAATAAAAATAGTTTTATGTTTCACACTCCGTCGATAAAGAAAACAAAAGTTCAAGCAGGCGCAATGAATATCCCGCTGATTATCAAAAAAACAAAAGGTGAAAAAGAAACTGAACTTGAGGATTTAGAAAAAGGGATTATAGAAGCAAAAAAAGATTTTGAAATTGAAGGTATTGTGACTGGTGCGATTGCCTCGGTTTATCAGGCTTCAAAAATTCAGAAAATCTGCAACAAATTAAATCTTGAATGTTTTAATCCTCTCTGGCAAAAAGACGAACTATCTTATCTTCATGAATTAATAAAAAACAAATTCAAAATAATTGTCTCAGGAGTTTTTGCATACCCTCTTGAAAAATCTTTTTTAGGACGGGAAATTGACAAAAAATTCATTAAAGAAATTATTGAATTAAATAAAAAATATAAAATTCACGTCGCTGGAGAAGGAGGGGAATTTGAAACTTTTGTCCTGAATTGCCCATTATTTAGTCATGAATTAAAAATAAAAAATTATAAAGATACTAAAGAAGGTGAAAATAGTTTTCGTCGTGAATTGGAGGTTGAATAAATTTTAAAATGAAAAAAATAATTTATACTTTTAGAACAAATCCCTTTAGAGAAGAACTAAATAAAAATTTTAAAAATTTAATTGTATTTGGAAAACTAAAAGAAGATCTAAAGAAATTAAGAGAAAACTTGATTAGAGAAAAACCTAATTTTATTATTGGATGTGCAAAGGCAAACAGGTCATGCATTGAGTCAATTGCAATAAATAAATTTAATAATAAGAATGTCTCAAAAGATGGAAAAGAATTCTATAAATTATTTGTCCCAAAAACAAATTTATTTTCAATATCAAAAAAAGGAACCTCTTCTTTTTGTAACTGGACTATGTATAAAATTTCAGAAATTATTTTAGAAGATAATTTGGATACAAAAGTTATTTTTATTCATTTTAAAGAAGAGGATTTTGAGAGATTAATGAAATTTTTAAAATGACAATACTAATAATAAAAACAAATAAAGAACTTTTGCATGATTTGGAGTTTGTTAAACCAATTGAAGAAATTTTAAAAAAACAAAATTCAAAATTCAAAACTATTCACTATAAAAAATTAAAAAAACATCATCTGGCTTTTGCAAAAAAAATTATTATCACTGGAACTTCTTTGCATGATGATTTTTTCTTAAAAGATATTGAAAGATTTAATTGGATAAAAAATTCTAAAAAGCCAATTCTTGGAATTTGTTCAGGCATGCAGATTATTTCTCTGGTTTTTAATTCAATCATAAAACAAAAAACTGAAATTGGTTTTTACTCTGAAAATTTTACAAAAGAATTTTTAGGTTTAATTGGAAAAAATGAAGTTTATCATCTTCATAATAATTATGCAATTACTCCATATGAATTTGAAGATTTCGTAATTTCAGAAATTCCTCAGGCAATAAAACATAAGACAAAAAATATTTATGGAATTTTATTTCACCCTGAAGTCAGAAATGAAAAATTAGTCATAGAATTTTCTAAATAAATTCAATTCCAATTTGATTTAAATTTTGAAAGATTTTTTCATTAAACTGAATTCTTTTTTCCCCTTCCAGAATTTTTTGCATTTTCTTAGTATAAGCGCATGTTCCCGGACAAATATCTTCTTTTGAATAGTCATAGCATTCAGTAATATAGTATTTCTCAGGGTTGCAAAGATTTACTCCATGTTCAGAGATTATTCTTTTTCTTAAATTATCCATAAAGTTTTCTTTTTTTCTCTTTTAAAAAAATTGTTAATCTCTAATATTCATTTTATTCTGCAGGATTCCCTTTTTAACCTTTTTTCCGACGATAAAAACTTTTTTGTGGTAAGAAAAGTTTATAAACCAAAAGGGATTTTTTATTCTAGAAATCTTTAATTGAGATTTTATTTACATTCAAAATGGCGAATACTTATGGCGCAAGTGAAATCAAAGTTCTGGAAGGTTTGGAAGGAGTAAGACGAAGACCGGCAATGTATATTGGTTCAACAGGTAAAGAAGGTTTGCACCACTTAGTCTATGAAGTAGTTGATAATTCTGTTGACGAACACATGGCTGGAAATGGAGATTTAATAAAAGTTACAATTAATGAAGATGGTTCATGCACTGTTGAAGATAATGGAAGAGGGATTCCTGTTGGTATGCATCCGCAATTAAAAATTCCTGCAGTTCAGGTCGCCTTAACAAAACTTCATGCAGGCGGAAAGTTCGACAAGAAGTCCTACGCAATTTCAGGAGGTCTTCACGGAGTTGGAATTTCATGTGTTAATGCACTAAGCAAAAAATTAATTGTTGAAGTAAAACAAAATGGAAAAGTTCACAAACAGGAATATTCCAGAGGTACAGCAAAAACAAAATTAAAAATTATCGGAAAGTGCGGGAACAATGAGACCGGAACAAGAATAACTTTCTGGCCTGACGAAGAAATTTTCTCAACTCTTAATTTTGATTACAAAGTTTTGGAAACAAGGTTTAGAGAAATTGCATATTTAAATGCAGGATTAAAGATAATTTTAAAAGATAAAAACAAAAATAAATCTGAAGAGTTTTTTGCTGCCGGCGGTTTGGTTGAATTTGTCAAGTGGATTAATAAAACAAAAGATGTTTTGCATAAGCCAATTTATTTCAAGCGGGAAGGCGACGGCACAGCAGTTGATATTTCAGTTCAGTATAATTCAGGCTACAGGGAAAACATTTTTGGATTTGTAAACACAATAAACACAGTTGAAGGAGGGACGCATGTCTCAGGTTTCAAGACTGCATTAACAAGAGTGATTAATGATTACGCAAAGAAAAAAGGTTTGTTAAAACAGGGAAGTTTATCCGGGGATGACGTTAGAGAAGGAATTACTGCAATTGTGAGCATTAAAATCGGAGACCCGCAGTTTGAGGGGCAGACAAAAACAAAATTAGGAAATTCCGAAGTCAAGGGTTTTGTTGATTCAATTGCAAGTTCTGCATTAAGCGAGTTTTTCGAGGAGAACCCGGCAGTTGCAAAAAAAATAACTTCAAAAGCACTTGATTCTGCAAAGGCAAGACTCGCAGCAAAAAAAGCAAAAGATTTAGTCAGAAGAAAAAACGCATTTTCATTAGGAGGTCTTCCTGGGAAATTAACGGATTGTTCTGATAAAAAATCTGAGAATACTGAACTTTATATTGTTGAAGGAAAGAGCGCAGCAGGAAGCGCAAAGGGGGGGCGTGATAGAAAGACTCAGGCTATTTTACCTCTTCGTGGGAAAATTCTGAATGTTGAAAAATCAAATCCAGTAAGAGCCTTGTCAAGTGAGGAAATCACAAACATGATAACTGCAATTGGCACAGGAGTTGGAGACCAGTTTGATTTAAAGAGATTAAGATATTCAAAAATTGTAATAATGACTGATGCAGATGTCGACGGTGAGCATATTAAAACTTTGTTACTTACCTTCTTTTTCAGGTTCACCCCCGAGTTAATTAAAGAAGGTCATATCTATGCAGCAATGCCCCCGCTTTTTAGAATCAGAAAGAAAAAGGATTATTATGTTTATACTGAAGAAGAACTTCGCAAGACAGTTGAAAAACTTAATGCAACAAATGTTACAAGATTCAAAGGTTTAGGAGAAATGACAGAAACGCAGCTTTGGGATACGACGATGAACCCTAAGACAAGGAAGATAAAAAAGATTTTTATTGAAGATGCAGTTGAGGCTGATCAGGTTTTTTCATTATTAATGGGCGATGATGTGCAGGCGCGTAAAGAATTTATTCAGGAAAATGCAAAGGAGGCTAATTTGGATGTATAAAATGGAAAATAATTATTTAATAAAAAACCTTGAACAACATATTAATGTTATGGAGAGTTTAATTGGACAGGAAGAAAATATAACAGAGGCAAATAAAAAAATTGTTGATTGTTTTATAAATAATGGATGCATTTTAGTCATGGGAAACGGCGGGTCTTTTGCAGATGCAATTCATATTGAAGGAGAACTTGTTGGAAGATTCAAACTTGACAGAAGACCCTTTGCTGTCAAAGCTGCAGGAACAAGTGGCGCTGTTTTAACTGCATTATCAAATGATTTTTCTTTTGAAGATGCTTATGCAAGAGAGGTGGAAGCATATCTAAGAAAAGGGGATGTTCTGTGGGGCATAACCACTTCAGGAAATTCAAAGAATGTAATTAAAGCTTTTGAAAAAGGACAGGAAATCGGAACCTACAATCTTTTAATGAGCGGAAAAACTGGAGGAAAAATTCATGAAAAAAACTTAGCAAATTTAGAGATTTTAGTTAATTCAACAGAAACTGCAAGGATACAGGAAGCTCATGAATTTATTTATCACACTATGTGCGAACAGATTGAAAAGAGGATGGTTAATTATTTTGGAGGGGATAAATAATGGTAAAAAATTTTCAGGAAAAAATGGATGAAAAATTTTATGAAGAATTAAGAGAACAGATACAAGATTATTTTGAGAAAGGCGGAAGTCATGCATTTGACCATACACAAAGGGTTTTTAATTTAGCCCTGCATTTATCAAAAGAAAAAGAAATTGATTTAGATATTTTAAAAGCATCGGTTTTACTTCATGATATTGCAAGAAAAAAGCAGGATGAACTTAATGGAGAAATTTGCCATGCACAAGAAGGTGCAAAAATTGCCAAAGAAATTTTAGAAAAAACTGATTTTCCAGAGGACAAAATAGAAAAGGTGGTTCATGCAATTGAGGCTCATCGCCAGAGTAGAGGACCTGAACCTGAAACAGAAGAAGCTAAAATTTTAAGTGATGCAGATAAACTTGATGCATTAGGAGCAATAACTATTGGAGGGATATTTTCAACAGGAGGAAAAGTTGATAGACCTTTGTATGACCCAAAAATCCCTCCAAAAGAAGATTACAAAAATAAAGGTTATTCTGATACAACAATTAATGGTTTTTATGAAAAATTATTAAAATTAAAACCAGAGAATTTTTACACTGAAGAGGCTAAGAAATTAGCAAAAGGTAGATATAAATTTGTTGAGGAATTTTTAGAGAGATTTCTTAAAGAATGGGATGGTGAATTATAAAATGATAAACGAATTTCAGGAAAAAATAAAAAAGTTTGATGAGACCCGAGGCTGGGATAAGCATTGGAATATTAAAGACTTATGTTTAAACATGAATGAAGAAATTGGAGAATTATGGCATTTAATTAAATGGATTCCAGAGGAAAAACAAAAAGAAATTATTAAAGAAAATCAAAATGAAGCAGACAATTTTATTGGTGATGTTTTGTTTATAATTTTGAAAATGGCAAATCAACTTGGGACAGATGCTGAATATGAATTGCAGAAAGTTCTGGAGGAATATGAAAAAAGAATGCCTGTGGGAAAAATGAAAGAAGTCGGGCATGCAAATAAATTAGCAGGAGGTCATGACGAGAAGGAGTAAAATGATAACTTATTTTTTTGAGGATTATTGGAACATTAATGATAAAGATGATGAAAATGCTCAGTTATCCGGGATAGCAATAGTAAGATTATCAGAATTTTTTGGGATTAATTTTGGTAGTGAGATATGGAATAAGTTTTGTTTGGAAGTTTTAACAAGGCCGAATTATCCTCGGTCAGCAGGACTTTATCTTCCATCAATTAATGGAAAAAATGCAAAAATAATACTACCAGAATATAGCCCTAATATTGAAAATAGGGAAACTGCAGGGCATGAGGCCAGTCATTTTTTGCATGAGCTTGTTAATCCAGATGGCTTTTTCGTAGAGGGAGTAGTTTCCCCTCAGAAATTATACCGAGAATGCATTGCTACTATTGGAGAAAAAAGATTTACCGGAATGTTAAAAGGTAATCAATATGATGCACAAAGATTAATTAGGCTTAAGCCCTCTGAAGTTTATGAGAAGTCTAATCAATTATTTAAAATAAGAAAGGAGTTAACAAATTAAAATGAATAAAATAAAAATAACTTATAATAATGAACGAGAGATTATAAAAGATTCTTGCCTTTTTTCAGATTATGAAAATTTTTGTTCACACCCAAATATTGAAAAAAGAAAATTAATATGCAAATATGGGTTAACAGAAATAAATGTTCCAGAGAACTGTCCTTTAAGAAAAAAGTCTTTAATAACTAAAATTGAATTATTAACAAATTAAAATGAGTAAAATAAAACATAGGTATAGTAGCGAGGTTGAGAATTTTCAAAAAGAGATTTTAGGACGAGTTAAAGATTTAATTCTTCAGGGAATTGAACAAGAAAAATGCTCAAAGCTAGAAAAATGCAATTATATCTTAAGACAAATCAAAGCAAGTAATTTCTCAATTCCAAATGCCCATGGATATTTAACTCTTATTTGTGAAAAATATCCTGGTGCTTGTGAAGTTAATTTGCAGGATGATTCAGAAAGATTAAATAATTTAGAGGTTATAGTTTAAAATGCCAAAGAAAAAATCAAAACTAGCAACACCTGCATGGATTTTAGAAGGTTATGATTCTCCTGAAGATTATGCAAAAGCTCAGGGCAAAAGTGTCAAGAAAAAAAAGGAAGGAAGAGTTTTCAAAGTTAGAATGTGCCCGAAATGCAAGAGTGAGGATGTCAGGCTTGTTTTAAGTAACAGCGACGCTGAAGAAGGCGGAGGACGAGAATGGGAATGCCGCAAATGCGGCTGGACTGGTGATGATGTTATTGAAGAAGAATTAAATGAAGAAGAATTTATGGAATTCATGGATAGAAATGACAAGGAGGATGAAGAAGATGCCAATTGAATATGATTATATTGACGACGAAGATGATAATGAAGAAGAAGTTGTGATTGACCTTGACAGCGAAGAAACAGAAGAAATTGATGTTTGGGAATTTGCACTTGATGATGAAGATATTGACGAATTAATTGAAATGCTAAAAGAATTAAAAGAAACAAAACAGCATTTTCATTTTGACCTTGACGAAGCAAATGAACTTGTGATTCATCATGCTGAAGAAATCGACGATGAAGAATCTGAGGAGGAAGAGGAATGAGGATAACAATTATTGGAAGCATGAAGTTTTATGAAAAGTTTGAGGAGTTAAAAAAAGAATTAGAAGAACAAGGTAATCAGATTATTGGAATCCCTCTTCCTGATGAGGTTTATCCAAATGAGACTAATATAAAATTAAAAGCAATGGAAGATTTTAATGATGATCTGGAAAAGTCAGATGCAATTCTGGTTGCTAATTATGATAAAGATGAAAAAACCTGCCATATAGGAATTAACTCTATAATGGAAATTGGAATGGCTTTTAACAGAAATAAAAAAATATTCTTATTAAATAAAATCCCTGAAAAATGTAAAGATGAATTAGAAGCAATAAACGTTATTGAATTAAATGGAGACTTAGCTAAATTAAAATGACAGAAGAAAAAGAAAATATTGAAGAGCCTAAATGCGACAACACACTTAAAGACTGCTCAACTGAAAAAGGAGTAATTAATTCAGAAGTTTCAGGTGAAATGAAAAAGGCATATTTAGATTATGCAATGAGTGTTATTGTTTCACGTGCCTTGCCGTCAATTGAAGATGGAATGAAACCTGTTCAGCGGCGTATTTTATATGTTATGAACAAAATGGGATTAAAACCAAATGTGCAGACAAGAAAATCAGCAACAGTTGTCGGTGAAGTTATGGGTAAGTATCATCCTCATGGCGATTCTGCGATTTATGATGCAATGGTTAGACTGGCGCAGGACTTTTCATTAAGATATCCATTAGTATTTGGTCAGGGAAATTTTGGTTCAATCGACGGAGACCCGCCGGCTGCAATGCGTTATACTGAGGCTAAATTAATGAACATCTCTGCTGAACTAATCGAGGATATTGAAAAAGAGACAGTTAAGTTTGTTGATAATTATGACGGCTCAACAAAAGAACCTGAACTTCTTCCGGGCAAATTGCCGACTTTAATGTTAAACGGCGCAACAGGAATTGCCGTTGGTATGGCAACAAATATTCCTCCGCATAATTTAACTGAAACTGTTGAAGCAATAAATTCTTATATTAAAAATCCCGACATTTCAATTGATGAACTTTGCGAGATTGTCAAAGGTCCTGATTTCCCAACTGGCGGCTATGTGCAAGGAGACATGAATGAACTTTACAAAACAGGAAGAGGAAGACTCATCATGCGCGGGAAAGTCACAACTGAAAATATTAAAAATAAAGAGGCAGTTGTCATAACTGAAATTCCCTATATGCTAAACAAATCAACATTAGTCGAACAAATCGCGAACCTTATCCAAAATAAAAAAATAAAAGATGTCGCAGACCTAAGAGATGAATCAAATAAGGGAAAAATCAGGATTGTCATTGAATTAAAAAAAGGCGCAAGTTCAAAATTCGTAATCAACTCTTTATACAAATATACAAGATTGCAGGATTCATTTAATGTTAATTTCTTAGCACTTGTCGACGGCCAGCCAAAGATTTTGGATTTGAAAAATGTCATGGAAGAATATGTAAAATACAGGAAGAAAATTATCACAAACAGAACAAAGTATGATTTAAAAAAAGCAAAAGAACGGCAAGAAATTGTCGAAGGACTTCTCATAGCTCTCAAAAATATTGATGCAGTGATCAGTTTGATAAAGAAGTCAAAAGCAAAAGCCGAGGCTCTTGAAGGATTGATTAAAAAATTTAAATTAACAAAAAGACAGGCAGAAGCAGTTTTAGAAACCAAGTTGCAGCAGCTTACAAGTTTAGAAACTGAAAAACTAAAAAAAGAATCTGAAGAATTAAAAAAGAAGATAAGTGAGTTTGAGAAAATCTTAGCAAACATAAAAGAAGTTTTGAAAATTATTGTAAAAGAAGTTAATGAATTAAAAAATAAATATGGAGACAACAGAAAAACCCAGATTTTAAAGAGGATTAGTGAACTCACTGAAAAAGACTTAGTTCAGAAAACTGATGTTGTTGTGACAATTACTGACAAGGGTTATTGCAAAAGAATGAATGTGAAAACTTATAAAGAACAAAAGCGGGGAGGCAAAGGAGTTATTGGAAGTAATTTAGCTACGGGGGATTTTGTAAAACAAATGATAACCTGCTCAACTCATGATTACTTATTATTTTTCACAACAAGAGGAAGAGTCCTGTGGCTTAAAACTTATGATTTGCCGTCAGCAGAAAGATACAGCAAGGGAAAAGCAATTATTAACTTATTAAACTTAAGAGATGAAAGAGTGACAAATGTTATTTCTGTTAAAAATTTCGACGACTCATTATTCATGGCAACTAAAAAAGGAATTGTAAAAAAGATTTCATTATCTAATTTTTCAAAACCAAGGGCTTCGGGAATCAAGGCAATTAATCTCCCCAACGATAATTCAGACGAACTAATTGGAGTTGAAATTGTAAAACCAAAACAGGAAGTCTGCATTGCAACTAAAAAAGGTCAGGCAATAAGATTTAATTCTAATGATGTCAGAAGCATGGGCAGAGCAAGTTATGGAGTGACAGGAATCAAATTAGGAAAAGAAGATGAAGTTGTGAGCATGGAAATTTTGTCAACTGAGGCAATTTTAACAATCACAAGAAAAGGTTATGGCAAAAGAACTTTAGTTGAAGACTATAGAAAAACTGCAAGAGCGGGCAAAGGTGTGATTAATTTAAAAATAACTCCAAAAACAGGCGACGTTGTAACAACAGTTTCAGTAAATTCCGACGACAGCATAATTATTACAACTGCAAAGGGGCTTGTCATGCGAACAACTTTGAAAAATATTAGAATTATGGGAAGGGCAACGCAAGGTGTGAGAATTGTAAAACTGCAGCAAGGTGATTATGTAACAGATTTAGTAAAAGTTGTTGATAACGAAGTTAACGGGGAAACTGTCGGGGCAGAATAATTATCTTTTCTATTACAATAATCCTTAAAAAGGCTTGAGGAGTAAAAAGATTATGGGCGGAGTAATAGAAGTTCCTTATTTTGTTTATAATAATTATGATTGGGCAAATGTGTAGTTGGATTCTGAACCAATAGGTCTTTTGAAGAGACTTGAAGAAGGAGATAATTTATTCGATGTTATTCCAAAATTTCGAGGAGAGGATTTTTCTTTTGACCTGAAGTGGTCTTTTCCGTTTGGCAGATTTGAAAAAAGAAGAGAGATTCATAAGGGAGAAGAGATTTTTGATTCTCGTGAAGAACCTATTCAGGTCGGGAAATTGTTAATTCCTTATTATAATATTAAGTCAAGAGAGAAGATGGAAAAATTATTACAAGCTGAAAGTACTTCGTGCGGTTCTTATATTGAAGCTTTAGCAAAGTTTCCTAATTCAAAAAGGTTTTATTCATGGGGGATGTCTTACGAACCAATAGATGAAAATATTTTAATTTTAAATGAGGCGCAACTAATAAGGTAATTATGACAAAAGAAAACGATTTTTCAGTTGATAAAGTTGCAAATTCCCTTGAGAAACTTGCAAAACAAATTAGAAGTAAAAAACAGGCGCTGGATTTAGTTAACAGAGGTATGAGGGGAGATGGAAGAGAGAATTATGATTTTACAGGGGCCTCACGATTTTTCAGAGAAGATTATCCAGATCTCAAAAAACTTTTTTATGAAATTCGCGGCAAAGGAATTCTAAATGGATATATCAAAAAAGAAGATTAATTTTTTCAAAGAATTATTTCCAAGCAGGACAAATCTTCTTATATCCGCACCAGTCACAAAGCGGAGAAATAAAAGTGGGAAATTTTTCTGTTGATTCAATTTCTTTAATTTGCTCTAATATTTTTTCTTTTAATTCATTTAATTGTTCATTTGTTCTTCTTGAACAGACTTTTTTGTCAAACGCTAAGTAGTGCCAGGTTAAACAGATATTTTTATCTTCGCCGATTACCTCGCGAATTGCAAGCGAGTAAAGCGCAAGCTGCCTGTCATTTTCAACCTTTTCTTTGTCAGGAAAACTATTTGAAGTTTTATAATCATGAATCTCATATTCATCTTTTTCTTTATTATGGCTTAGTCTGTCAATGTACCCCTGAATTAGATATTTCCCGTCGTCATCCAGATTTATTAAGATCTTTTTTTCAACTTCCAATGTGTTATCATCAAATGGATAATTCCTGTTATAATATTCAAGAAGAAACTGCACACCCTTGCTAAAATAATCTTTGAGTTCCATCCCCTGTTTTATTATTTTTGTTTCTGTTGAGAATTCTTCTCTCCACTTTTCTGTATAATAAGAGATAACTTCACTGATATCAGGGATTTTTTTGTTTTCTATTTTCAAAGAGTAAAGCCATTCAAGTGTTGCATGCACAACTGTCCCAAGATGCGCTTCAATTGTCTTTAATTCTTCAGGGATTTTTTCAATATATTTGAATTTAAATTTTCTCGGGCATTGTTCAAATGTTCCAATTTTAGAATGTGAGTAATATTTTTTCTTTGTCATGAAAATTCTAAAAATTATTTAGTTATAAAGTTTTATGAGAACTTACAAGTTAAATATTTATTAGAAACTTTTAAATAATAAATTTCCCTTGTTATCTTATTATATTTAATTGAAAGGAGGTTGAAATATGAAACAAATAAAATTTAGCGCAATAATTTTGTCACTGGTTTTGATTTTGAGTATTCTGCCGGTTGTAGTTGCAGATGATGAGAGCTTTGCAGAAAGTGATGTGATTGGTTCAGATGATGTTGAAGTTCTTGATGATTTAGAGGCTGCAGATGATTTTGAGGAAATTGAGGAGATAATTCCTGAAGAAGAAATGCCTGAAGACAATGTTTTAAGAATCCGGCAGGTAACCTATGGACGAGGATTTATTGTAAAAGATGATGAAAGTAATGCAGATATTTTCAGAGGACTTTGGGTTGCTGACAGAATAGTGGAAGATTCAACTATCACAGACGCGGCAAGCGCAGAAATAACCACAAAAAAGTTTGGATATGTTATGCTCGGAGCAGGAGAAAGACATGAAAAGTTTAGATTAGAAAAAAGTGAGTTTACTGACGAACAAATTACTTTTAATCTGCTTGACTCCGACGGAAACAGCGCAGGAACACTTGTATTAAAACCAAAAAAATACACTTACATCAAACTCTGGTTTGGAACTTTGACTCTAACTAGTGGAAATTACGCAGGGACATGGTCTGTTAGTGCAATTGCAAGAACAAGAATTGTAAAGCCAAGAATTGTAAAACCTTCCAGATGGAATATTTTTGCAGCCGCACAAAGAAGACGCGCAGAAGTTCATGAACAAATTCAGGAAAGGCTTTTAGAAAAAGAAGGACTCTCCGAAGATGCAATTGCAGAAGTCAGAGCAAATGTTGCAGATAGTGCAAGTGGTGTTGCAAAAACTGCTGTGAGAATTAATCGGGCTGAAAAAGTCAGAACTGCTGTTGCGGCAAGGGTCGCGAATAGAATTGTAGTGACAAATGCAGGGCAAATTCCTTCAACAGACACAGCAGAATAAATTTTTTATTTTATTTTATTTTATTAATTAGTTAAAAATTAGCTTCCCAAATCTTTTTAAACTAAAATTCTTCTTTTATTTACATGGTTAGAGTAAACCTTAAAAAGGTTTTCACTCATCTGCTTACAGGAGTAATCAAATGAAAGGATTATATCATTATATTCGGGAAGCTTGGAAAAAGCCTGACAAGAAAACTTTGAGAGAAAGAATGATTGAGTGGAGAAAGTCAAATGTGCTTACAAAAGTTGAGAAACCTCTTCGGTTAGACAGGGCAAGAAGTCTTGGTTATAAAAATAAAAAAGGTTTTGTTGTGATTAGAGTTCGGATAAAAAGAGGGGGGCATAAAAGACCGAGACCAAATGCCGGGCGAAGAAGTAAGAGAATGCACATTAGAAAAAATTTGCATATGAACTATAAGTGGATTGCTGAAAGCAGGGTTGAGAATAAATTCAGGAATCTGGTTGTGTTAAATTCATATTTAATCGGCAAAGACGGAATAAATTATTTTTATGAAGTTATTTGCGTTGACCCAGAGAGGCCGGAAATCAAAAACGACAAAACAATTAATTGGACAACCAAGGGAGTTAATAAAAAACGCGCATCTCACGGTTTAACATCAAGTGCTAAAAAGTCGAGAGGACTAAGAAGCAAGCATCCTGCAAATAAAGCGCGTCCAAGTCGACGTGCAGGAAATCGGAAAGGAAATTAAAATCAATCACAATAATTTTTATAAACTAAACTTTTGGTGTAATTTTATGGATAATGAACAATATGCTCGTGAAGCAAAAGAAATTGTTAACCAATATAGCAAATTGTCTCGCAGAATACTTTCAAGAGCAACGAAACATGAGAGGAGGGCATTTGCAGTTTTAGGTAGAAAAGTTGATAATCTTGTTTCTGATTTTGAAGAAGATTCTGATAAAAGAAGAGATCCACTTTCAGAAATTATTGGCAGCGACGGATACCAACTTTCTAAGTTGCTTAAAAAATAATTTCACTTAATCGTAATTCAAAAATTATTTAAACTAATATTTTTTTAATCTTCAATGGAATTAAAAGGAAGTGAAACAGAAAAGAATTTGCTTAAAGCTTTTGCAGGCGAGAGTCAGGCAAGAAATCGTTATACTTATTTTGCAAGTGTTGCAAGAAAAGAAGGTTACAGACAAATTGCTGCGATTTTTACTGAGACTGCTGACAATGAAAAAGAGCATGCTGAAATTTTCTTTAAACATTTAAAAGAAATAAATGGAGAACTTTTGGAAATTACTGCAGAATATCCTGCAGGAAAGATTGGAACAACTGAGGAAAATTTATTGGCTGCAGCAGAAGGCGAAAAAGCAGAGTGGGGTTCAATTTATCCTGAGTTTGAAAAAGTCGCAAGACAGGAAGGCTTTGACGATGCGGCAGATTCATTTAAAGAAATTGCAGAAGTTGAGCAGTATCATGAAAGAAGATATAGAAAACTTCTTAGAAATGTTGAAGAGGATAAAGTTTTTGTTAAGGGTGAGAAAGTTGGATGGAAGTGCAGGAATTGCGGTTATGTTCATATCGGTGAAGAGGCTCCCGGAACTTGCCCAGCCTGCAAGCATGATAGAAGTTATTATGAAGTTTGGTGTGAGAATTATTAAGTGCTTTGCAACATTAGAATTTTAATACAACAATATTTAAATATTGAAAAATAATTATCTATTTATGGCAGATGAACTTTATGTTTGCGGGCTTTCCGAAGATAGTTACTTTGGAGAAAGAGAATGTTTTATAGTCGATGCATGCGAAAATAAAAATGGGACAAAGTGGATAAAGTTGATGATGAGACAGGAGGGAAATAATTTTGTTCCGCTTACAAAATTATTTAGTGTGGATGAAATAAAATTTCTTAGTAAAAAAAGAAGAGGAGAATTAAGACAGATGTTTAACAAAGGAATTAATGTTTGCACAAACCCTTTAACACATTCAAAAGATTTAACAGCCTTAACTGACAACAGCCCACTGTTTAATAGGAAAACTTTGAAGGATGAATTTCATGAATATAAGGATATTCATACCGGTGAAATTTTTAATCTAAAAAATCCATCTTATCAATTTTTACAATAATTATTTAAACTTCTTAATCTTTGGTTTTTTATGAAAAAGGGGAAACCAGAACTTTATGAAAATTATCCTTGGAAAAATGTATTGATTTATAATTTAGTTACATGGTCTGTTTATTTTGCCGGGCTTTTTTTAATGTTTAGTGTGCATTTATTTGCAGGGGTGTTGTTTTTTGTTTATATCTTATTTATTGAGTATTCAGTGTATAAGGACGGGTGCAGGCATTGTTATTATTATGGAAAAAGATGTGTTGCAGGAAGAGGAAAGATTGCGCCGTTGTTTTTTAAAAAAGGAAATCCAAAAAAGTTTTGCGAGAAAACACTCTCGTTTAAGGATTTTATTCCGAGTTTATTAGTTGCATTTATTCCTATGCTCGCAGGGATTTATCTTTTAATTAAGGATTTTAGTTTTCTAATTTTAGGATTAACTTTGTGGCCATTAATTGTAAACTTCGTCGGCAATCCGATTGTTTATGGAGAATTAGCTTGTCCTCATTGCAGGCAAGGCGCAAAGTGCTGTCCAGCTTGTGAATATTTTAAGAAAAATTATGAACCTCGCGGGAAGAAGAAAAAGTAAAATTATATAAACTTTGGATTAGTTAGTTTTTTATGACAAAAAAGATTGAAGTAGAAATTCTAGAACAAGATTTGAGATGCATAAAAAAACAGGGTGAGCGTACAGTATTAGAAGGGTATGTTATAATTGGTTTTGGATGTACAAAATGCCATGCGCCTCAAGAAGTTAGACAAAATTTTCCAAATGAATGGACTAATACAATCTACAAATGTAAATCTTGTGATGAAAAATATCTAATCAGCGTGGGAGCAAATAATCCTTTTACTCCGAGAGTAGGAGATAGTGAAGAAGCAGAACATTATAAAAAGATGATTCCATTTTTTCAGAAAACAAGAGGAGTTCAATCTCAGGATGAAATTAATCTAAAGATGTAAAATGACAATTAAATTTCAAATCTATAAATGTGAAGTTTGCGGAAACATTATTGAAGTTTTGCATGAAGGAGCAGGTGAACTTGTTTGCTGCGGGCAACCCATGAAATTAAAAAAGGAAAATTCTGTTGATGCCGCGACTGAAAAACATGTTCCTGTAATTCTCAAAAATGAACAAGGAGTTATTGTCAAGGTCGGCGAAGAAGAGCATCCCAGTACATCTGAACATTATATTGAGTGGATAGAAATTTCAACAGACAAAGGGGCATCTAAAAAATTCTTAAAACCCGGTGAAAAACCAGAGGCAAAATTTCCTGTTAAAAAAGATGTCAAGGCAAGAGAGTATTGCAATTTACATGGACTTTGGAAAAAAGAATAAATGGAATTTTTAGAAAAAATAAATTTTATTGTAATTCATCATTCAGGAAGTTTAAATTCTTATGACGCAATAAAAGATTTTCATGTTAATACCCGAGGCTGGGAAGATATTGGCTATCATTGGTTAATTGATAAAAATGGAAAATTATTGAAAGGAAGAAGTGAGGAATTTATCGGAGCGCATTGTTTAGGCCACAACAGAAATTCAATTGCAGTTTGCATGATTGGGGATTTTGAATTTATTAAACCAACTGAAAAACAAATGAAAACTTTAATTAAATTTCTAAAAGAAAAACTTGAGGAGAATAATCTTTATTTAAAAAATATTTTGGGCCATAGAGAAGTTGGAGAACGGGAAAAAATTTGCCCGGGTAAAAATATTAATTTAAATGAATTGCGAGAGAAATTAAAACAATAAGGTTAAAAACCTGAAATTCTTAAATTAGTCATGGTGATAAATTATTTTAAAATAATAGGTGTGATTGGGTTGTTGTTAATTTCTATTGGGATAATAACAAAGAAAAGAAAAAAACAAGATGCTTATTATCTCGCAGGGGGGATTTGTCTTTTAATTTATAGTTCTTATCTAAGGGATATTATTTTTATAATCTTTCAATCAGTTTTCACACTTTCAGCAATTTATGATTTGCATAAGCAATTAAAATGAGATACAAAAAATTAGCACAACTTTATGAAGAAGCTTCATCAACTACAAAGAGACTGGAGAAAATAAAAATCCTCTCAAAGTTTTTAGGGCTTTTATCAAAAGAAGATAGAGATGTTATGTATTTGTTAGAGGGAGATATTTATCCTGAGTATGATGAGAGAAGAATTGGAATTAGCAATCAACTTGCAATAAAAGCAATTTCAAAAGCAACTGGAGTGAATGCAAAAAAAATTGTTAGTGAATGGAAGAAGATTGGAGATCTGGGCGAAGTTGCTGAAAAACTTACAAAAACAAAAAAACAATCAACACTTTATTCACATGTCTTGACAACAAAAAAAGTTGTTGATAATTTAAGGAAATTGCCTGAACTTGTGGGCAAGGGAACAGTAAATAAAAAACTTGGTTTAATAACTGAACTATTAACTTCTGCAAGTTCTATTGAGGCAAAATATTTGGTGAGAACTTTGATCGGAGATTTAAGAATTGGAATTCAGGAAAGCACAATTAAGGAATCATTGGCAGTTGCATATTTTGGCGAGGACAAAAAGAAAGAAGCTTCAGGAATTATCCAGAGAGCAATTGATAAGTCAAATGATCTGGCCTTGGTTTTTGATATGGTAAGTAAAAAGAATTTGAAAAAAATCAGTGAGGTTGATTTGGAAATTGGAAAACCAATTAAGGCAATGCTCTGCAAAAAAGTTGCGAATATTAAAGATGGTTTTAAAGAAGTTGGAAAGCCTTGCGCAGTTGAATATAAGTATGATGGATTCAGATTGTTGATTCACAAAAAAGGAAAGCAGCTGACTTTGTTTACACGGAATTTGGAAAATGTAACAAAGCAGTTTCCTGAAGTTGTTGATTATATTCATAAATATGTAAAGGGCAATTCTTTTATTTTGGATTCTGAAGCAGTTGGTTATGACAAAAAGACAAAGGAGTATAAACCATTTCAGGCGATTTCCCAAAGAATCAGAAGAAAATATTCAATTGAAAAACTGCAAAATGAACTTCCTGTTGAACTTAATATTTTTGATGTTTTATTGTACAATGGAAAATCGCAGCTTGATGAGCCATTTGAAAAAAGAACTAAACTTTTGAAAAAAATAATTACAAATCATCCTTACAAATTAATTCATGCAAAGCAAATTATAACTGATAGTGAAAAAAAAGCAAAAGTGTTTTACAAAAAAGCTTTGGCAGATAATCAGGAAGGAATTATGATGAAAAATTTAAAAGCAATTTATCAGCCTGGTCGTCGCGTCGGCAACATGGTTAAATTAAAACCTGAAGAAAGAGATTTGGATTTGGTGATCACAGGTGCAGAATATGGAACAGGAAAAAGAAGTGGATGGTTTTCAAGTTTTATTTTAAGTTGTCGAAATAAAAAAGGAAAATATTTGGAAATCGGAAAAATGGGGACGGGGATAAAAGAGAAAAAGGGTGAGGCCGGAATTACATTTGAGGAATTGACTGAAAAAGTTAAGCCTTTGATTATTGAAGAGCAAGGAAAAAGAGTTAAGATAAAACCTAAAATTATTTTAGCAATTACTTATCAGGAAATTCAAAAGTCGCCAAATTATAAATCGGGTTTTGCTCTTCGTTTTCCAAGATTTACTGCACTTCGACCTGACAAGCATTTGTCTGAAATTACAACTTTAGAAGAAATTGAAGATGATTTTAAAAATCAAAAAAGAAATTATAAATATGGATAAAAAACTTTAAAACTTCTCTTTTCTATTAAAGATTATGAAAAGGGGTTTAGTAATTTTAGTTTTTATTTTGTCAGTTTGTTTTGTCAGTGCAATTCATGTTGCAAAAATTAATGGAGGCAATTCTGTTTCAGTTGAAGAAGGCCAGGCTTATTATTATAACTTCAGTATTGAAAACACTGGTTCAGGAAATATAACTCTTGTTAACATAACCCTTCCCTCAGGACTTCATTTCAGGGCAACAACAGAAATCACCGACGCATTTTTCCAGACTTTTATCAATACCAGCGACACATTAACATGGAACAATTCTGCAAATTATTTAATTGGTTCAACTGAAACAAAACATTTCGCATTTGTCGGAGAAGCAAAAACGCAAGGCATTTATCAAATAATAATTTTAACTGATGGCACTGACGGAGAATATTCTTCTGCAATAGAGTTGGAAATTTTTTCAATAGAAAATTCCTCATGCATTTCTAACTGGAGTTGCGGCGCCTGGTCAGGTTGCGAAGATAATTTCCAGACAAGAACATGCACAGATTTAGATTCATGCAATGATACTTCAACAAAACCCCTTGAACAAAGATATTGTTCTGCAGAAACATGTCTTCAAAATTGGAGTTGCGGCGCTTGGTCAGGTTGTGCTGGGGGAATTCAAACAAGAACTTGCCTTGATTTAAATAGCTGCAATAATTTAACAGGAAAACCAAATGAAACTCAAAGTTGTCTGGGAAATTGCGTTCCTGCATATTCCTGCACAGACTGGCTACCGGAAAAGTGCGACAAAACCCAAACCCAAACAAGAATCTGCACAGACTCAAATAATTGCGGGAGTGCTTTAGATAAACCTGAAGAATCAAGAGAGTGCAAGGCAGACTCACATTTATTTTTCATAATCCTTGTTTCAGTAATTGTAACTGTGATTCTTTTTTTTGGGATTACCTTGTTTATTAAAATAAGAAAAATCATGAAAGAAAAAAATTCTCAAAATTTCAACTTAACAGAAAATAACCCCTCCAAACAACCAAATCAGAAAGTTAACAAAAATAACCCTCCCGGGGCTCCACTGAAAATCTCCTAAGCCGCAAGGCTTAAATTGTGTGCAATCCCTTTCAAAAATATTTCTGCTTGCATTCCCTTAATTTTCTTTGCCCGAACTTCTCCGCCGTACTTTCTTTTGATTGCG
>JASFEO010000015.1:0-30432 GCA_050124795.1 Candidatus Pacearchaeota archaeon
ATCAAAAGAAAGTACGGCGGAGAAGTTCGGGCAAAGAAAATTAAGGGAATGCAAGCAGAAATATTTTTGAAAGGGATTGCACACAATTTAAGCCTTGCGGCTTAGGAGATTTTCAGTGGAGCCTATCTAATCAGATTTACAATTTAAAAAAATTTATCAAAACCTATATTAACCAACTAAATTTTAAAATTTTCATGCCAAAAGAATTTTTAAAAAATATAACTCCAAGAGAATATCAGCAAAAAATTTTTTCTTCATGCATTGACAAAAATTGTTTAGTTGTTTTGCCAACGGGAATTGGAAAAACTCTCATTGCTCTAATGCTTGCAATCGAAAGAATAAAAAAATTTCCCACACAAAAAATTCTTTTTCTCGCCCCAACAAAACCATTAGCTGAACAGCACCTGAATTATTTTAAAAAATATTTGCCAGAACTTTTTTGCGAAATTGAACTTTTCACAGGAGCAGTTAATTCAAAAAAAAGAAAAAAAATTTTCCAGACTGCAGATATTATTTTCTCAACTCCGCAGTGCATTGCAAATGATTTAAAGAAAAAACTTTACAATTTAGAAAATATAAGTTTATTAATCGAAGATGAAGCCCACAGATGCACAAAAAATTATGATTATAATTATATTGCAAGAGTTTACAACCGTGAGGCAAAAAATAAAAGAGTTTTAGGTTTAACAGCATCGCCGGGAAGTGAGACAGAAAAAATAAAAGAAATTTGCAGGAATTTGTTTATAGATGCAGTCGAAATAAGAACAAGGGATTCTGAAGATGTGCGGGAATATTTGCAGGAATTAAAATTTGAAAAAATCGAAGTTGCCTTTCCTGCAGAATTTGAAGAAATGCGTTATATGTTAAATAAACTCTATAACCAATACATTGAAGAATTAAAAAAAAGAAAAGTTCTCTTCGGAATTATCAACAAAACAAGACTCCTTAAACTGCAAAAAGAAATTTCTTCAAGTCTTGCAAGAGGAAACAGAAACTTCAATTATATGCTTGCGGCTTCAGCATGCGCTCAGGCAATAAAACTCCAGCATGCAATTGAATTATTAGAAACCCAAACACTCTCGAGCCTCAATAAATATTTAAAAAATTTATTTAATCAGGCTGCAAAAAAACAATCAAAAGGCGTTGTAAAATTAGTTGCAAAACCAGAATTTAATTTTTTGTTTATGAATTCAAATGAATTATTAGCAAAAGAAAAAGAACATCCAAAGATTGAAAAGTTATATGAAATAATAAAAAATGATTTCTCGCAAAGCGAGAAATTAAAAATTATTGTCTTCACGCAATTCAGAGATACTGCCACAGCAATTTCAAAAAGATTAAATAAAATTGAAAATGTAAATGCAAAAGTTTTTGTAGGACAAGCAAAAAAAGCAGACACTGGTTTATCGCAAAAAGAGCAAAAACAAATGATTGAAGAATTCTCCGACGGCAAAATCAATGTTCTTGTCGCGACTTCAATTGCAGAAGAAGGCCTTGACATACCCGAAGTTAATGCAGTAATTTTTTATGAACCAATTCCCTCAGCAATTCGCGCAATTCAAAGAGCAGGCAGAACCGCAAGATTAATGAAAGGAAAACTAATTATCCTAATCACAAAAAACACACGGGATGAATCTTATTATTATGTCTCACGCGCCCGAGAGAAAAAAATGGCTTCAGCAATTTCTTCTGTAAAAAAAGATTTGGAAAATGGAAAATTAGAAAAAGAAGAGAAGCAGAAGAGATTGTAATATATATTCTCTACCACAACAATTCTTTATAAGTTAGTTTTTTTGAAAAGATTATGAAAGAAGGATTTTCTAAAATAACTATTTCCGGAATGCCTGGTTCTGGGAAAACTACTCTTGCAAAAAACTTAGCTAAAATATTGGGATACGAATTTATTTCAATTGGCAACCTCCAAGGTTTAACTGCAGAGAAATTAGGAATGACAATCAATAAATACATGGAACTCTCAAAACAAAAACCCGAATTACACAAAGAAATGGATAAAGTGACAACAGAGATTGGAAAAACAAAAAACAAAATAGTTGTTGAGGGTTGGGCAGCATACTATTTTATTCCTGATTCAAAAAAAATTTATTTATATGCCAATGAAAAAATTGCTGCAGAAAGAATATTCAAAAACCAAAGACCTGATGAACCAAAATACAAAACTGAAAAAGAAGCAAGAATAAAAACCAGGATAAGATATGAAACTTCAAAACAAGGAATTCAAAAAGCCCATGGAATTGACATTTCAGCTCTTTCAAATTTTGATTTAATTTTAAATGTATCAAACAGAGATGAAAAACAAACTTTAGACAGGATACTCAAAAAAATTAAACAATACCAAAACAGAATATAAATACTTATAAATATTTGACAATTAAAAAATTAAAATGCCTGTTGATATAGTTCTTGGAGGTCAGGGAGGAGATGAAGGAAAAGGAAAAATTGCAGAATATCTTGCACACTCAGGAAATTATGAAATAGCCTTGAGAGTTCCGTCGCCTCAGGCAGGCCATAGTGTTATGATGAATGGAAAAAGAATAGGGCTTGCAAATCTTCCAAGTGCAGTTACAAATCCTGATATAAGACTTCTCATCGGGATTGGAGGATTGGTTTCCCTTGAAAGATTAATCCTCGGAGAAACAACTGCCCAAGGAATAAAACATAATGCAGAAATAAAAACTACAGGCATAACAAAAGAAAGACTGGGAATTGACTATAATACTAGAGTTGTAACAAGTGACCAAAGAAACAGAGAGCAAAATGATGAACATTTAATGAAAAAAATCGGAAGCATTGGCTCAGGCACAAGCGGCTGCAGAGTTGACACAATCATGAGATACCCTGATTTAAAAAAAGCAAAAGACTTCCTTGAACTGGCCCCTTATTTAACAGACACAAAAAAAGAATTATTTTCTGCATTAGAACAAAGAAAGAAAATATTATTAGAATCAGACCATGGAGCAAAATTAGATATGATTCACGGAGAATATCCATTCGTCACAACGCGAATTGTCAATGCAGCAGGATTTTTATCAGAAGCAGGAATTTCACCAAAAGAAGTAGAAGATGTTTACTTAGTATTAAAACCTTATACAACAAGAGTTGCAGATGGTCCACTGGAAAACGAAATTTTTGATAAAAAAGTTTTAAATTGGACGGTTAATAAAGGTGGAGAACAGGGCTCAATAAGTGGAAGAGACAGAAGAATAGGTTCATTTGAATGGGAAAATGTAAGCGAAGTTATAAAAATGAATGGGGCAACAAAACTAGTAATAACCCACATGGATGCGCCGAATTATGTATGGAAAAAAATAGGATTTAAAGATGATAAAGAATTTTTAGACCAAATTAAAAATAGATTATGCAAAAAATATCCTTATCCAAAAATATCCTTATTATCCTATGGGCCAGAATTAAAAGATATAATGGAACTTAAATGAAAAAGATTGCAATTATCGGCGCGGGACCAGCTGGTTTTTTCGCATCTCATGAACTTATAAAAAAAAATAATTTTGACATTACGATTTTTGATAAAGGAAAACCAATTAATAAAAGAAAGTGCTATAGAGAAGAAAAAGAAAAATGTATTGAATGCAAACCCTGCAATGTTCATTGCGGAATCGGCGGAGCAGGATTAATGTCTGATGGCAAATTATTATTCCACACAAAAATAGGAAACAACTTAGGAGAAATCCTCTCAGAAGAAGAAAACCAAGGATTAGTTGATGAAGTGGAAAAAATATTCAGAAATTATGGAATTTCGCTTCATGAAAAAAACCCAACTAAAATTCAAGAATTAAAAACAAAAAGCCTGCAAAACGGAATTGATTTTATATATTCAAAGCAGGCGCACATTGGTTCAGATAAACTTCCTGGATTAATGACTAAAATGAAAAATAACTTAGAAGAAAAAGGAGTTCAGTTTAAAGAAAATATGGAAATAAAAAATCCGGATATTTTAAAAGGAAATTTTGATGAAATTATTATTGCTCCCGGAAGAGGAGGATCAAGTTGGCTTGAAAAAATCTTAAAAAAACAGAGTATAGAATATAATTATAGACCAGTAGATATCGGGCTAAGAGTTGAAGTTCCAAAAGAGATAACTAACCATATAACAAACATCACAAGGGACATGAAATTTTATACCAGGTCAAAAACATTTGATGATTTAGTAAGAACTTTTTGTGTCTGCCCCGGAGGATATGTTTCCCAGGAAAATCACTCAGGATTTAATTTAGTAAATGGCCATTCTGTTTCAGGAGACCCGTCGCCAAACACAAACTTTGCAATATTAACAACAATTCCTCTTGAAGGTTCATGCACAAATGAATATGCTGAACTAATGGCAAAAATGGGAAAAGTTCTTCGAGGAGGAGATAAAATAACAATCCAAAGATTAGGAGATTTGAAAAGGGGAAGAAAAAGTAAAAAAAGTTCAAAACACTTTTTAGAACCAACATTAAAAGAAGCAGAATGGGGGGACATAGCTCTTGCATTGGGAGCAAGACATTACATAAATCTAATGGAAGGTCTAGAAGAATTTAATAAAATCATCCCAGGACTCACAAATGACTCTACTCTTTTATACGCACCGGAAATGAAATTTCATGGACTTAAAATAAATACAAACAAATATTTGCAGGCAAAAAAAGGAATTTATGTAGCAGGAGACGGCTCAGGATTTAGCAGAGGAATCGTCGGAGCAGCAGCAACAGGAATTTTATGCGCTAAGGGGATTTTAAGTGAAGAATAAATATATTCTCCCTCACATAAATATTTATAAATGATTCATCTCAAATAATTACATGACTTTACAAATAGATGACTGGATGACTTTTGGAATTCCTGGTGAAGAAAGAATAATTGCAAATAGATATGGTTTAAATGAAAGTGAAACCCCCTCGGACGATGAAATAAACTCTCTTATTAAAAAGTATAAAAAAGAATTAGAGCAAAAAGAAGAAACAAATAAATACATTGAGTTGAGAGAATATCATTCTATGTGGGAATAATCTCATAAAATAATTAATACCACATAAAAACCTTTAAACTGTTTTTCTTTTCAGTTTTCTATGAAAACTATTCACAACATCTTCTCAACTGAGAAAATTATTTCAAAACCAAAAAAAGAACCTCCGAAGGAATCAATTATTATTGACTATCGCGAGAAAAATTCCTTGGTTGCTTCAGAACTTGTTTCATTAGGTTTTAAAATAAAATTCAAAGAATTAAAAGTTGCTGACTATATTATTAAAGACACTGCAATTGAGAGAAAAACAGTAAATGATTTTTTGTCTTCAATGATTAACCATCGATTAATCAACCAACTCGAAGAACTCAAACAATATGAAAAAAAATTATTGCTAATTGAGGGAATAGATGAACAGGAATTATATAATGATGAAAATAAAAAAATAAATGCAAATTCAATTCGCGGCTTTCTCCTATCGATTGCATTAAAACATAAAGTGCCGATAATTTTTACAAAAGACTATTGCGACACTGCGAAATTCATTGAACTTATTGCAAGAAAAAAACAAACAAACTTTGGAATAAGACCAAACAAAAAAACTAAAAATAAATCTGAACAAATACAATTTATTCTCGAAGGCTTTCCAGGAATCGGCCCAACTCTTGCAAAAAAATTATTAACTGAATTTGGAAATTTAAAAAACATTTTCAATGCAAATTCTAAAGAACTTGAAAAATCAATCGGCAAAAAAGGAGAAATAATCAATAAAATTCTTGAGATAAAATATTAATACTTTAATTTAATCTGTCGAAGATTTATTTCATAAGCATCCTCGCTTCTTATATTTTCTCGCCCAAAATGATAATCCCAAAATCCTTCTTCAAACAAAATATTCTCCAAAGGATGTATATGCTGAGAAAAATTAAATCCCTCCTCAGGAATAATCCTCACTGGAAGACCAGATTCTTTTGCTTCCCTTACAACCGCCCTTGCATCTAATTTTATTGCCATTAAAAAAACTTAATTCAAATTTCTTTTTTAAATCTTTCCTTAATAAAAAATATATTTTCAAAACCAATAATCATTTAAATGAATAAAAACTTTTTATTTTATATTTTCTTTTTTATATCTTCAGGAATATTAATTAAAACAAAACATCTCATTTTCCCTTATTCTTTCTTAAGTCATCCCGTCTTAGAGTAATCTTAATAATAACCTCTCTGATTAAAAAGAACAACAAAATTACAATAACCAATAAAATAAAAATTCCTGAGAAAAAAATTATCCGAATATCAATTTCTTCCAATGTCTCAACAAACCTATCAATAAAACCCAAGGTCGCTGAAAGAATAGAAGTAATAACTGAAAATACAACAAGTTTTCTGTCAGTTGTTACCATAAAACAAAAAAGAAAATATAATTTATAAATTTAATTAGAAGATTAATAAAACAAGATTAAATTAATTCACTCAAAATCTTAGCACCTAACTTAACAGTCTCTTCACCACCTTTCTTAGTGGGGTTAATTTCGACAATATCAACTCCTTTCAAATTCTTAATTTTATTAATTCTCTGAATCAAATAAATAAAATCCCTCGAAGAAATTCCTCCGGGTTCAGAATATCCAGTTGCAGGAGCAAATGCCGGATCAGTAACATCAATATCAATTGAAACATAAGTCTCGCGTGAATTCGCAAACTCAGTAATTGTATCAGCAATATTTTGTATATCCTCGATAATAGAATTAACACTAATCTTTTGAATTTTCTTCTCATTCATAAATTTAATCTCTTCACGATCTGAATTTCTAACACCGACCAATAAAATATTTTTTGCAGGAAAACCTTCATCAATTAATTTCCTAAGCCATTCTTCATGAGTTGGTTCATTCATCGCAGGCATTAAATCGGGATGCGCATCAAAAACAATTAAACAAGGTTCCTTCTCCTCTTTCCTGCAATAATCATATAATGATTTAACAAGAGAATAACTAATTGAATGATCTCCTCCAAGAAAAATAGTCTTTGGTTTATCCTCATAAGCCTCATAAGAATTTTTATAAATTAATTTATTTGTTAATTCCAAATTAAAATTATCAAGATGAATTTCTTCTAAATCAAATAATGAAGTATCAATTGGCACACCCTTTTCATTTGAATGAATTTCTTTTATTGACCTTATTATTTCATTGCCTGCATTCTCACAACCTTGAGTTTTTCCAAGTCCGTTTATCCCGGGAACCTTCACAATAAATACCATAAAAATAATTAGAAGAGGAGTTTTAAATTGTTTTGTTTATCACAATAATGCTTAAATAGCTCTAAAACATTTAGTTTATATGAATAAAAGAGATGAAGAGATTCTTAGAGTTCTAAAAAGAGAATTAAAAAATTTAGAAAAGATGACTTTATCAGACCCTCTTTCAAAGAAAAGAAAAATTTCACCTTTTTTTGTTTCAATAACTTTGAAAGATAGTTCATCTTATCAATCCGAATTATCAGAAGGAGCAACTATAATAAGTCTCAAAAGAGATCCGGATATAAAAACAAGGGTTCAAATTGTAGTCGGAGACTATGGCCGTGGTTGCAAAGGAGTTATGATTAACCCTTTTTTCCCTGAAGATAGAAATTTAAACGTCTTTACAAAATTTTTAAGAAGAGATGCAAATGAATCATTTTACGAAGCTGTAAAAGAGTTACAATACAGCATAACTGATTCTATTGGAGTTCCGGATGAATTTAATTCTTTTTCCTTTTTTTCTAAAGAAAAAAAATCAAAATATTACTCTAATAAAATAAGATTTCAAATAAAAAAGATAAAAGAGATGGAAGTAATGTTAAAAGAACTTTCAAAAAAATTCATTCATCCTGAAATATATTCATCAGAAATAGGCCTTAAAGCGAATAAAACAAGGAGATATTTTATTAATTCAGAAGGAACAGAAATTGTAGATGATTGCCTTACTTCATGTATAAATCTTGAAGCAATTGTAAGAGATGAAACTAACCTACTCCTAGAAAATGGGAAAACATTCAATGTTAGGGATCCAAAGAATTTTCCATCAAAAGAAAATCTAGAAAAAACAATAAAAAATATAATTAAGGAATCAATTAAAATAAAAAACTCCCCGATTCAGGAGGCAGGAATCTATCCAACCTTAATGGATGGAATAAATTGTATAGTTAATTGGCATGAAGCGATTGGTCATGGATTAGAGGCTCAAAGAACTTCTGATGATGAGGATGAGGATGAAGATAACAGAGATTTAACTTTTTATAAAAAAATAGGAGAAAGAATAGCCCCGGATTTCATAAAAGTTACTGAGAACCCGCGATTAAAAGGTTATTATGGTAGCTATGAATATGATGAAGAAGGAATTCCTTCGCAAGAAACAATCTTAGTAGAAAATGGAATTCTAAAAAATTATTTGCATTCAAGGTCTACTACGGGAAAATTTACAAAAAAATATAAAATAAAAACAAAATCAAATGGACATTCAAGGTCAGAAAAAGCAGAAGACCCTGTGCCAAGAATGGGGGTACTAAAAGTTGAATCTAAAAGGGTTTTTCCCTTCAAAAAACTAAAAGAAATGTTTATTGAAGAATGTAAAAGAAAAAAAGCTCCCTATGGAATTTTACTTCAAGATACCTGGGGGGGATTCACTCTTGGGGGATATTTTAATGCATTTCCAAAAAACATTTTTAAGGTATATCAAAATGGAAAAACAGAACGTGTAAGAGGAATTTACATTTCTAGTACACCTTATCAATTGCTAGAAAAAATAGAAGCAACTTCAGACGAATATAGCGTCTCTGAAGGACATTGCGGAGCAGAATCAGGGACAGTTCCATTTACAGGGATCGGTCAAGATGCATTTTTCAAATCAGTTGAATTCGGAAGAATTCCTAGAGAAGAATATAACCAAGCCTATCCGTTACTCTTAGATATTTAAACCTAAACAATTATTAAAAATCCCCCTCGGAGACTTTCACCCAAACCATCTTTTAAGCCAATTCAAAATCTTTCTAATCAACCCTTCACTTAAACATTCACCAGAAACACACAAATTAGTTTTGCATTCAAAATTATTTTCACATACTGAATCATCCTCGCTTTGATTAACAAACTCTAAATTCTCAGAACAATACATCCCATTTTTTCTATAACCTAAAGGATAACAAGCCTGCTCTAATAAACAACCCTGATTGCAAACATCAATCTCCTTAATTCCTGAATCCCCTTCTGTTTTTTTCTCATCTTCCTTAATCTCCTCTTTTTTCCCTTCCTTTAAATAAACTTCAACCTCATTAGAATAAATTCCGCACTTGCCTCCGAGATATTCGCAAACCCGAGCATAATAAGTTCCCTCGCCGTCAAATGCTTCTAACTTATCTTCATGAGCACTCGGACTTGAATAATAATGATACTTGTCCCCGTTTCTCAATGGATAAGTTGGCGAAGAATTCCTGCTCCAAACAACCTTGAATCCCATTTTAGAATACCCTTCAGTAATCCATTGTAATTCATTTCCCTCTGCTTTAAGAGTTATACTTGTTACACTATAAAATTCATCATCTGTTTCATCAACATGCGGCGCAATAATTCCAGGGAGTAAAACCAGAAAAAATACAAAACTAATTAATAACCACTTTTTCATAAACTAACTAATAAAAGATACTTTAAAAAATTTACTTAAGAAAATCTTCTCTTATTAGAAAAATCCCTCGCCATTTCAAGAAACTCTTCATAACTTTTATTCCAAATTTCTTCTTCTTGTTTTTTAAATTTCTCCTTATACTCACGTTTACTCTCTAAACCCAAATAATCATTAACAGACACTTCATAACTCTCAACTAATTTATCATAAATATTAATAAAATGCTCTCCAAAAGAATCAAGACTAAATCCCCATTTCCAGTTTACCCCGATATCCATAATTTGCAAAGCAAAAATTCTATCAATTTCATCCTCATTTAAATCTCCTTGAAGAAGTTTAAAATCATTAAGCGCATAGCCATAATACCATTTTTGATATTTTCCCTGAATACCTTTTTCCCAACCTTTTTTCTTATCAATCTTTCTAAAAACCCTTTCAAGTATTTTCCTATTTTCTCCAGTCAATTTCTTAACTATATCTACCATATTTTACAAAAGAATTCTATTATTTAAATATCCCTATTCAAAAAAATTAAAAAATCATCTACTTTGGAACTAAAGCAAAAAAACTAAACTTCTCAATTGCAGATTTTGCTATTTTCCTAACATCCTCTAACTTAACATTTTTTATATTTTCTTCAAACTCATAAAACTCTTCTGCCCGTCCATTAACTTCACTTGCCAATAAATTAACCATTTGAGACTGCGAGTCTTCCATAGAAATTTTATATTGCCCGATTATTTGGGTTTTCACTTCTTCCAACTCTTTCTCATCTAATTCTTCAGAGACTTTTTTAAATTCTTTTAAAATTAATTCCTTGACCTTCTCAACATTCTCTTTCATTGTTCCGACATAAACAAAACTAAAAGCATAATCTGAATTTATATCATCATCTGCCTTAACTGCATAAGCTAAATTTCTTTTCTCCCGAATTTCAGAAAATAATCTTGAAGACAAACCCCCGCCCATCATTGTTGACAAAACACTTGCTGCATAATTTTTTTTATCCCCTGCTAAAGAAACATGATAAGCAAAAACCAAATTCGCCTGGTCAATTCCCCCCCTCTCTTCAACTTCCTCAGAATTACTTAATTCAAATTTCTGTTTGGGTATTTCGCCTTTTTCATTATTAAAATTATCCTCACAAAATTTTATTAAATTATCAAAATCACAATCTCCAACAACACAAAGAATCATATTATTTGGTTTATAAATTTGCTCAAACTTTTTTTTCATTGTTTCATTAGTTACATTTTTCAAAGTTTCATAAGTTCCTAAAACATCTAACGCCATTTTTGGTTCATAAAGAAATTGCCCAATCTTATGGAAAACATGCCTCATCGGAGTGTCATGATTCATTTTAATTTCTTCAAAAACAACTTTTCTTTCTTTTTCCAACTCTTTTTGATCAAACAAAGGATTCCTAACCATATCACCTAAAACATCCAATGCAACATTAATTTTTTCACTCGGCATCTTGCACCAATAAGCAACAATTTTCTCACTTGTAAAACCATTTAATTCCCCGCCATTTCTCTCAATTTCTTCAGCAATCTTTTTTGTATTTCTCGTCGGAGTTCCTTTGTAAAGCATATGTTCAGTAAAATGAAAAATTCCTTTTTCTTCAAGAGTTTCATTTATGCTTCCTGCCCTAACTGCAAAAGCGCAACTAACAACAGGCACACTTCTTTTCTCAAACAAAATTGTCATGCCATTATCTAAAACTTTTTTTCTAAAATTCTCTTTTATATTTTTCATAGTTAAAACTAAAAATAAGACTATATAAAACTAATGCTTAATAAAAAACTTTCAATAAAATAAAAAATTAAAATCAGAATTTACATTAACCAAAAATAAATTCCAACCCCTGCTCCAATAACAACGACTGCAATTATTAGCCACATCCACCATGTCATTTTCATTCCACCTTCTGTTGGTGTCTGCATGCCGCTATTCCCCGCCATTGGTTGTCCTGCAGGTGCAGTTGCTGCTTCCTTAGTAGCCGCTGGTTTTTGCATTTGCGCTTGCGCCATCTTTTCCACTCCTTTTAATTAAACTAACTAAGAAAACTTTTTTTATAAACCTGTTGGTTTTGTTAACAAAAGAAAAATAAATTAATTAACAATCACCTCAGTCTCTCCCAAGATAGTAGATTCAATTCCCCCTTCAAACATATAAATCCCATCAAAACTATAAGTTCCAGATTCATAAGGAGCCTGCACTGAATAAGTGATTTGAATATCAGGCAAAACATTTATTTGGTCAAAAAAAACCCATGCCAACCTATTGGGGTTACTAGTATTACCTCCACTATCATCAACAACAGTCCATCCTGCAGGAACATATTCTTCCAAAGCATAATAAGTTTCCCCGCCAAGCACAGATACATAAAGAGTCACATCAATAACTTCTCCAGGTGAAACAGAACTTGATGAAAAATCCCGGAGAATATTTGAAGTTGTCCCTCCAACAAGGCATGAATCTCCAACCCATTGACAATTGCCAAACCCGCAAGGATCATCATAACAAGTTACCTGATCAGTTTCATAAGAAGAACAAGTCGCACCAGTGCATGAAATGCATTCATCAATTAAAACATTATCTATAAAATAACAACTTCCACTAGTGCAGGAATAACATTCTGCCCTATCGCATAAATTAAACAAACCTCCTCCGCAAGTTGCGCAAGTTGTGCATGTAGGAATCTCACACTCCTGATTGCAACACCTATCAGTATCAATGGAAATTAAATTACTCCCCGGACAATACTCTTCCTCAGAACAGATATATCCTTGCTGTTCAGAACATGTGCAGCTTCCATCAGCACAAGGGTTGAAAGAACCTGTTTCATCATTATCATTTTTATCAGAACAATCAGAGTCCCCAGGTATTGAACCATCTGTGCATTTTACTTTTCTCCAAATAAAATCACAATATCCATCGCCGTCATTATCTATTCCATCATTGCACTGTGGAGGAGTTTTACCATGTCCGGCATGCCCCTTGCCCCCTTTTGAAGCATACCCTGTTATTGAAAAAGACAAAATCACTGCTAAAAAAACTATCATCAAAAAAACAGCCGACAAAAAAATTAATTCCTTCCTCTTTTTCATTTCAACATCCTAATTATTCATAATAAGAAAACTTTTTTTATAAACTTGTTGGTTAAATAAATTTTTAAAAATTATCCTGTCTCTTCAACTTTTTTAAAATTAAAAATCAAGAGGGTCATGTAATTTTGAACATAGAGAAATAGGGGGATTAATATCAGAGAATCCTTCATTAAGACTACAATCCCTGCATACTTTTTCAAAATTTTCCCATAAGCAATCAATTTCTTCACTAATCTTTCTCTCTTGATCTTGATTAATCTGAAAAAAGGCTCCTTTTTTCTTTTCCAAAAAATATTCAGAAATATATCTGTTACAATCGCTTTCTTCCTTTCCGCTGATAATTCTTAAAGTCTTAAGATCAATTTTTTTTAAAGCGTGCATTGTACAGAGTATTGAATATTTTTTTACATCCTCGCTCAAACTTGAAAAATAAGGACATTCACAGGTCGTAATAAAATAATCTAATTGGAATTTATAAAGATTATGCTTTGCAAAACACCAAATATCTCTCACCATTAATTTCAAAATCTTTTTCTAAATTAAAATTTTCCTTAATAAAATTAATAATCCACCCTCGCTGAACTGAAAACTTTTTTCTGCTGCCCATTGACTTGGTTGCAAAACTCAAAATCACTCTCTCAGACATTAGAACAATTTCTTTTAACAATTCCCTTGTATAATTTCTTTTTAACAATTCCAAAGAATCCATAACTTTAAACAAGATTATAACTCTTGGTTCACTAACTTTTTGAATTATTCCTTTAACTTTTTCAATTTCAAATAAACTCTCATGAACAACTCTTGCATTTTTTATTTTATTTTTTTTAAAATAATTATTTTGCAAGGTGGCTAACTGCCCGACTGCCTCAACGCCCAAATAACTTTTAATATATTTTTTGAAATATTCATAACTTAAACCATTAATCCCGCTTCCTAAATCAATTAAATTAAATTTTCCTAAATCAAAAAAACATTTTTCATAAACCTGCTTGTAGTTTTCAAACCTCTCTTTAGTTGACTTATGTTTTCCTAAAAACCAATTTAAATTATTTCCCTTTTCCAAAACATTTTCTCCTAATAATTTCCTCGAAGAAAAACTTGAAAATAATCTTCTTAAAAACTGACGGCTTAATTTTAATTTTTGATAATCATTAATATTTCTCTTGTCAAACTTTTCATAAACCAACTCAACATCTTTTTTTGGCAATTTTGAAAATTCTTTTTTCTCAGTTATTTTTTTTATTAATTCTTCCTTTTTCATTTTTTCTGTGCTATCCAAAGTCTTGCTCTTTTTGCTTTGGGATTTTCCCGAATTTCTTTATTTGCCGCGAGAATTGGTTTTTTAGTTATAACCTTTATCTCATTTTTCTTTAACTCATGAAATTTCCTTTTTATTATCTTGTCCTCAATTGAATGAAAAGTTATTATTGATAAGATACCTTTCTCATTTAAAAAATTAAAAAAATTATTTAAGAAGTTTTCTAATCCTTCCAAATCATTATTAACTTCTATTCTTAATGCCCGAAAAAAAGGAGTTGCCCAATGATGCTTTCTTGAATTCCTAAAAGCCGGAGGTAAACTTGATTTAATTATTTCAAGCAACTCTTCACCTGTTTTAATTTCACTCTCTTCTCTTGAATTAATAATTCCTCTTGCAACCTCTCCTGCATAAACCTTCGCCCCCTGACGATTAAAAACTTTCTTTAACTTTTTATAAGAATAATTATTCACAATCTCTTTTGCATTTAACTTTTTATCCTCATCCATTCTCATATCAAGTTTTCCAGAAAAACCAAATCCTCTTTTTTCATCCTCCAACTGATAAGTCGAAACTCCAAGGTCCAATAAAATCCCGTCGGCCTTTTTTATTTTTAATTTATTAAAAATCTCTCCAAGAAAAAAAGAATCACCCTGAACAAAAATAATATTTTCAAAACCTCTCAAGTTTTCTTTAGACTTTTTTATTGCATTAATATCCCTGTCAATTCCAATAACCAGAAATCCTTTTTTTAATAATTCTTTAGAATGCCCTCCCATTCCCAAAGTCCCGTCAACAATTAGACTTCCTTTTTTTAAATTGCTAAAACTTTTCATTACCCCATTAACTAACACAGGAATATGTTTTCGCTTATCCATAAATTAGTTTATAAAAAACAAAATATAAATTTATCTAAAACACAATCCTGTTAATTTTTTAACCAAATATTTTTTTAAAAAGAGACTATTTCATTAAAAAATTATTTAAGTGCCTAAGCACTTATCTTCAGATGCCAATTAATGTTAACGATCCGGAATATGTAAAAGCAGAAAAAAAATACTATGAAGCAGATACTTTAGAGCAGAAATTAAATGCCCTTAAAAAAATGATTTCTCACATGCCCGGGCACAAGGGCGCTGAAAACTTAAGGGCCCAATTAAAAACCCGCATGAAAAAATTAAAAGAACAAATTGCAAAAGCAAAAAAATCAGGCAAGTCAACAAAAATAGGAATAAAAAAAGAAAACCATCAGGTTGTGATAATTGGAAAAACTAATTCAGGAAAATCAACTCTTGTAAATTTACTGACAAATGCAAAACCAATTATTTCCCCTGTAAAATTCTCAACAACTCAGCCTGTCGTCGGCATGACAAAAATTGAAAACATAAACATGCAGATAATTGAAAACCCTGCAATTTTTTCAGAGTATTATGACAAAGGAATTTCAAACTCTGCAGATGCAATTATACTTTTAATTAATTCCCTCGAGGAAATAAACGATCTAAAACCACTTTTAGAAAAAGCTAGCAAGAAGCAAATAATTCTTTACAATGATAAAAACAACTTATCAGAAAAACAATTAAGAAAATTAAAAGAAACAATGAAATCAAAAAAATATAATTTTGTAATAATTAATCTTTCCAATCCAACTAACCAATCCAGTGAAAATTTAAAAAACAAAATCTTTGAAACATTTGATAAAATAAGAATTTACACAAAAGAGCCAGGACAAAAAAAAGAAAAAAAGCCAATGATTCTAAATCCTGATTCAACTGTTAAGGATGCAGCTGAAAAAATTCTAAAAGGTTTTTCAAAAAATATTAAACTAACAAAAATTTGGGGGCCCTCTTCAAAATTCCCAGGACAAGTTGTTGGATTAAATCATAAATTAAAAGACTTGGATGTTGTAGAATTTAAAACAAGATAAAATTATTTTCCGAAAACTTCTTCATAACTTTTAGAAACTTCTAACATGCCTATAATCCCTGAAGAAGGATGTGAAATATTAGTCTGAATAAAAAGAGGTCCACTCTGAAGACATCCATTAATAAAAAGCCCATTGCAATCAGTAACCTGAATAGCTTTCTCTCCCTGCCCAACCTTTTCTTTTAATTCTAAATATTTTTCATATGAATCATTGCTGACTTTTATCCCCTCATTAGAATCTAAATTAACCCATTCCCTCAAAACAAGAAAACTCTTTTTTTCTTCAGACCAAATTAAATCCTTAAAAGATTCATCTCCGCGAGCATTATATCCCCCTGCTCCGAGCAATTCATGAAGTGATGCATAACCCCCCACATAAGTATTATCTAAAACTAAATATTCAGTAGATTTCTTTTTGGAATTCAAACTGGAATTATAAATATTTAAGAAAAAAGAATTATCCAAATCAACATCTGATTCAAGTTTATTTAAAAAAAGTTTTTTAGTTTTCATAAATCCATGATAATTATTTCCTCCCTTAAAATGATCAAAATTTCTTAATAAAAAATAAACACCTTCTCCAAAAGAAATTGCAGAATTAATTCTTTCATGATTCACCTTTTCCTTAACAAGTCTTGCCTTATTAAATATGGCTTTTGTTTTTGTAAACCTCCTTCTATTATGATAATCATAAGAAAGAGTAGAACCAAGTCTTCCTTTTTCAAAAGTCAAAACCTGCGAATCATTTGCATCAACAACAATCCTTGTTATATCTTTCATAAAATCATTTAGAAAAAATCGTTTATAAAAATTTATATTCAAAAATTTAACATTTAATTTGCGATAAATCTACAAAATATTCTTTAACAATTCTATTCCTGCAACCAACATAATCGTACATAAAATTAATAACCTGATTAAATCTGCCAAACCCCCTGCTCAAATTACCGGCTAAATCTTTTTTACTAAAATTTTCAGAAACAGGAAAATTAACTATATTCCAATCAAAAAATAAATTGGTAACCTCACTTTCATCAAAACTTGCAACTTTCAATTTATTTACCAAATAATTATATTTTGCAAAAAAATCTTCTGTATTTAGACGAGTTTCTAATTTTAAAGATATATCCATCCTTTCATTTGGCAAAAATAACAAACTAAATATCGCCTGATTAATCAGTGAATCATCAAATTTAAAGTCTTCAAAGAACCAATAATCATTTTTAGATATCAACGGAATATTATTATAAATTTTTTCAGGATTTAAAATCCCCTCAAATAAATCTCCTTCATTTTTAGTTCGAAACAGGGGTTTAATCATAGTTAGGTTCATTTTTTCAATCTATTTCATTAATCTTTTCTCTTAATTTCAAAATTCTCTCCTGAGTCATATGACGCCTTACTGGTTCTAAAACTTTAATTAAATTTTCTGCAACTGTATTTTTCAAATCAAGTGGATGAAGTTTTCCATCTCCAAAACTTTTTTCAAGTTCTGCATAAGAATTAAATTCTAGGTTCCCTCCAAACTTTTCACTTCTTTTTAGAATTATTTTTTCGCATCTAGGAAAAATTATAAATTTGCAAATTTGTAAAATCGGATTATCATTAATTTGTTTTTCAGGGCAAAATGCTCCTTTAATTTTTTTCTTAATTGAATTTGGTTCTTCATCAATTAAAATTCTTGAATTAGGAATACTCGAAGACATTTTCCCGCCTGTAAGACCGATCATATCGGCATGATGAATTGCAACAGGGGATTTGTAATCCAGTTCAGGCAAATTCTCTCTCATTAACATATGAATTTTTCTCTGAGGCATGTCACCAAAAGCAGCATCAGAATTCAAATACTTTAAATCAAGTGTCTGCATTAAAGGGTAAATCATTTGCGCAACAGGAGGATTGTCGTCTTCCCTTGCAATAACTGACATTGCCCGATTCGCTCTCTGGCTGCTAACTTTCAAAGACAATTTCATAACATCTAAAAAATACTCTCCCTTAAGTTGAAAATCACTTCCCAAAACATAATCTGCTTTTTTCATATCAACTCCCAAAGCCTCAAAACCCTCTTTATAAAGTTGTGCAATTAATCTAATTTTTTCAAGACTCCCTTTTCTATTCAGATAAGCATGCAAATCAGCGCAAAGAAGTTTTAACTTTAATCCTGCATTTTGAAAATCAATATGCTTTCCAATTCCAATCATTGCCCCGATATGAAGCCCTTCACCAGACGGTTCAAAACCATGATAAACTGCAAAACCTTTTCCAGCCTCTAAAGATTTTTTCAATTCCTCTTCGCCAACTATCTCAACAATATTTCTCTTAATAAGTTCAAGCTTTTCATCAACACTTAAATTTCTTTTCATAACAAACCCTAAAAAATTATCATTAATAAATTTATCTAAAAAACTTCAAGGCAAATTTCAACATGGTTTCTTCATACCTTTTTTTCCATTTCTCCATTTAAAATGTTCAACAACACCTTTTCTTCCTTCCTCAACCAAGGCATTAATTTTTTCCTGTGACAAATCAAAATCAGTTGTCTTAACTCCGATAGTATTAATAAAAACAGTTCGATTCCAGTCATTACGATGCAAGTGCCTTTTGTTTGCCCCCTCCATCATAAACCCCAACAACGCAAAAGAATAATCTTTTAAATTTTTAATAATCCTCGGAACACTTCTCCACCCTTCAGAATTATAATTAATTTCATTAACACTGTCAAGCCGAAAACCCAAAGTCTCGTGATTAAATAAGTAATTCTCATCAGAATTATAATTAACTCTTTCCCCGTTCTTTTTATCCTCAAGATATTTCAAATTATCAAAAACATTAATTGCATAATTTAAAACAACTCCTCCGTCAGCCATAATATCATTCTCTTTTTTTACAGACTTAAAATATAAAGGTATGCTCATTGAAATTCTCGCAGCCTCTCTAATCTGCATGTCTGGGCTCGTTTCATATGAATAAACTTCTGAAAACTGTTTTGACAAATTAGTCCCGACAATATATAAATCCCTAAAATTATTTTTCCCGATTAAATTATGCAATTCCAAAAAAGTCAAATCCTCTTTTCCGGCTCTTGCTTTAATTAGTTCTCCGATCCAATTATAAAATTTATTTCCCTTGTTCCATCCGAACTTTCTAATAACCCTCAAAACATCAAACAAAAAACCAAAATCATTATCAGCAAAATTATTGAAGTTGGTCTCAGAAATTATTTTTGTTACTTCCTTTGCAGAATATCCTAATGAAATTAAAATAGCAGTTATCGCCCCTGCAGAAGTTCCTGCGACTCTTTTTATTTTTTGTAAAATCTTTTTTTTCTCAAGTTCTTCAAGTGCTCCGCCATAAGCAATTCCTTTAACCCCACCACCTTCAAAAACTAAATTCCTGAATTCATTAACTCCTCTTTTCTTAATCATACAAATAAAGAACATCCCACATTAATAAATATTTCTAAGATTATTTACGCATCCTTCACTGCACCGAAAACAATATTCCCTGAACAAGTTCCTGCAACATCTCTTGGAACATAAATTCTCCAATAAGTTGCATTAATTTCTCCATTAATAATATCGTCATCCTTGTAATTCAAATTAAATTGATTCATACTTGGAGAAGAAGTCAGATTAACATAAGTAGCCTCAAATTCAGTTAAACTCAATGCCCCTGCAGTAGAAGAAGTTACATTATATTTTTCATAATAAACATTAAAAGCAGTATTATCCCCCAGTGTGCAATTCATTGCATAGCCATCTCCCTCTGACTGAGCATAGCCTGACAAAAATAAATCAGTCGCAACATTCCCTACATTTGTGACATTTGTAATTTGTTCATCTGATACCTCTGTTGAATTTACTATTCCATAATTAATTGAATCTGGCAGACCCAAAGCAAGAAGCTCAAGAACACTTTGATTTGCTGAAAGCGTATCACTTCTATTAGTGGAATCATTAATTTCCATCCTGCATGTCCACGTTGAAGGATTTGAATAATATTCCAAATCAAAAGTGCAATTAATAATCGCAGTATAATTGTCATCAGAAGACCAACTCAAAGGAGGAGAGGTATAATTGTAATTAATACTGCATGAATAATTAGAATAGTGATCATTATTATCATCCGCTGCTCCATAAGAAGAATTTGACGCATCAAAAAGTTCTGCTGATGCATAAGTAATATCAGTATCATTATTATAATCCCTTACTAAAGCCGCGCAATCAACTCTCGTCGTAGAATTAGCAGTCAGAGTTATATCTGAATCATAATTCAAAGAAATATTTAATATTTCAGGATAAACCGCTCCGACTTCCAAATAAGTTGTAACTGTTACATTTCCTCCGGTCCCTCCGCTCACAAACTCCCCAAAAAAAGGAATTGAAAAAAATCCGGCAAGAATAAATTCCAGAATAATTAGAACTGCTAAAACTAAACTTACTCTATATTTTAATTTGCCTTTTTCTATCATTTTTTTCCATTTGAAAATTTAACTAAGTTCAACATAAAGGTAATATAAGGTATAACCTGAAAAACCTAAATCTGCATTTTCTGGAACAATCATCTGAAAGTCGTAATCCTGACCATCATAACCTGTCGAATCCTCTTCGAGAATAGTCGCATATACAATATTCGAACTATCATACAAAACCATTTCTTCGAAAGTTGAATCCTGAGTTTGATTGTTCACAAAAGTATTCAATGTAGGGCAACTATTTGCAGTAATTGAAGTGGAACCCACCCAGAATAAACTATGAGTAGTATCATCGAAAGTAGTAGTAATATTATCATCTATGCTTGTGTGATTAAGCGCAGAATTTTCTGCTTCCATCGTAGTCTCATTTGCACATTCAATTGAAGACCATGTAACAGTAGTATTTGCCCTCGTTGTATATACTCTTCCACTAATAGATGACAAACTCCAATTATAAATAGTTGCTCCATCCGAATCATCCAAAGTAAAAGTTCCAGTAACACTACCAATAAAAGCTTTCCAATGGGGGTTCTGAGTAGTAGCGGAAATATTAAAAGACAAGATTCTCCCACCTGAAAGATTAATAGCCTGCGCAGAACTAGCAGTCTTAGTTTCATTAGTACCAAAAATAATTGAATCAGGACCTGTCGGATCAGCAGCCAATACAAAATTAATTAATAAAACAATAAGTATAACTCCTGATAAAAACCATTCTCTTTTTTTTATTGACTTTTCTTTTTCCACAATCTCTTTTCCTTTTTTTTAACAAAATGTAAAAACAAAAATAAAATAAATTTACTCTAACTCTACATAAAAGTAATATGTAGTAGTATCCAAATCTGTTCCATGACCATCCTCTAAAACAAGCATTTCAAAATCATGATCTACATCATCAAAACCTGCAACACTTGCTTCCTCAAGTATTGAAGCGAACACTGCGTTTGTTGTATCAGTCAATATAACTTCTTCAAAATGCTGGTCCACACTTGCCCCGGTATCATCATACAACTGAACACTATCGCATGAATCTGCAACAATCTGTACACTATTCGTATAAAACATATCATGATTTTTTACTGCAAAAGTTTCATTAAGACCATCAACATCATCAGACGCAATATTATAAGTAGCTTCAAGACCTAAACTATCAGTATCCACATCATAACACGCGATTGATGCCCACGCAATTGTGCCTGCTGTTGAAGCATAAACTTCACCTTCTGGATCGGCCAGTGACCAATTATACATCACATTATCACTTGCATCAGCCAATTGAATTGTACCTGAAACATTTCCGTAATAACCTTGCCAACTTTGTGTTGTTGTATAACCTGTGATTGTTATTTCGGTTACATTTCCTGCAAAAGCCGGATTTGTATCAGGAGCATCTGCTGGTGCAGTTGCGTTTGTTCCTCCAACCACAGTTCCACCTGAAGGAATAATTGCCATTACAACTGACAAAGATAATGTCATAACTAAAACAGACATTAAAACTAAACTTCTAAATTTTTCCACCCTCTTTTTTCCTCCTTTCATTGATATTAATGAACTCATGCACATTATTGTGCATAATATTTACTCTTTCAAAGTAAAAATATCTTTATAAACATTTCTAAAAATTTTTTCGGTTTAATAAAAATCCGAATCACCACTGAAAATAAATTTTTATCTTCGAAAAATCAATTTACCAAACCTCTGCATAAAAAACAACAGAATCTGAATTTGAATCATCATACTCTCTTAATCTTGCAGGAACTCTTAATTCATAATCATAAGTTCCATAAGCGCCTAACGAATCAGGATTCACCTTTGCAACATAAACTAAATCTTCTTTATCAGCAACATCAAACTCTCCATCAGCGTCGTCAAAACTATCCCATAAAACTCCTGTAATAAAATTTGAATTATTAATTGAATCTGCAACAGGAACTAAAGTTAAAGTTTTTCCAAAGACAATAAAACTGCCAAAACCATTTATCTCTCCTGCCGTCGTATAAACTTCATAAACAGAATCACTTAAATCAGCCATATTAAGCAAAGAATCTATCTCGCTAAAATCATTTGATGAATTATCTCCGTTAGTTTTCTTGCCAATAGAAATTAAATCCCCCCAGGAAATACTGGACTCAGAATCTGCAACAAAAAGATTTCCGTAATTAAAATTTGTCGCATTCCATGAAATTAATCGATCTGTTTGATTGCCTGCTAACTCATACTCGCTCGACGACAAAATATCCCCGTAAAAAAACTGCCATGAACCGATACTAATATTCTGGTTAAGCTGATTATTTGTTTCATCAGATTCATTAAAAATATCTCCATAATCAATAGTTACAAAGATTTCATTCACTCCGATCTCTCCGGCAAACTCACTTGTTAAATAAACAGTTTCATTTTTATCTAAATCAATAGTTTCATTCTCAATATTAATCCCTCCGCTTGAAGGATTCCCTTGATAAAACCCGACAATAACATTATTAGTATCTGCGCCCCCTAAATTTTTTACAGTTGCATTGATTAAAATAATCTCTCCCTCATAAGGGTTTGTTGCATTAAAACTAAAATTCTCAATAGTAAAATCAGGATAGGTTAGATTGAAAAATCTTGATATACTTGTATTGGCATTCTTTAATTGGTCCCAACAAGTTACATTCCATTCATAATAACCTTCATTTAATCCTGTTATTTTTTCTGAATGAGAAATATTGCTTGAAACCCACTGATCCTCCTCGACAACTTGCCCTCCGACAGTCAAATTGCATTGCAGCACATCATCATAAGTATCAATTGCAGTCCAATTAAAATAAACTTCTCCGTCGTTAATATCAATTCCGGACTCATTATCAGGAGAATTTAAAATAATATTCGGAGGACTTACATCGCGGATAAAAATAAAACGGCTTGCATTTACTGCATTTGAATCAGCATCAACACAACCAACAGTCCAGTTATGAATACCTTCACTAATTCCGGAAACAGGATTAAAAGAATTTTTCTCATTCTTTGTAATATCATAATCAGTCTGATTTAAAATATCATCAATATACAAGCTGCATTCAAGCAACCCAACTGCATCCTGAGGAAGATAACTAAAAGTTATTGTAGAATTTGTCGCAGCAGAATCATTAGAAGGGGAAATGAGATTAACTGTTGGCGGGGCAACCATGGAAAAATTTTGCTCATCAGTCAAATTAACATTCCCTGCTTCGTCCTTGCATTGCACCTGCCAACTATAATTTCCATCATTTCTCAAAACATACTGAATCTCATCTGTTCCATTAGTAACATTAATTCCCTCTATTTCAGGATAAGAATCAATAATCAAACTGCAATTCAAATAATCATCAAGATTATCTATAACACTAAAATTAAAAGTGATATTATTCCAGGTCAAAATTTCATCCGGTTCAGGTTCATTCAAAATAACCCCGGGGATAGTTGTATCAACATAGAAATTTCTTTCTCCATCTGTTCCTGACAAAGAAGTATCATCAATACACTCAACAGTCCAGTTATGCAATCCCTCTTCAACGTTAAGTGTAAAATTGTTCAATGCCCCGTTCTCGACTGCAGAAGAATTTGTCTGATTTAAAATTCCATTTATATACAATGAACAATTTACTATGTTATTATCTCCGTCATAAACATTATAAGTAAAAGTAATATTTGAATAATTCATCCAGGTATTATTATCAGGCTGATCAAGACTGACTCCCGGAGCTTCATAATTTGTAAAATTTCTTGTCTCACTGGTATTAGCTGTTCCAACATTATCCCAGCATGTAACATTCCAAAAATGAACTCCCGGCGAAATAGAATTCACCCTGTTAGTTAAATTCCCATCGAGCACACTAAAATTTGAATCAACCACCTCGGAATCAACAGTTAAATTACAGGACATATTCGGAGAAAGATTATCTGTAACTGTAAAATTAAATTCAACATTTCCTGAAAAAACATCATCTCCATCAAGAGGTGTAGACAGATTTATTAAAGGCGCCACATTATCCCGATAAGCAGTTCTTGATTCAGATGCATAACCAGTCAAGCCGTAAAGATCAGAACACTCAATAGTCCAATTATAAATTCCATTTCCAAAATCATTAACTACAAACTCATTCAAATCCCCCTTCATAATCTCAGTTTCATTAGTTCTGTTAAAAGCCCCGTCAATAATTAAAGAACAATTCTTCAAATCACTATTGTCATCAGGAGTATACTCAAACTGCAAATTTTCATAAAACCAGGAATCATTAGCAGTATTCAAAACAATATTCGGAACCTCTTCAATTGTTAAATCTCTTGTTTCACTAGTGTTAACATTCCCCGCCTCATCAGTACAGGTTATATTCCAATTCTGCTCCCCGTCAGTAAGGTTATAAACTCCTCGGTTAGTCAAATCCCCGCTATTAGCAGTGAAATTAACATCAACCACACTTCCTCCCACAGTCATATTGCACAATAATTCAGAATCAAGAAGATCTGTAACAGTAAAATTCAAATTCAAATCAGAAGCTGAAGAAACAAACTCATCGTCGGGTAAATTCAAATCAATGCTGGGGGGGGTTGTATCGATATAGATAGCTCTCTTCCCTGTCAAAGAACTTAAATTTGCATTATCAGTACAATTAACACTCCAATTATATCCTGAATCAGCAAAACCACTTAAACTAAAATTATTAACCTCCCCTTCAACAATCGCACTTGTATTAGTTGAATTAAAAACATCATTAATATAAACAGAGCACTCACTTACATCCCCGTTATCAGTAACATTATATTCCAAAACAATATCACTTGAATTAACCCATGTTGAATCATTAGTCAATTGGGTTACTATCGGGGGGAAATCACTAATACTAAAATTCCTCGTAGAACTGGTATTAACATTCCCTGCCTCATCAACACAAGTTACATTCCATAAATGGTCCCCGAGATCAACACTATAACTAATCAAAGTGGAATTTCCGCTCTCCGCACTAAAACTCTCATTCACTACAGTTTCATCAATAGTTAAATTGCAAACCAAATTTAAATCCAAATTATCTGTAACAGTAAAATTAAAATCCACATTAATCGAAGTCAAAATTTCATCAGGAACAGGATTATGCAATTCAAAAACAGGCTTTGTGGTATCAACAGTAAACGTCCTAACAGTTTCATCAGTTGCATTCAGCCCCCCGGCGTCAGTAACATTAACAGTCCAATTATAAACTCCGTCATTAAGAACAAGAGTAAAATTATTTATCTCCCCATTAAGAATTTCTGTTTCATTACTAATGTTTAGAACATCATTTAAAATCAAAGTTGAATTAATCACATTATCATTTACATCAGTTACATTATAGAATAACTCCACATTGCTTGTATTAAAGTAATAATTAGTTTCAGGAGAATACAAAATAACCTCCGGTGCCAAATTAGCATCAAGAACTTCTAAATTTCTTATATCTCCGTCATAAGATGAAGAATAACTTGAAATTCCAATGCATCTTAAATCATTAAAAGAAATGGTATTTGCCTTTAATGAAAAATTTGTATATTGCATGCTGGACACACTTCCAAGTGAATGGGGATTGCTCTCTCCTGCATCAAGACTCATATTTCCCGACGAAGTCATATCTTCCCAGGATGAACCATTATAATACTGAACATAAACATTTGTATCTGAACATGCCCCAATTGAACAATTCGCACTGCAAGTAAGATTAAAGACTTCTCCCAAATCAACAGTAGAATTAGTAGCAGGATTTGTCAAATTAACCTCCAAACTCCCCAAAAGATTAAAATCTGCAAACTGCAAAAAAGACAATCTTAAATCATCCCACGAATGAGAAAAACTCAAATTAGAAGTATCTGCATTATAAACATTGATAACTAATTTTATTCTATCTGACTTTTTTAAAACCCAATCATAAGAAGGAGAATCACACGAACCAGTCCATGTTCCGGAGGCAGAACTAATCCTTGTTCCGCCGGTAAAATCATCCCCATACTGACAAATTAAAGTTTCTCCTGAACTATTTTTTACATAAGCCTTCCATGTAATATAGCCAACATTATTTGTCGACGCTGTTGCATAAGCACTAAAATCCACAAGAGTTGAAGAAGGTATAATCGCCCCGTCGTTTCCAAGATAAGGCGACAGTGCAATAGTCGTCGTGGTTAATTGACTTGGTAACAAATCCATGCTAACACCATTCTCTGTTCCGTCTCTGTCAGCATCAAGGGAAATACTTGCTTCACTCGTAAAATCACTAATAGAAGTTTCATAAAACCGATTCTCCCAGGAATAAACATCAGGCCCGTCAATAGTAATCATCCTCTTTTCACTCGCGCCCTCAAGTCCTCCGGCATCACTGCAATTAATACTCCAATAATAAACTCCGTCATCTAAATACACTTCAAAAAATTGAGAAATATTCATAGTAACAGAAGTATCATTCCAAACCTTTTCATCATCAATAACCAAAGAACAAACACTAATCTCTCCGTTGTCAGTTGCATTGTATGTAAACATGACAGTATTGCTATAATTCGTTGTTTCATTCACAGGATCAAGAGATGTGACAGTAGGATAACTGGAATCAATATCAAAAACAATATTGCTTGACGAATACATTACTCCAAGAGTATCGTTGCAATAAAAAGTCACATTATGCTCACTAACACTTAATCCAGTCTCAGTATTAGAAAAATAAGTAGAATTCACACTAGACATAGTGGTATTGCTTTCCCCATCCAAAGAATAACCACACCAATCTCCCGCACTATCCAAACTAACATTAAAATCAATAGTTGTATCAGAATATGTTTGCTCAAGAGGAGAAACCACAGTCAAAAAAGTTACAGGTGCCTCGCCAATTTCCACAACAAACCATTCCACATCCTGAGTCTGAGTCGGAGTCCCTTTTAAAAATCTCAGATTTGTCTCACTAGTTAAAGAGTTAACTAAAAAAGCATTAGCAAAAGTTGTTCCGCCGCCAGTGCTGTCGTGCGACTCAAGTGAAAAAGTCTGATTTAACTGAACAGAACTTATTGTTTCATCAACTGCAGAAGAACCTGATACGCTCCTTGAACCGCTCTGAACATAAAACTGGTCTTTCTCAACAACAAAATACTCAATCTCATAAGTTACTGATCCGCCGTTTTTTGAGAACTCAATATCATCTTCATCAACAAAATAACCTCTAAAATGAGTGTCCTGCAAAGAAGTTGCTCCGCTAATAGCCCGTGAAAACAACAAAAAACTCCTTGAAGTATTCACAGAAGTTCCAAGAGTATCAGAAGGAGTTGTTCCGGAACCCGATAAAGATCCTGACTGAACAAATGCCTCATCCCATTCAATCGCCTGATAATGAAGTTCCCCCGCTGTTCCGGTTGTTCCCCTTGAAAAATCAAGACCAGTAGTTCCACCATACTCAACTGTCCAAAAACCCCTTACATTCTCAGAAGTTGTTCCGGAATTAAGCCGATTGCTCACAGTTGCAAAACTCTCACTCAAATCAACTGAATTTATCGTCGCAGACTCACTTCCAGAAGAAGTACCATACTCAACATTTCCTCTTTGAACATAAATATCCGGACTTTCAATAACCTGCCACTCAATATAAGTATTTCCGATAGTAGAATATCTTCTGAAATTAATCTTGTCCTCCATTAACTCCCCCAAAACCTGTATCTGACTCGGACTGCTCGACGAACTTCTAACAGAAAACAACAAAAATGCTTTAGACAAATCCTGTGCAGAAAAACTAACATTCACATCTAAACTTCCGTCAGGAATCAAAGTAGAACCCCTATTCATATCTAAAATAGCGCTTATATCCACGTCAAAACTTACATTCGTAGAATTTTGGCTTGAAACCCCCCCGCAAAAATAATCCACATCATGACTTCCTTCTCGCAAAGACAATCCAGTATAAGTAAAATAAGTTGAATTAACCTCAGTCATTGAAACATTTGCTGCCCCATCCAAAGAATATTTGCACCATGTAACATTCTTGCTGGTATTAACTATAAAATCAAAACTGCTTGTGCTATATGTCTGCGCAAGAGGAGAAAGTGAAGTTAAAATTAAAGGAGTAGAATCAATACTAAAAGAATAAATCCCAGTAAAGTAGTCCCCCCCATAAACATCACTACAATAAAAAGTCACATTGTGGTCTCCGTCTCCAGGGCTTGAAGCATAATCAAAATAAGTTGAATTAACTTTATTCATACTCTGATTGCTCCCCCCATTCAAAGAATAATAACAAGCCTCCATTCCCATGCTTGATTCAACAATAAAACCAACTTCACTAACCCCATAAGTAGTCCCATTAATCGGGCTTTTAACTTCTAACGTTGGAACAATATCCTCAGAAAATAAATAACCTGAACTTGACTCGAAAAATAAAAGTTCAAAAGGTTCATCATTATGGCTTTGTTCAGTATCTCCATACTCATCTTCCTCTGCCAAAAAATAAACAGTATTTGCAGGAGCAGTAAAATTAACAACAGGAAAAAGACCATTTGGTCCGTCAATTCTTAAACTAGATGCAAAAACAGCACCTTCTGAGTAAGTTTGAGGAAGAGTAATATAATAGCTTCCGGTTGGATGAGCATCATTTTGTGAGCCCTGAACACTATCCTCTTCCCAATACGCCTGCCAGGAATAACTATTTAATCCATCCCCCGTTGTTCCGCTGTTGTCAAGTGTATCAGCATCACTCCAATCTGAATCCATTTGCCACGCAATATAACCTCCCTCTTCATCACTTGTATGTAAATTACACGGCTGAATTGTTCCATCATTTTCAAGACCATTAAGACCAATTTCAACACAAGTTGTATTCCATGTGTCACCATCATTATTACTGCATCCCCGAATATAATGAGTTATAACATCTAAATCATTTGCAGTCTGCACACTTCCCAAAACCAAGGGTTGATAAGACCATGAACTTTGAAACTCTCTGTGATTTGCCTCAAGAGTATAATCTGCAGGATTTGCTCCGCTTCCACACGCTCCACTGCTCATTGTAAAATTCGTTACTTCCACCGCCCTAAGAGGACTTCCCTCATTTGAAATACTATAAACACCCTTTTCCATTGCAATCCAATAACCATCAACACCAGTTGCAGGACAAGAAGAAGTCGGACTCCATGACTCAGCACGAATCTGAAAACCAGTTGTGCTCACTTCTCTGATTCTTGTACTACAAGGATTATTATCATAATCATAATTGTAATTAACCTGATGAATCACAACCGGCACATCATCAAAAGTATGATTAAAAGTAACAGTCGTCCATCCTCCCTCTTGCAGATTAGTAACAGCCCCCCATTCACCAACTGCATCATACACAGGGGCACTAATTAAAAAGGTTACATTATCTGAACTTAAATTTCCTAAAGCAGTTAAACAATGAACAAAAACCTCATGCTCCCCATTAGAAAGTGCAACTGTATTTGAATAAAAAGTAGAATTAAATTCATTCATTGAAACATTCTCTTCTCCGTCGAGAGAATATAAACAAGAATCTCCTGCTTTAGATAAAGAAACATTAATGTCGATATTAGACACAGCATAACTTTGGCTGACTGGAGATTCAAGTGTTGCAGCAAAAGGGGTGAAATCGACTATAAAATCAATCAAACTGCTGTTATAATGCTCCCCCTCGCTGTCATTACAATGAAAAATCACACTATGAGAAGTTTCAGTTAATCCAGTTTGATTATAATAAAAATAAGTTGAGTTATTTGTGTTCATCGTTGTATTGCCTGCACCATCCAAAGAATAACCACACCAATCTGCAGAACTAATTGTTGATATTTCAAAAAGAAAAGAAGAACTTCCATAACTAGTGTTTTGCGGATTTATTACACTTATCTCATTAACAGTTGTTCCCAAATCATAAATATCAGAAAAATTTTGCGCAGTAATAAAAAAGCCATCACTCCAATAAACCAAATCTGCAATTCGCCCGTCGAAATTCCCACTCAATTGATTTCCCTCGTGGTTATCAGTATTCT
>JASFEO010000016.1:0-25170 GCA_050124795.1 Candidatus Pacearchaeota archaeon
TTTGTTTTTTAGTTTAAAAAATTCTTTTCGGATTAATTCTTTTTTCATCAATTTCGCAGGATTTCACCTGCGAACTAATTTTCGGTTCCTTACGACATATGTCTCTTCTGAACACACTAAATCACTTCAATAAGTTTATAAAATTTGAAAGTTATTTTATAGAATGCAAAAAATAAAAATAATTTCAATTGATTTTCAAAAAGAATTTAGTCTTAAGGGATTTAAACATTACAAACCACATTCCAATGTTGATTTTATCAGGAAAACTTTTATACCTTTTTTAAGAAAACATAATATCAAAATTGCAGAGATTATCTCAGACTACAGGCAGCCTCGACCTGGAGATTTAGATGATTCAACTCGCCCGGGAGAAACAGGATATGACTCTATAATTCCTGAAGATGTAAAATTAAAAAATATTTGGATTAAATGCATGAACTCTCCGATTTGGACAAGGAAAAATATTGGAAACCCAAACAAAAAGCCAGGCCTTCCATACCAAGATCCAAAAGCATTTACAAATTGGCTAAATTCTACAATTGGAAAACCTAAAGATGTAAGTGAAGTTATCCTGATTGGCTTAACAATTGATTGTTGTGTTTTTTGCACTGCTCAGGAATTAAAGTTTCGAGGATATAATGTTAAAATTCTAAAAGAAGGAGTTGATGTGTATTCTGGGGATAAAAAAGAAAAAGAGATGATTCTAAATAATTCTCCATTGCTTAATTGGGCGAAAGTTATTCCATGGGATGAATTAAGGAAAAAATTAAATTAAAACTTTTATCTCATCATCCCGGGTGGCATTGGCATTCTCATTGGCATTTGTTCTCTAAAAGAAATTTTCTTAATTAAAAATTTTGGACTTACAACTTCTGAAGTTATTGCAAGTAAATTTAAATTCCCGACAAAAATTCTCACAATTCCCTCGTCAACAGGTATCTTTGCTTTTTTTGAAAAATTATTTATCACTTCATCAATTTCATCTTTTGACAAAACCACTTCTGTTGCTTTTCTTCCCATGCCTCCCTCGACAATAATTTTTTCATCTGGGCCATTGCACTGAATTGTTCTCACAGCAAAATCTTTTATCAGAGGATTTAATTTTCCCAAATCAATTTCAACTTTTTTTGGAATTGGTCGGAGATATCTAAGTCTTGGCGGCAGACGAACTTGCGGAACTTTCATAAATGGGGAAAGTGGAGGTCTTGGGCGGATTTTCAATCTCTGAATCCGCGGGGGCTGCAAATTTTTCCCAATCTTTTTTTCCTGAGAAGCAATTGAATAATTCAAATCTTTAAACTCTTTTTCTAATTTAGGTTTTTCAATTGTTTGTTTTATTTTTTCTTTAAATTCTTTTTTCTCTTCTTTTAATGCAGTATCTAAAACAAAAACTTCTCCTCTTGAATGCTTAATCAACTCCTGTGTAAATTTAATTAAGAACAATGCTCTAAAATTATTATCTGTTTGTTCAATCATCCTAAATTGCAAACTCATCCTTTTTCTTTTCTTTTTCATTCCTTCCAATATCGAAGTTCACATTCTGTGACTCATCAATATGGTGCGACTTTTCATAACTTGCCATGTTTATATTTGATTCATCTCCTTCAATAGCATTTTGTTTTATTGAACCCTGCTGCATCATTGGTGTTGCGCCTGGCTGTTGCATTATTTGGTTTTGAGGTTGCGCTGTTCCGGGCATTGGAGGAACCTGCCCTGAGGGGACTGGTCTTTGAATTAAAGGCTTTTGCATAGGAAGATTTTGTCTTTGTGGAATTTGAGGAGGAGTAATTTGTTTTCCTTTAGGTTCATGCAAAAGTGTAAGTCCCCTTGCAATAACTTTATTTTGCTCTAATAAATTATCAATTTTCTTCACCATCTCTTCATCCTTTTTTCCGCCGAGTTCAAAATCTTTTTGCGCCATTGCTTTTGCAGAAACTTCAAACAACTCAAGCAGCTTAGAAATCTGTGTTGACAAACCATCAAACTTAACAGACAAATTAGTCAGGACCTTTTGCAAACTAACAAAATTCTCAACTAAAACTTTTTCAACATGAATGTCATGCGGATGATGCTCTGTTTTATGATGCTCTTTAGTTTCATGAGAAGTTTTTTTATGACTTGTTTTTTTCTTTGCCCTTTTTTTAGTTGTTTTTTTATGAGAACTCTTTTTCTTTGTCTCACCTTTCTTTTTTGTCATAATTAATATACGAAGAAGGGATTTATAAAAATTTGGTTTATCAATTATTTTTCTTAGGTTCTGTTACTTCCACCAAAAGGCATTCTCTATTTTTGTACATTCTAACAGGCTCTCTAAACTGAAAACTAACAATCTCTGAGTCATAATTTTTGTTTACCTTTCCATGCAAAGTTTTTGCCATTCCAACTCCAAAAGAAAAAGACCCTTTTGATTTATTTTATTCAGAAGAAATTGATATAAAAGATTACATTCTAAAAAATATGCAAACCCCATCTGAATTTATTTTTTCAAATAACATAGAGGATTTTGCAAGCGAAATTCAGGGAGGAATGGAATTTATATTAGAGAATACTTCAAATACTTTAACAGAAAAAGACTTGGAAAAGCGTGGAATACAAATAAAAAATCTTTCAAGAGAACCAAAAACAATTGATGTTAAAATGCCTGACAAATTACTTATTGGAGAAAGACTTTATTTAGAAAATTTTGATTGCTGGAAAAAATAAAACTTAAAAAATATCAAGCACTTCATCTTCTTTGTCTTCACTTTTACCTTCATCAGAATTTTCCTCTTCTTCTTTTCTCTCTGAATCTCCATCCAGATTATCTTCCCCTTTTTCATTAGAGCCTTCTTCATCTTCATGCTCCTCAGGAAAATCATCTTCATTAAATTCTTCTTTTTCTTCTGGGTGCTCTTCTAAATATTCTTTTTTCTCTTCTTCTATTTTTTCAATATCTTTATTAATTTCTTCCCCACTCTCACTTTCTTCTTCATCAGAATTTTCTTCATCTCCGGAAATTGCAACTTCTCCTTTTTTGTCTTCAATTAAATTTTCAGTTTTTTCAATAACTTTCTCAACAATATTTTTTTCTTCAGGAGATTCTTCATCATTATTTTTATTTATGGATTCTTCATTTTCTTCGTGAGAATCTTCTTCAGTTTTTTCTTTATCCGCGTTAGGATTTTCATTTATAGATTCTTCAGTTTTTTCTTCATGAGGATTTTCCTCATTCTCTTCTTTCTCAATTTCATCTTCTTTTTTTTCAGGTTGATAATTTCTTGGTTCATTGTCTGTCCCCCTCACAAGATTCATTTCCACTTCTGCAATGTGCTTTGCAATTTCATGAGCCATATCTGCATTCACACTTATTGAATCAATTCCGCTTTTTACTAAAAACTCAACCATCTCTTTTCTGCTTCCTGCCTGCCCGCAAATGCTTGTCTCAACCTTGTTTCTCTTGCACACCCTTATTACAAATCCAAGCTGGTATAAAACTGCCGGGTGCATTTCATTATATAAATGCTGCACAGCCTCGTTGCCTCTGTCAATTGCCAGCATATACTGAGTTAAATCATTTGTTCCAAAAGAAATAAAATCAATTCCCTCGTCGCATAATTCCCTGATTAACTGAACAGCTGCAGGAGTCTCAACCATCACGCCAACCTTGCAATTATTAAACTCAATTTCTTTTAACATCTCTTTTGCCTTTTGAACTTCTTCAACAGAAATTATTTGCGGCATTAAGATTCCTATTTTTTTATTTTTCTCTGCAACTCTTTTCAGTGCATTTAATTCTGCCTTTAAAATTTCAGGGTGCAAAATTCCAAACCTGATTCCATGCATCCCCAACATTGGGTTGGCTTCTTTTTCCTGAGGCGCTCCCTCGAGATTGCTGAATTCATCACTTCTAATGTCTGAAGTCCTCACCCACATCTCATCAAAATATTTTGCAATATCATTAACTCCCTTAAAAACAACTTCCTCATAATCCTTAATCTTATTTTGCTCTAAAAAATAATTTGGGTGCTTGCCTGACTCTGCGATAATTCCTTCAATTCTTGTCAACCCCACTTTTTTTATTCCTGACTTTGAAGCCCTCTCTGCAAAACTCGGCAAATCAACAATCACTTTTAATTTTGTTTTTGTCTCATCCTCAACAGCTAAGACTTCTTTTTGTTTTGTCTCACTTGTTTTGCCTTTGTAAATTTTTCCTGTGTAACCGTCGACAGTTATTATTTCGCCTTCTTTTAATTTTGTTGTTGCAGTATCTGTTCCTACAACTGCGGGAGTTCCCATTTCTCTGGAGACAATCGCGGCATGCGCAGTCATTCCGCCCTCGTCAGTCACGATTGCTGAACACTTTTGCATTGAAACAACCATATCTGGATTTGTCATTGTTGTAACAAGGATATCCCCCTGCTTAATTTTATCCAGGTCTTTTAAGTCATTAATAATTTTTATTTTCCCCGACGCTATTCCCGGAGAAGCTGCAATTCCCTCGAGGATAACTTCGCCTGAAACTTCCTTTGACTCACTAAATCTTTTTTCAACTGTTGTAATCGGCCGCGTCTGCACAATAAAAATTTCCTCTCCTTCAATTGCAAATTCAATATCCTGCGGCTTCTTAAAATGCTCTTCCAAAGTAAGTGCAATCTGCGCAAGTCTTTTTATCTCGTGATTTTGCAATACCTGCGAGTTTGCTTTTTCTTCTCTTAGTTTTACAACCTCCTTATCCCCCGCCGAGTTCCTTGTTATTGCAACTTTTTTATTTGAAATTTTTGTATCAATAATTTTCATTTCCCTTGAGACAACATATCTGTCAGGAGTTATTCTTCCTGAAACAATTCCCTCTCCAAGTCCAAAAACTGCTTCCATTACAACATTATCATTTTCATGCGCAGGGTCCTTTGAGAAAATCACACCTGACTTGTCTGAATCCACCATTTTTTGCACAACAACTGCAAGGCTTGCTTTTACGTCTTTAAACCCCTGCTTGTTTCTGTAATAAGTTGCCCTCGACGTGAATAATGAAGCAAAACACTTTCTTATATTCTCAAGTAATTTCTGATTTCCTTTTATATTTACATAAGAATCCTGCTGGCCTGCAAAACTTGCTTCTGCCAAGTCCTCAGTTGTGGCACTGCTTCTAACTGCAACAAAAATTGGTTCAGCTGCATTTTTCAAAATATCATGCGCACTTCCTTTTGGTCCAATATCCCGAACATCCAAAGCCTCGTAAGACTCCAAAATCTCCTCTTCCATCTCCTTGGGAAACTTTGACTTAACAATCAAATCCCGAATTTTTTTTGTTGACTCATCCAACTGCTTTGTGTCCTCATAATCAATTTCTGATAATATTTTTTTTATCTCTTCACCAATCCCTGACTTTTCAATAAAATAATCATAGGCTTGTGCAGTTACAACAAAACCAGGCGGCACAGGAACTTTTAAATTATAAATTTCAGCCAGATTCGCGCCCTTTCCTCCTGCAAATTTCCCAGAAGTTTTATTTAATTCCTTAAACCATTTTACAAAATCAACTCCAAGATTTTCCTCTTTAGAATTTTTACTTTTTGATTTATTTTTTTTCAAAGCCTCTTTTACAAGTTCCATGAATAATATAATGAAATCGGGTTTTTAAGAATTTGCATAGAGAATGTATGTCTAATCTTTATAATCTCTTGACGACCTTAATAATCCTTTTTCCAGAACTCTTGCGAATGCCTCCTGCTGATTTTCAGGTAAATCATAAATTAAAGGTTTTTGCCGAGGTTTTAATGCATAATCTTCTAATCTTTTTTCTGAATTTTCTTTCATTGTTAATATAATCTAATCTGGTTAATAAACATTTTTGTTTTTCTACCTATTCAACAAAACCCCCATCATTCCCACGCACAAAATTAAAAAATTCGCAAAGCGAATTTTTACCCAAAATAACTCTTTCCATTAACTTCACTTTTTTTATTCCAATTCTTTTTTACTTCTTCAATAATTTTCAAAATATCTTTTTTTATTTTCTGCCATTCATTAAATCCTTTTTTTATAAACTCTGCTTCTTTGTCCTCATTAAATTCCAAATCAAGTTCAATTAAATTTATCCCAACAAAAGAAAGTTTCTTATAAGCCTCACTTAATTTTTCCTTGTCATTTGCATTTAACAACTTCACAACTGAAAAAATAAACATCGGCGCATTAACAGGATTAAGAAGCCCCTCAATAAAACGCAGATACTCTGAAAACTTCTCTGCCATGAATTTCCGAATCTCCCGAATCAAAAACAAAGTCTTCTCGTCGCTAATTCTCTCAATTGCAAAATCCTTATTCAACTCATCAAAACCCGGCAGGGAATATTTCTTCTCTAACTTTGAGTAGTTTTTCTTTAACTCATCTAATGAATCTTTTTTATCTTTTTCCATTTTAATCTTTGAGAAAAAGGGTTTATAAAAATTTGCTTATGCAAAAAATCTCAGATAAATTTGGGATTTTGATTTATAAGAAAGGAGTAATAAAAGGATGCCTCTCTCTGCCACAAATCCATAGGCACTGTTGAATTTCCCCGGAATAATTCGCTTTTATTTCAGCAATTACAATGGGGAATTTTTGATAAACTCTCCCAGAATCATAATGAAACTCATAATTTTCTAAAAAGACTTCATAAGAATCAGAGTCATTAAAAACCTGCACATTTTTTATTTCATTTACTTCCTCATTATTCCTTAAGGTTGACAGACAATATTCCTTAAGATCTTCAACATTGGTATTTTCAATTTTTGATTGTTCAACTTGCTTATAAAAAATAGTATAAAAGCCTGCGATGATGAGCAGGAACAAAATTACTATTGCAATGAGATAAAGGCTCTTTTTTAATACTCTTTTTTTGTTTTTAGAAAGCAATATATAACTAATAAAAAAAGGCAATATCACTATAATATACTCAAGAACAAAAGAATATATTGATGTGCAATTACAATGACAGCCACTCTTAAGAGGAGTTAAGAATTCATAATCAATGCAATTTTCAAATGCCCCTCCCACACACATACATCTCATTGAAGTGCCTAAAATAAAAAGTGCAAAATACCAAAGAAGAGTAATTATTAACGAAATAATTAGCTTCTTTTTAGTAGACATAGATTTTTTAATTTTCACACCCTTCTTCATAACCCATCAAAGATTTCGTCATTTTTAAACTTATCTCAAACCAAATAAAGCCACAACTGGGATTTGAACCCAGGACCTCATCATTTTTGAGATTCCAATTAACTTACCAATGATGTGTTCTACCAACTGAACTATTGTGGCATAAATTAATTTAGAAAAATCTTCTTAAAAACCTATTTCTTTTTCATCACCCTCAACAAAAGAAATACCAAAAGAACAATAAAAAATGCAAGCGCAATAAAAAATAAAATCATTGAAAGAATTGAAAACAAGTTCATATAAACTTCACTTGATGAAACTTTGTAAAGCATAAATGAAAGAAGCGAAAGCACTGCAAATAAAATCAAATTCTTTACAACAATATTCAATTTCTTAGAAGTCGGACGAACTGCCTTTTTACTAACCCTCTTATTAGAAACTTTTTTTACAATTTTTTTCCTTGCAACTTTCTTAGCTGTCTTTTTTTTCACACTCTTTTTTCCTGCCATTTAATCACCTTATATTTGTAATCCAACGAACTTTATAAATATTACTCCTTGTCTTTATTTTTATCATCGCCTTTTAAAAAATCAAAAATTCCTTTTGTGTCATCCTTATCATTTTTGGAATTATTTCCTTCCCAGTTCATGTTTATTGTGTAACTTGTAATTGACTTTAAATTAAAAAAAACCGAACCCAGCCACGAAAAATAAAGCTTTGTTCCCTCGAGAACTCCCGGAATTGTGTTCCACTGAATGTCGTGCCCCCTGAAAACATAGGCAGAACTTACATACGAGAATAATATCAAAGCTATCAGCAATATTGCGAAAACCTTGTGCTTCATTCTCTTGACTTCAATTAAAACCCAGATTCCAATTATCAGGGCTGAAATCATAAAAAGAGTAAATCCAATCACCATTCTAAACTAAAGAAATTTTAGTATAAAAATATTTTGGATAATTTTATAGTGAGAAATATAATGCACCCACGCCTACTCCCAACCTCGCACGAAGTTTTTAATTTTCTAACTTGAATTTTTTGAACTTCTACCACGAAGTTACTCGAATTGAACAAGACATTTTATAGTGTCTAGTCTATATCCCGGGCGAGAAATAGATAATCTCGCACAGCGAGATTATACACGCCCCAGCCGGGAATTGAACCCGGGTCTCCTGCGCGACAGGCAGGTGTCTTAGCCATTGGACAACTGAGGCTTATCAAATCATTAGAAGAATTGATTTTTAAAACTTACTCTTAGTTAAAATTTCCAAAAAATTTATAAGAAGATGATTTGTTTTATTTTTATGCCAATATATGAATATCAATGTAATAAATGCGGCAAAATTGAAGAAGTTCTGCAAAAATATTCAGATAAGGAACTAAAAAATTGCAAACACTGCGACGGAAAGTTAGTAAAAATTATTTCTCAAAATGCGTTTCATCTTAAGGGAAGCGGCTGGTATGTTACAGATTATGCCGGCAAAAAACCAAAATAATAAGATCATCCAAACTTCTTTGTCCCTTTTATTATCAACTTAATCAAACTATAAATAATCATAATTAAAAAATAAATTGGAATGATAATTATCGCAATAATAAAAAAGAAAGCCTCATCCCCTCCGGGCCCCCAGAAATTTTTGCCAAAAAAATAAATTCCAAGTCCGTAAACTAAATTATGAAGCAAGACTGCCAACACCCATGCCCCGATAATCATTAAAAGTTTTTTCCACGAAAGTAAAAAATATTTGTCAAATCCTGATTTATTTTTTCCTCTTTTTTTCTTTTTCATATTTTTATAAAGAAAAAGCAATTTAAAAAATTTACTTCTTTAATTTTTTTCCTCTAAAAATAAAACTCAAACCTGAAATAAACAACAAAGCAATCCCGACAAAAGAAAAAATTGAATTATTAGAAAAACCTCTCACTCCAATTATTGAACCAGTGGAAGTTATAGGATTAAATAAAAAAATTAAAACAATCCCGAAGATTGCAGTTGCATAACTTGTTGCAGGAGCAAGGGACTCTGCGTATTTTCTCGCGAGTTTTAATATTTTTTCTGAAGAACCTTTTGTTGCAGATTTAATTTTATGGTAAGTTTCTTTAGCCAAATCTCCCGAGGCATAAAGAATCTCTGCCAAATTTCCTCTTCCAGAATATTGCCCGAATTCACCAACAGCTTCGACAAGTTCAGGCGCCTCTTTTACGTAAAGTTCAGAATTCTCTGCAACTGCATAAGAAAGCTCTTCTGCAGTTCTTTTTGATTTACGATAATCTTTTTTTGCGCCTTCCCTTCTCGCATCTCTTTTTTCCTGCGAAGAAAAAACTCTCTGCCAAAAACTTTCTTTTCCAACAATACTTTCCAAATTTCCTTCAAGAAGTCTTTGCCCTCTCTCGTCAAATGGCTTATTGTCAACGATGTATTTAATAATTTCAGAATAAAGAAATTTAGTTTTTTCCTCATTAGTTTTAATTTTCTTAAATTTAGAACTAGCCTGAATTTTAGCTATTTGGAAATCTATATTATTTTTATCAAGATACTTAGACAATTGCGCAGCGCTCATATCAAAACCATGTTCATCTCTCAAAATCTCCAATCCATAAGTTACTGGATCAAATCGTCTTCTTTTTTCTGTCATAAACAATCTAAGAAAACTTAATTTAAATATTTATTTGACAACAACAATCTCTTCAATTTTAATTTTTGATAATCTTCTGTCCCAATTTCTTCTAACAAAATCATGGATTTCATTTCCCATAATTGTATTCGGAGTTCCACCAACAGAATAACAAAGCTCGTCAAAAAGAGTAATCTTATATTGATTATCCTCTTCAGGAGATTTTCTTTTAAAACCTTCTGCAAATTCCAAAAATCCTCTTAAAGTAAATTTATATTTTTCTCTTGCCTCATCAAAACGAGGACTTGGGAAATATTCAAGAATTACTCTTCTAAATTTTGGTTTATACATAAATGACAAAGACAATAGATTACTTAAATTTTGCTATATTCAATAAGAGGAACAGAAAAATTCCTAATAGCATAATCACTTCTTTTTCTTTCCTTATCAAGAATATCTAAATAATCTTTGCAAACTTTGAAATCATATCCTCTTTTTTCAAATAGATTTTCCAGTTCTGTTTTGTGTTTGCCTCCGCAGACAATCCCGGGTCTTTTATAATGCAAGTCAGAACACTTTAATAAAACATTTTGCGCAAGAGCCTCCATTCTTTTTTTGGAAGCTTCTTTATGTTTATTAAAAACTTTTGTGAGTTCTTCTCTGTTTATCTCTGATTTAGATTCCATAGCTTTGCAAAATAAAACGACTTTTTGAATAATTTTTATATGTCTTTTATGGTAAGGCTTAAATTCTGCTCCGAACAAAGGGATATCTTCAGGCAAAAATCTAATGACATATTTTTTATCTCCCCCCGTTAGATTCGCCCCGGGATAATTAGTCTCAAAGAAAACTGAATCAAGATTTCCTTTTTTAAAATCTTTTTTAATAGAATGAACAATTTCATTTTCAATTTTAAAATCCTCATGACGATTCGGATAGAACATAATTTTTTCAATCATTTCTTCTCAGGTTTTATCTCTTTAAAACCAGTATATTTCCAAAGAGCTTTAGGAATTTTAATTGTTCCCTCTTTTGTTTGATTGTTTTCCATAACCGCGATTAATGCGCGGGGAGATGCAAGAACAGTGTTATTCAAAGTATGGGCAAAATATCTTTCTCCCTTGTTTTCAATTTTTATATTTAATCTTCTTGCCTGCGCCTCTTCCATATTTGTTAAACTTCCTGCCTCCCAATATTTTTTTTGTCTCGGACTCCATGCTTCAACATCACAGCTCTTTGCTTTTAAATCTGCCAAATCTCCTGAGCAGCATTCAAGAACTCTCACAGGAACATTCAAATCTCTAAAAACATTAATTGTAAATTCAAGCATCTTGTCATACCAAGGGTAAGAATCTTCTGGCTCGCAGATTACAATCATTTCCTGTTTTTCAAATTGATGAAGACGATAAAAACCTTTTTCTTCAATTCCGTGACTTCCAATTTCTTTTCTAAAACAAGGTGAATAACTTGTGAGAGTAATTGGCAAATTTTTTCCATTAACTGTTTTATCAATAAATCTTCCAATCATTGAGTGCTCGCTTGTGCCGATTAAATACAAATCTTCTCCTTTGATTTTATACATCATTGCGTCTTTTTCTGCAAAACTCATAACACCATCGACAACTGCGCTTCGAATCATAAAAGGCGGCAGGACATAAGTAAAACCCTGCTCAATCATGTAATCTCTTGCATAGGCTAAAATCGCTGAATGCAAAACTGCAAGTTTTCCAGTTAAAAAATAAAAACCTGTTCCTGTGGTTTCCCTTGCAGAATCAAAATCAACACCATTAAGTTTTTCTGATAACTTTGCATGATTAAAAATTTCATAATCCGGAACAACAGGCTCTCCGATTTTTCTTTTTTCAACATTTTCTGAATCATCCTTGCCAATTGGCACAGACTCGTGAATTATATTAGGAATTTTATACATAACCTCTTTAATCTCCTCCTCCATTTTCCTCCTTTTATCTTCTAACTTAGAAATCTTACCAGGGATTTCCTTAGCTTCTTTTAATTCCTTGTCTGCGCTCTTGCCATTCTTTTTTAACTCATTAATTTTCTTAGAAATTTTATTCCTTCTCCCTCGCAAATTATCTTCTTCATACTTTAACTTTTTCCAGTCTTCATCTAATTTTTTAACCTTATCAACCAAAGGCAGTTTCTCGTCTTGAAATTTTTTATTTATATTTTTTTTTACAAGTTCAGGATTCTCGCGAATTAATTTTATATCAATCATGAAAAAATTATAAATTTAGAATATATAAATATTATCATTTACAAAGATTTTAAAAGTATATTGATTATATTATTTATGAAGGATTATGTGAGAGAGATTGAGGACGCCAAAAGATACGTGGCTGAGGGGAAGTTCGAGCGGGGGGATGAATGTTTCTATGATATCTTTTGCGAATTGAGATCATTCGGGGCGAGTGAGGAGATATTTAATTATATTTATGAAAAATATCAGGACTATGTTAATATTAAAAAAAATAAATTAGAGAATCTTTTGATTGAGGCAGATGTTTTCGCAGGGAAGGGAGATGTTGACTCTGTTGTAAAAAGAACTGATGTTATTTGCCTTGTCGCAGCGCAAATGATAAGGGGCGGGACTCTTTCTAAAGAGAGGGGCGAAGAAATATTTTTTTATGTTAAGGATATTAAAAATGTTGCTTATCATATCGGCATTCCTGTTGCGCTTTCAGGGTTGGAATTTTATCACGCTAAGAATGATGGTTTTAAGAGAAGAGATTTTTTAATAAAGGTTCGAAGTTTTGGGAATTATATCGGGGTTGATGTTGAAGGGGCAGTTGTTAATGTTATGGGGGGAGAAAGGCTTTTGGGATTGTATGATACTAAAAGATAAGTATCACAAATAAAATTTTGATAAAAGAAATTTTATCTTTGAACTTAAAGGAAGAGGGAATAAAAAAGATATCAGAGAAATTGTTGAAATTATTTGGACTTAACCTAGGAGATAAATGCGAATATAAAGATACAAAAAGCATTTCCAAAATATTTATAAAATAAAAACTCTTAGAATAAATATGAAAAAGGTGGTAATGATTTTAACACTTGTATTTTTCTTTGTAACTTTAGTTTCTGCAAAATGTACTTTAGATGTTTCTTTAGTTAATCAGGATCCCTATCCAGCTGTGCCAGGAGATTATGTCAAACTTTTGTTTCAGGTAACAGGAACAGAAAACCCTGACTGCGCCTATATCACATTTGAATTAAAAGAAAAATATCCAATCTCTTTTGACCCCGGAGAAACAGGATTAGTTCAAATAAAAGGGGGAACTTTCCAAAGAGATTACTCTTCCTCATTAACAGTCCCCTTCAAAGTTCGATTAGACGAAAACGCACTTGACGGAGCAAACAGAATTGAAGTCATATACGGCTCAGGAGCAACCCAAAACCAAACTTACTTTTCAAAACTCTTTGACATCGAAGTTGACGACACTCACGCAGATTTTGAAATCTATGTAAAAGATTATGAACCAACTACAAACATCCTGACACTTGAAGTTTTAAATATTGCAGAGTCAGATGTCGAGGCTGTAACAATTGAAATCCCTGAGCAGGAAGGAATAAAAATTCTCGGGGCAAGGACAGATATCTTAGGCGACATTGATTCAAATGAATACACAACAGCAGACTTCACAATAAAACCAGGCGAAGGGATCATCAAACTAAACATTTATTATAGCGACGCAATAAACGAAAGAAGAACAATTGAAAAAGAAATTTATTTTAACCCGGAATATTTTTCTTCAAATGAAAAACAAGCAACTCCCTGGTATACTTATTTAATTTATATTCTTATCATCGGGGGGGTTGGATATTATTTTTACAAACGTCGAAAAAAGAAAAAAGAGCATAAGCATCATTCTCGAGGGATGTCGAGGCTGGGGTGAGAAATTATTCAATAAATTCTTCAATGCACTCTCCGATTTTTTCAACACAACCAGATTTGCCAAGAGAACATTTATAGATTTTAACTTCTTCAATTAGATTATGAACATCCGAAGCATTATTTAATTTTTCTTCAATAACTTTTCAAATAAATTTGTAAGCAGAACAATCCCCGAATTTTTTCATTAAAAGATTAATTTTGTATTTGTTGTCTTCCTTGTTAATTTTAACAATTAATTCCCCGCATGTTGTTTCTTTATTATAATTTTCCATATAAAAGAAATAAAAAATTTATTTTAATAATTTTCCTATTCAAAAATATCTATGTCAATAGAAAGATTTATATACTACTATTTAGTTATAACATTATGAAACATATATGTGAATTAATAATCTCCCCAACTAGGCAAAGACCTAGAAAAGAATGGCAAGGCTTAAAGAAAGATGAAGGAGCAAGTAGCGTAGATGTAGCGGTTTTTGATGTTCCGACAGATAATATGAATTTAGATTGTTATTTGCAAGATGAATTAAAAGGAGTTCAATTTGAAAACATAAAAATAGAATCAGAACTTGATGCAAATGCAATTAGCGAATATTTAAAATTCAATAAATATACTTTTGCTTATGCACCACGGGGTGCAGGCTTTTATGAATGTCTTAATGCAATTAACAGGGGTAAATTGATAACTGCATTTCAAGAGCATCCTGCATTAAGTCATGTTTTCTAATTTACCTTACGAGTTTACTCGTATCGTAATGCATCAACTGGATTTATCTTTGCTGCATGCCTTGCAGGGAAAACTCCTGAAATTGCTCCTGTTATTGTTGCAAATAAAATGCAGCCAATAAATAACTCAATAGGAAATGCTGGTTTTAAAAATCCATAGCCAATGTTATCAAGAATTACTCCGCCTAAATATGAAAATCCCCAGCCAACTAAGACCCCGATTACTCCGGCGACAAAACCTAAAAAAGCAGACTCAAATAAAAATATTCCAAAGACATCTGTGTTTCGCGCCCCAATACTTTTTATAACGCCAATTTCCTGGACTCTCTCGAGAACAGAAGTTATCATTGTGTTTGCTGTATTAACTGCAGAAACCAAAACTGAAATCAGTGCAATCAAAATAATAAAACCAATAATCACATCAAGCGCAGTTGAAAACCCTTCAATTAAATCATTAAACGACTGCACAGAAAAATCCTCTTTGCCTTTGTCCAAATCACGCTCACTACGAAGAGAATTCTCAATTCTTTTTACAACTTCGTCGATATTATCTGCATCAACTTTTGCAACAACCCATCCATAAGACAAATCCTCATCAGGGAAAAGTTCATCCATGTAACCATTAGCAATATAAATCTGCGCATCATCCTGCGGGCTCCCGACTTCCTCAAAAAACCCAACAACTTTTATCTTCTCTCCATTCACTTCGATATTCTGATTTAATTCAATTGCTCTTGGAAAAATCTTGCCGTCAACCTGATAATTGTAACCTAGGACAACCTCCTTTTTTCCACCTGAAAGTTCCCGCCCTTTTAACAAACCAATATTATAAGACTCCATAACAATCGGCTTTTTCGGGTCATAACTAAATAATAAAGAATACAATCTTTTGTCCTGTGCTTTTATTTCAACAGTCTTAAAATAAGAGCCAGACACTCCATAAACTCCTGCGGCCCTTTCAACCGCCCTTAAATCATCGTCAGTGAATTTAACATTTGAATCAAACATTGTCAGTTGCCCCCCTTTTGGCTGGATAATAACTTTGTCAGCAGACGAACCACTTGACAATTCATCCACATAAGAATAAAGCCCTAAGCCGAAACTAACAAAAATAAAAATTGTTGAAATACCTAAGAAAATTGAAAGAACTGTAAAAAAACTTCTTGCTTTTCTTTGTTTTAGATTCCTTAATGAATATCTTGCTGTTTCTTTTGAAATCATTTTAACCCCTTATTTTTAATTTCCGAAAAATTTAAATATTCCTGATGCTTATGTTTTTCATTGATAGATGAAAGGGTTCTGACGAATCCCGTGCTCCCTTCGAGGGAATAGGAGAAATCCGAAGATGATGCGGTTAGTAGGATTGACGAACCCCTGATTCTACCAATCATTTTTGTCTCCGAATTAAATTTAATTGTGTATCGATAATCAAACTCATCTGATATTCAGGGGTTCCTTTTTTAATCTGGCTTTCTTTTACAACCTCTGTTTTTTTTCCGTCAATAATTTTTAGGATTTTTCTAAATGCCCTGTACTGAAAATCATCAACTGAAAGAAAGACTATGCAATCTTCGTGCTTTTTTACAAACTCCAAAACTTCTGCAAAGATATCCATATTCTTCTGGACTTTTTTAATCTTAGTTTTTTCAAGATAAGAATTAATCTTCTCTTTTACAAATAATTTTTTCATTGAACTAAGATATTCTCTTTTGTGTTTTAATTGTTTATAATGTTTTAATTTGACTATCTTCGGGAGTAACTCAAACATCTTTTTACTGCTGATAATATTATACCCAATTAGATTTTCAGAAAAATCAATGAAAATATAATAGTCAAATATTTTCATTTTACCGCCTCCAAAAACTCTCTTTTTTCTTTTTGGTTCAAAATTAAAACTTTCTTTGGATATTTTCTAATAATATCTTCAAACCTCGCTTTCTGTTCATCTTTCCAAAAATAAACCAAGAAATTTTGCCAAGCGAGCTGGAAAGAATTATACGGAGATTCTTCTTTTCCTTTGTGTTTAATATTTCTCCTAATAATTCGATAAGTTGTCACGAGAAAATTTGCTTTCAAAATAATAATCAGATCTGCTTTCTCTTTTGCCAAATCAGCATATGCCGCAGTCCATCCTCCAATAATCCACTTCTCTTTTCTAACTGCCGACTGCGCATTCTTTAATATCTCTGTCTTGCTATACCGAACAGTAAATCTTTTCTTCCAAGAAAAATCATCCATATCATAAAATTTAATCTTCAGTTTTTCAGATAACTTCTCGCCAAACCAATTCTTTCCAGTTCCAGCTCTTCCAAAAATAAGAATGCGTTTATCTTTCATCGCAACGCCTCCACTGGATTTTTTCCTGATGCATGCATTGCCGGAACAATTCCTGCTGTTGCTCCGATTAAAAAACTCCCTGTTAATGAAAAAATAATTAACAGAATATTTATAGAAGGTTGTGATGAAGAGCCTAAAAAATAATTTATTCCAAAATTTCCAAGATACCCTAAGATAAGACCAAAGACAATTCCTAAAAATCCTCCAACTGCTCCAAGCAACCCTGACTCAACTAAGAACTGAAAAAAGATATGTTCATTTTTTGCTCCAATTGCTTTCATAATCCCAATTTCTTTTTCCCGCTCAATCACACTTGTTGCCATTGTGTTCACAATTCCTATTGCACCGACAACTATTGAAATTGAAGCAATTAAAATAATAAAAATTTGTATTCCATTTAAAATTGAATTCACGTCTTCCAAAATTGCATCAGGAGTTGAAACTTCAAAATCCTCTTCTCCCTTTTTTACATCCCTCCTATTCCTCATTAATTTTTCAATTTCTTCCTTTGCCTTGTCCATTAAATCAAGACTTTTAACTTTTACTCCGATTATATCCACATCATCTCCATAATTAACCAACTCGTTTAAATCCTGATCATACATTAAAATAATATTATCAATTGTAAAACTTCCCTGCCGATCTAAAATTCCTATAACTGTAAATTTTTTTCCTTCAATTAAAATCTTTTTCCCGACTTCGATGTCTTTGCCAAAACCATTCTTATCCTCGTATTGAACATTATTTCCTAAAATTACTTTTCCAAGATCCCCTTTTTCTAAGAGTCTTCCCTTTTCAACTTCAAGCCCCATAACCTCGTACATCTCAGACTCAGAGCCTTCATCCATGCTTAAGGCATATCCAAACTCTATATTGTCATTGTACTCCCTTTCTAAAAACTCGATATTTCTTGGACTTGTAAATTCTACGGTAGATAATTTTTCAATTGCTTCTGCATCATCCCTTGTTAGAGGATTCACAACAGTTGAACCCGGAGGACCATAAGAAAGACCTCCAGCTTGAACAGTTATTGCCTGTGTTGAACTCACACCAAACTGGGAATTAACTGCTGCTTTTAAACCGCTTCCAAGAGTAATCAAGGCAATTACTGAAGCAACACCAATAAAAATTCCTAAAAGAGTAAGCCAGCTTCGAATTCCTCTTCTCTTTAAATTTTTTCCTGCAAATGAAAAATAGTTCACCATCTTTATAATAAAGAGATAAAATATTATATAAAAGTATTTATTGAAATGCAATAATGTTTAAATAGGAATTTATCAATTATTAATCATGGCGCAAAAACCGGGTGACAAACTATTAGTTGAATATACAGCAGAATATTTTTCTGTTTTGGGGGGACATGTTGAAGTTGGAGTAAAATTATTTGGGGATAATTATGTCAGTATCCAAAAAAGAAAGAATAATAAAAAAACATGGATTGCGAAAAAAAAGGTTTTAGAAAATTTCTTTGATGAAAAAAATCTCACCCTAACGAGTTTTCCTAATGGAGGATATAAAATCATAACCGAAGATCTCCCGATAATATTAGGAAAATCATCTTTTCTCAATATTCCTGATTTTGACGAAACTAAAAGTGTTCGGGAATGGGAAAGAATAAAATATCGCTCTGGAAACAATTATATTGAGAAAAAATGGGCGCACCCTCTTAAGTTAGCATGGAAGTGTCCGGAAATAACCCTTATAACAGAAATCTCAAATTATCTAAATGACCATTGGCATAATATTCTATGATTAATTTCTCCGACCAGTAACTTTCTCAACCTTCCCATCCCTTAACCAATAAACAATATTTGCATGTTCTTTTGCTAAGTCAGGGTCGTGAGTTACCATGATAACTGTCTTTCCTTCTTTATTTAATGATTTTAAAAAATCCATAACTTTCTCGCCTGTTTTTGAATCAAGGTTTCCTGTGGGTTCATCAGCTAAAATAACTTCAGGGTCATTTGCCAAACTTCGCGCGATTGCAACTCTTTGCTGCTGGCCTCCTGAAAGTTGGTTTGGATAAAAATTAGTTCTCTCTGTTAGATTTACTTTTTCTAAAAGTTCTTCTGCAATTTCTTCTCTTTCCCATTCTTCGATTCCCTGAAAATCCATTGGCAGCATTACATTCTCCTTAACAGTTAAATTCGGAATCAAATTAAATTGCTGAAAAATAAAACCAATTTTTTTTCCGCGAAGTTCTGCCAAATCTGATTCAGATAAATAAGAAACATTTTCATTGTCAAGATAAATCGCACCCTTTGTCGGAACATCCAAACTTCCAACAAGATTCATCATTGTTGATTTTCCTGAACCACTTGGCCCCATCACTGCAACAAAGTCCCCCTTGTGAATTGAAAGACTCACACCATCAACAGCCTTGACAATATTCTCACCCATATGATAATGCTTTGAAACATTTTTCAGATTAATTATTTTTTTACCTGCGCTCTTTTTCATAAAAGTAAAAAGAAATTAAGTTATATAAATCTTATTAAGAAAACTATTTTAAACAATAAGAAATTTTAAAAACATCTTTCTCTTTATTTTTCTATGGGAATGTTCAATAAATTAGGTGATATGCTTGTTGGCTTATATATTAGTTTCATAGATTTTCTCCCGCCGTTTTTTGCAAAATTTTTCAACTTCCTTTTTCTTGTGCTGCTCGTTGTTGCATATTGTATAATCATCTGGAAACTCTACAGATTTATTTCCAAGAAAAATATTATTGAACTAAACTTAAACAAATATAATACAGTTGAACACCCCGCCATCACAAAAATTTTGGCAGCTGTATTTTACTTTATCGAATACATGATACTAATGCCCTTCTGGGTTTTTGTTTGGTTTTCAATATTTACAATCTTCCTTGTTTTCCTAACTGAGAATCTCGCAATAAACACATTATTACTTATTTCTGCAACAATTGTCGCTGCAATCAGAATGACTGCTTATTACAGAGAAGGCTTATCAAAAGATATTTCAAAACTCCTGCCATTCACACTTCTTTCAATTTCAATTTTAAACCCAAACTTTTTCAACGTCGAAAGAATCATCAGCCACCTCTCATCAATTCCCGGACTATTCAGCAACATATCTTTATATCTTGTCTTTATAATAATTCTTGAAATAATCTTAAGAACATTTGAATTTACTTTCTCTTTATTTAATATTGATGGAGAGCAGGAAAAACAAGAAGAGGAAAACAAAAAAGAAAATGAAACTTCTGAAGAATAAAAATAATTAATTTTTTGATTCTGAATATATCTTGAAAGTATAATCATCCTTATCAACAACAACCCCAACTTTTATAAAAAATCTTGAATCATTTTTATCTCTTGGTCCTAAAGTAACTCTAAAAAATGAAGGATTAAAATCCGCATCAGGAGAATATTTAACTTTTGCCCATCCAACTGGCTGCATAACATAATTATTTTCAGAATTATCCCTCCTAAATAATTCCACATAAACAAGATTCTCAGAAGATGCAGGAAGACCGTCTCTGGAAAATCCCTTAGTTACCAAAGGGATTTCTTCTAAAACTCCATCTCCTGCCATAATGAAAAATCAGTTCTCAAAATTACTCCATCCAAAAATTCCATAATTAAAAAATAAATTTTAGGTTTATAAAAATTATTGTCTTCCAAAATTAGAATTAAAATTAAAGTTCCGAAGAAATTTTCTAATTCCTCTCAACCTCAGGATGTTCATGTCCTTTTTGAATCATTTTCTTTAGCATTTTTATGTGCTTGTCTTTTTCTTCTCTGTAACCCTGCTGTTTTGTTTTTTTGTCACGAATCATGTTTGCGACATATTCTCCTCCTAAAAAATGCGGAGTCAAAACATAATCAGCTCCTTTTCTGTAAAGTTCCATTGCTTCATTTAACTGATGACTTCTTACAATTATAATTGCGTCTTTGTTTAGTCTTCTTATTTCTTCAATTAAAAGAATATTTATTTCATAGTCAGGAATTGTTGAAATTGCAAGCTGCATTTTTTCAAGAGGCAAATCATCGAGGAGTTCCACGTCGTCAATGTCGCCGTACAAACATGGGATTCTCAATTTTGTGAGGTCTGCGATTGTGTCCGGATTAAAATCAACAACTAAATAATCTTTTTTTATTTTTTTTAATGACCTTAAAATACTAAAGCCGATTCTGTTATACCCAAAAAGTATGGCGTCATATTTATTCTTGACTTTTCTTTCTTTTTTAATTTTCTTTCTTTCAAAAAATGAAATGAATCTGAAAATCTTTTTGTAAAATCCATTTGAATAAATTACCATGTAAGTTGAGAAGAAAATTGTGAGGACAAGTGTCAGTGCTATTGTGTCTACAACTTCATTTGAAATTGCCTGCGTGAAAAAAGATGTTGATGAAACAAGGAGAAGGACGATTATTGAAAATTCAGAAATCTGCGACAAAGTTGTTCCGACGAAAAAGTTTGTTCTTTTTGTGTAACCCATGATTGCCATAAGAGCCATTATTATTCCCGGCTTGAAAATCAAAGCAACAACTGAAAGAATGAGGGCATTAAAAATAACTATTGGAATACTCGCAACATTTATATTGAGTCCAAGAATTATAAAAAATATAATCAGGAAAAAATCCCTAAGGGGGCGGATCTTTGAACTTATTTCTGTGCTGTATGGAGAGATGGAAAGAACTACTCCTGCGATTAATGAGCCAATTTCAATTGAAAAGCCAAGTGAAGAAAAAAGCGCAGCGATGATAAAACAAAAAGTTATTGAGAACAAAAACAAAAGTTCCTGAGACTTTGCAATATTTCTTGTAAGACGCGGCAGAATTAAATAGCCTGCAAGAAATAATAAAATAATCAGAGCGCTTCCTCCGATAAGTCCTTTTAGCGCAAATGAAATCAGGCTTGCTCTTTCTGACAAAGATGAGATAAACATTAAGACTCCGATTGCGACAAGGTCCTGGATTATCAGGATTCCGACGGAAATTTTTCCATAAAGTGAATCAAGCTGTCTTTTATCTGACAAAAGTTTCATTACAATAATTGTACTGCTAAATGAAAGCGCAATTCCAATAAAGAGTGATGAGATTAAATTAAATTTTAAAATTGAAAAGGAAACTAAAAATCCAAGAGCAATTGTCAGTATAATTTGCGCAAGGCCGATTAAAAGCGAGGAGGTTCCAACTTCGCGGATAACTTTTGGATTCATGTGGAGCCCGACGATAAAAAGCAAAAATGCAATTCCGAATTTTGAGAAAATGTTAATTACATCCTGAGAATTTCCGATGTCGATTATATTAAATTTAATTAAAAAAACAATTACGACTCCTGACAAAATGTAGCCGATTATAACAGGCTGCCTAAAAGCCCTTGCAATATATGAAATTACAAATGCAATAAAAAGAATTCCTGCGAGCTGAATAAAAATTTGTTCCATTATAACCTCCTTATGATAATAAAAAAATAAAGTATAAAAAGATTTGCCCAGCGTTGGGGAAAATTGAAATTAGTGAAATCTCCCGACGGGAGTTAGAAAGATTTAAATAGTAAATAATTGTTAATAAGATAATCAATAAAAGGAGGTGCAAAAATGGGAAGGATTGTTGTTAAAAAAGTCATAACTCGTAAGCCAGGACACCTTTACTATGTCGATGGACAGGGAAATGTCTGTGAAGCGATTATGGCTCGTGGTGGAAGAAGAAAAAAGAGAAAAAAAGCTGCTAAAAAACCGGTTAAGAAAAAGGCGGTTAAGAAAAAAGCCGCTAAGAAAAAAGTTGCTAAGAAAAAAAAGAGAAGGTAATTCTCAAGTTTAATTATTTTTTATTTTGTTTTATGTTTTTTATTTAATATTTTATTCTATTATTTTTGTTAAAAGTTTCAATAACAAACTTTTTAAATCAATTAAAATTCAATTCAGCATGTCAAAAGTAAGAATAAAATTGAATTCAACAGACATTGAAATGCTTAATAGTATTTGTGATTCTATTCGGGATATTGCAAAAAAATCAGGTATTGTAATTAGCGGGCCGATTCCCTTGCCGACGAAAAAATTAAAAATCACAACAAGAAAATCTCCATGCGGCGACGGAACTGCAACTTTTGACAGGTTTGAAATGCGAATTCATAAAAGATTAATTGATTTGCCAAGCAATGAAAAAGTTCTTCACCATATTATGAGACTTCAGGTTCCAAAAAACGTAAACATCAAAATTGAGATGAAGGAATAATATATTTTCGATAATATAAATTTTCGATTATTGCAAAAAATCCCCGCAAAACTTATAAACTATTTATTTTTAAAACTCCCATGGAAAAAGATATTGGAAAAATAAGAAAAAATGATACTTCAGATATTGTCATAAGAGTTGATGATTTTGGAGGACGAAAGGGTTTGACAATTCGCGAATTTGTGACAAGCGAGAGATATACTGGCTTTACAAAAGCAGGTGTTAGAATTTTAGCTTCTGATTTTCCAAAGTTTAAGGAAATGATTAATTCTGTAACTAATGAGGACATGAAAGAAATTGAACAACCAGCAGAAGAAAATAAAAATCCAGAACAAAAAACCTTGGATAATTCTAAAGAAGGTTTGCCTGATTATTAGTTTTAAAAAATAAAAAATAATTTTTTTATAAATCTTAAAAAACATTTTGAATAAATATCCAAAACCAAAACATTTAAATAGTGTAATGAATACATATTCATAATTAAATTATGGGGGAAAAACAAAATGCCAGGACAAGACAGAACAGGACCCTTAGGAGAAGGAGCTATGACTGGGAGAGAAATGGGTCTTTGTAAAGGCAAGTCTCAAGGATTTAGAAGAAACTTTGGAAGAGGATTTGGCAAAAGGTGCCGGAGAAACTTCGGGAACATAATTCTTACAAAGAGCGATGAGAAAAAAATCCTTGAAGCTGAGCTTACAGAACTAGAAGCAGAAAAATCTGACGTTGAGAAAAGATTAAAAGGTCTTGATTAATTTTAATTAAAATGCCTAGACCATGCAAACATAGAAGAGTAATGGGCCGGCCGCACTCTTCTTATTTTAAGCCAGTTGGAAAAAGAATGACTGAGTTAGATGAAACAATACTTTCTTTGCCAGAGTTTGAAGCAATACGTCTTGTAGATTTAGAAGAAATTCCTCAGGAAGAAGCTTCCAAAAAAATGCAAATTTCACAACCCACACTCTCAAGAATTTTAAAATCTGCAAGAAAAAAAATTTCTGAAGCTATAATCAGAGGAAAAGCAATTAAGATTATAGATAAAACTTAAAAACTATTTTTGATTTTATTAAGAATGAAAAAGAACAGTCTTGTTACAATTGGAATTATTTTGGTGGTAATTTTTTTAGCGATTTTTATTCTTATCAAACCTGCGCCTGAGACAAATGAAGAAGTTATAAAATGTATTGGAGAAAATTCTGTTCTTTACACGCAATTAGGATGTTCGCATTGTGAAGAGCAGGAAGAAATGTTTGGGGATAATTTAAAATATCTTGACATCATTGACTGTTTTTATGAACATGAAAAATGCTCAGTTGAAGATATAACTGCAACACCGACGTGGATAATAAAAGGAGAAAAACATAAAGGAGCCAAATCAATTAAAAAATTGCAGGAACTCACTGGTTGTGAATAATGGAAAATATAATAAATCTAACAAAAATAACAACTCTTGCTCTGGCCGATTCAGTTAATCCTTGCGCGATTGCAGTTTTGACAATGATCCTCGTCGCCATAATGATTCAAAATCCTGATAAAAAAAGAAAAGTCCTTTTTGCAGGAATTGCATTTGCTGCATCTGTTTTTGTCGGATACTTGTTTTACGGAATTATAATTGTTGAATTTTTTAATAAGTTTGCAGAATTCTTGCGACAAAACTCGAAATTTATTTATGACGGACTTGCAATTTTCGCAATGATTATCGGAGCATTAAATGTAAAAGATTATTTTTATTATAAAAAAGGCGGCCTTGCAACAGAGATGCCGATTTTCCTTCGACCAAAAGTAAAAAAAATAATTCAAAAAGTTACTTCACCAAAAGGCGCATTTATAATTGGATTTGCAATAACTTTATTTTTACTTCCATGCACAATTGGTCCTTACATAATTGCATCGGGGATTTTGGCAGAACTCGGAATTTTAGGAGCAATTCCCTGGCTGTTATATTACAATTTAATTTTTATCCTGCCGATGCTGATAATTGTTTTTATTGTTTATTTTGGTTTTGCAAAAGTTGATGAAGTTTCAGGATGGAAAGAAAGAAACATAAGACGTCTTCATTTAATCGCAGGAATCTTATTATTCGCAGTTGGAGTTGCGCTTCTTGCAGGATGGTTGTAAAATTTTAAAACCAGTTCTGTCCCAAGTTCTAAATACAAAACCGAAAATTAGTTGAACATAAAAGTACTGATATCAACATGTTACAAAAAGAGTTGATTAATCAGTACAATAATAAGTTAGAAAAAGAATTAATTAAACT
>JASFEO010000017.1:0-17733 GCA_050124795.1 Candidatus Pacearchaeota archaeon
AAATACTTTAATTGTTGTTGAGCACGACGAGGACACAATCAGAAAAGCAGATTATGTTGTTGACATTGGCAAATACGCAGGGATTCACGGCGGAGAAATTGTGGCAAAGGGAACACCAAAAGAAATTGAGAAAAATAAAAATTCTTTAACAGGGCATTATTTGTCAGGTGAGAAATATATTGAAACACCGAAGGCAAGAAGAAAATTAAATTTGCCAATTGAGTTGACTGGCTGCACTGAGCACAATTTAAAAAATATTAATGTAAAAATTCCAACTCAGGTTTTGACTTGTGTTACAGGAGTTTCAGGTTCTGGCAAATCAACTTTGGTGAATGATATTTTATATAGGGCATTGGCTCAGAAATTAAATAATTCAACTAAGAAAGCTGGAGCTCATAAAAAACTTTTAACTTCTGCGTATTTGGAAAAGGTTGTGATAATTGACCAGTCGCCGATTGGCAAAACTCCGAGGAGCAATCCTTCAACTTATACAAAAGTTTTTGATGACATCAGGAAAATTTTTGCAGAAACTAAAGAAGCAAAATTAAGAGGTTACAAAATCGGAAGGTTTTCTTTTAATGTGCCAGGGGGAAGATGTGAGAAATGTAAAGGTGACGGAACAATAAAAATTGAAATGAATTTTTTGCCTGATGTTTATATTGAGTGTGAGGAGTGCAAAGGAAAAAGATATAATTCAGAGACTTTGGAAGTCAGATACAAAGGAAAAAGTATTGCAGATGTTTTGAACATGACTGTTGAAGAAGCACTTGAACTTTTCAAATTTGTGCCGTCGATAAGAACAAAACTTCAAACTTTGGCAGATGTTGGCTTGGGTTATATTAAACTCGGGCAAAGTTCAGTAACTTTGTCAGGCGGAGAAAGTCAAAGAATAAAATTAACAAGAGAACTTGCCAAAAGAACTGCGGGAAGAAATTTATATTTATTAGACGAGCCAACAACGGGTCTGCATTTTCACGATATAAAAAAATTAATTAATGTCTTAAACAGCTTAGTTGACAAGGGAAACACCATCGTCGTTATAGAACATAATTTAGAAGTTATAAAATGCGCTGACCACATAATTGACCTCGGACCTGAAGGAGGAGATGACGGAGGAAGGATAATCGCACAAGGGACTCCTGAAGAAGTTAGTAAAAATAAAAATTCGTTTACTGGGAAATATTTGGGTAAAATTTTGCAGTAGCAAAATTTTATTTCTTCACAAAAATATTTAGCAAGCAAAGTTTTGGCAATAAACCAGGATTATTTGAAGAATGTTCCAAAAAATTAACAAGTTTTTAAAAAATTATAATCTTGCTCGCCGCCACTTTTTCACAACAATTGTAAACCCAATTATTCTTGTGGTAAAATTCTTCCCGAGTTTTTCCAAAATTTCTTCACTTAATTTTTTTATCTCTTTTTTGTCTCTTGTTAAATTTGCTAAAACTGAGATTTTAATATTTCTATGATTTTTAAAATTTAATTTTAAAGTGTTAATAAAATTTTCAGTAATTCCGTTTTTTCCAAGCTGAATGTTTAAGATTGTTGTTTTCATTTTATTTAAATCAATGAGGACCAATCTTTAATAAAACTTCCCTTATTTCATTTATTGTTTTTTGCTGTGATTTTTTGTCAGACATTCTAACAAACATTAACAATAAATCAGTTAGATATTCTTCAGAAATAATCTTTAATTTATATCCGTCGGTAATAAAGTAAAATCTGAACTTTTTATATTTTAATTCTTTTATTATAAACCCTCCGACATTCCCGAGAGGCTTTCCTTTTTTTGGGGGGGCTCCAACTAATTTCATTAATCTAAAGATTTTAGCTGATTCGCCTTTAAACTTTTTCATAACCTCTTTTTTTAAAGAATCAACTATTTCGACTTTGGCCATTTTTTCTCTGCCTCTTTTATTGCGTCTCCAATCGGAGTGCAGTTTTCCGAAGACATAAGAAACTGCCTTAATTGCTCTTTAACTGCTAAGTCATACATTCTTTTAATTATTATTTCGAAAGTTTCCCCTTTAAGGCCAAAAGTGCTTATCATTTTTTTTGTTTCATGACTTAATTGAATTGTGCTTGCCATTTTATAATTCCTATAGTCGCTATAGTTTATATATTTTTCTGTGTTAGTTCAAATATCATCCTAATTTCACAATATCTTTTTTCTTTATCTTGATAAGTTTTGGTTTTTTAGTTATTTTCCATGTTCCTGTTTTTTTGAGAAATATAGGTTTCTTAACATCTTTGCCGGTAAACTCATGAATCATAACATCTGATTTATGGTTTCTATAATCCTGGCTAAACTTTGCGCAATATGTGCCAGCTTCATAAATAATTTTTTTTGTTGGATTTAATTTTTCAATTACACAAAAAGGACTCCCCCGAGCAACAGTATGAAGAATAATATTTTCTCGTCCTTTAAATTGACCAACAAGTTCATCATTACTTTCTGCATTTTTTCCTAATAAAATTTTTATTCCATTTTCTAAAGTTATTTCTCTAAATTTCATAAATAAAAAAAGAGTTGGGGAGTTTTAAATATTGCCTTTGGCGTAAGCCAATTTCTAAATCCCCCATTTCCTAAGTGCCCAATCAAGTTCAGAGTGAGTTTTAGCATATTCTTTTAATGGAATTTTTTTCAATGTTGCATCAAGTGCCTGTCTCATTGCTTTTGCACCCTGCACTGTTCCACGAGGATGACCATGAATTCCTCCTCCTGCCTGAATAACAATATCTTTGCCCATGAATTCCATAATCTTGTCAACTATGCCAGGATAAACTCCACCTGAAGCAACTCCAAAAACAGGTTTCACATTATACCACTTTTGGTCTAAATAATTTTTTGTCTCGCGAGTAAAAGTTTTTTCCATTTCTTCTTCAATATGTAAAACCTCATCTTTGCCTCCGGACATTTTTCCATATGCTGTTCCGATATGCAAAGTATCAACTCCGACCATTCTTGCAAATTGCGCAATCACTTCCATGCTCATTCCAAAACCTCTTTTTTGAGAATTTTCAATTCTGTCAAACATTGCATGACCTGCCCTGTGCGCATGAATTGGTAACTTTGTAAAATTTCTTGCAGTTTGCAAAGCCGCCCAACCCAAAGTTATAATATCAAGCATAATATAATTTCCTCCATTCTCCTCGACAAACTTAATTCTCTTTTTCATTTCCTCTGTTTCAGCAGTGCAGTTTGCAAGATAAACTTTTTTCTCACCTGTCTTTTCTTCAGCCTTTTTCATTGCCTTTAATGTTAACTTAACTCTTTTTCTAAATTTATTAAAATTCTGACTTCCTAAATTTTCATCATCCTTCACAACATCACATCCCCCGACCCAAGAATCATATGCAACTTTTGCATGTTCTTTTGAAGTTAATCCAACCTTGGGTTTTACAATTGTCCCAATTAAAGGCCGGTCATAAACTTTCAAGATTTTTCTCACTCCCTTAATTCCAAACTGCGGACCCTTAAAACTTTTTAACATTTTTTTAGGAATTTCAACATCTTCCCAAAAAAGACCAATAACAGATTTCATTCCATAAACATTCCCCCCAACACTTGACAAAATGTTCGGCATACTTGACAATTCAAAAAGTTCAATTTGGTAGGCAATTCTAACACGATGATTTTTTTCATTAACATAAAAAACTTTTGGGCTTAATTTTTTCCCAATCTTAGGATTCATTGTTTTAACATCTGTCCATGTCCCAACACTTGACTCTCCTGCAACCATGCTCGCAGCCTCGCGAAGATTAAAACCTTTAGCAGGATAAACTCTAAACTGCAAAACTAAATCTGTATTTTTTGGTTTATATTTTAAATTTACAAAACTATGATATTTGTATGCTTTTGAATTGCTCATTTTATCCTCTTTTACTAAATAAAACCTTTTCAAGTTTTTAAAATTATTTATCTTAGATTTTTATTTATCTTTTGCCCTTCCCAGATCTCATAGAATTTTCCTTTTTTATGCAATAGTTCTTCATAACAACCTTCTTCGACAATTTTGCCTTTATCAAAAACAATAATCTTATCCATTCTCTCTAAAGTAGAAAGCCTATGCGCAGAGATGATTATAGTTTTATTTAATTTGTCCAGGGCATCCTGAATTTTCTTTTCTGTTATATAATCTAAATTTGAAGTTGATTCATCGAAAATAATTATATTGCTATCTTTGTAAATCGCCCTTGCAATCCCGAGTCTTTGTTTTTCTCCTCCTGAAAGTCTAATGCCTTTTTCACCTATTAAAGACAAATCCTTATTTTTTAATTTTGAAATAACCTCTGACAACTGGCTTGCCTCAATTGCTTTTTTGTATAATTTTTTATCAAATTTTCCTTTTTTTGAAATTGTTATATTCTCTTTTAGACTGAGATTAAATACTTCTGTCTCCTGGGGGACAATTGAAATTTGTTCAAGCAAGGAATCCCTCTTAATATTTGTTATAGGTTTATTATCATAATAAATCATTCCTTTTTTAGGAAGATATAATTTTAAGAATAATTTAAAGAAAGTTGATTTCCCGCTCCCGGATTTGCCAACAACCCCGAGCTTCTCCCCCTTTGTGATCTCTAAATTAAAATCATTCAGAACAGGTTCTTTTTTATACTGAAAACCTAAGTCATTGATTTTAATTTTATCCCAATTATTTATATTTGTCGCGCCTCTTTCATCTATATCCGGCATAAGATTATATATTTGCATTGCACGGCAAATTCCATATTTAATATCAATAAGATGGTCCAATTCACTGGAAATTGTATTCAAAACACTTCTTAACTGATTTACATAACTAATGTATATTATAATAACTCCTGCAGTCAATATCCCTGTTAAGATATCTTTTCCAACAATAAAAATAAACAAAGCAAAAAAAACAGAAGCAACTATCTGGATACTTATCCATTTTAGATTATTAAGTTTGCTTTTGTTAATCCTTGCCTCCAAAACATTTTTTTCATTTCTATTTATATTTTTACTTGATAATTTTTCAATCCCTAAAGATTTTATTGTAGAAATATTTGAAGATACTTCATATGCTTTTCCAGATGCCTTCTCTCTTAACTTGTTTAAAACTAATGTTTTTTTAGCAATCTTTTTATTAAATTTAAATTCAACAAATAAATAAGTGAACATAAACAAGATTGCCATGAAAGCATATTTAATATTGAAAAAAGCAAACACAGTTATTATCCCCACTAGGGAAGTAATAAGGTTTAATCCCTGATTATTATAAAAATGCATAAATTTTTGAATAGAAGATACTCCCTCGTTGATTCTCTGCATTTTATTCCCGACATTTTCTTTTTCATGCCAAATTAAGTCCCCCTGAATCAGGCGATTAATTGATTCTACCCTCAAATATTTTTGAACCTTAGTAGAAATTATCCCAAGATGGAATTTTGATTCCAATCTCATTATTGTTGTAAAAATCTGGAAACACAATAAAATTCCAAGATAAGTATAAAAAATATTAATTGATTTTCCTCCCTCGACAAAAAAGTCAACTATCTTTGCGAGTATAATTGGAGTGATTAAAGAATTGGTGCTCGCGATTATTAATAATACAGAAAAAAAGATAAATCTTCTTTTATGTGTTTTAAAAAAATGCCATAAATCCTTAGTGAATTCCCAATTAGAATATTTTGTTTTATATTTTAAATTAGCATTATATGTTCTCCAACTCATTAATTATTAAACTCATTTATTATTTTTAAAACCTCTGGGATTTCACGAATTACAAAATTTGGTTTTTTGTAGTCTTCTTTGTCTGCTTTTATTTTTTTATTTGTAATAGCGACGCTGTCAATTTTCACAGAGTTCGCCCCTTCAATGTCACAAATTAAATTATCCCCAACCATGATTGCCTCAGAAGGTAAGATATTCAATTTATTTAATGCAAGTAAAAACATAATTGCATTTGGTTTTTCTCCACCTGATTCTTCGCTTGTTACAAGATAATCAACATACCTTGTTAATTTTAATTTCTCAATTTTTCTTAGTTGAATGTGTGCAGTTAAATCTGTGACAAGCGCAATCTTGATTTTTTGTTTTTGCAATTTCTTTAATGTTTCAATAACTCCTTTTTTCAATCTCATATTTTGCAAAAAAGTATCCCAATAAACTTTATACATTTTCAAAATAATTTTTGGCTCAACTGTATTATGAGTTTTTTCGATAACTCTCTGAAAATATAAAACACGATTATGCGACGATGCTGTTCCTGCGAGTTCATTTTTTATTTCATCATTTGCCATTTTGTAAAACTTCAAAAATTTCTTCTTTGAAATCCTAACTTGTTTTACAAGAACAGAGTAAACTTTGCCAAGTGCTTTTTTATGTGCATAATGATAATCATATAAAGTATCATCCAGATCAAACAAAACTGCTTTCTTCATTTTATCCTCTTTTACTAAATAAAAACTTCCAACTTTTTAAAATTATTTGTCTTCTCTCTATAAAACCAATTATTTCTCTCCCCTGTTTGAAGAAACTGCTCCTTTCCTATTTTGGAAAACCACTGATTTTTTATCCACAAAAACAGAGGTTTTTGCCAAAGGAGATTGTTTTTCTATTTCTTTTCTTTGTTTTACCATATTTTTATAACCTTTCATCATCCCCCTAAAAGATTGCCCGATTCCGTGTTGGATGAAACAATCTCTGATATCCTCCAAATCAGCCCTCTTTTCAAGATAAACATCCTGAAACATTTGTTTAAAATAATATTCTCCGCTTACAATACGTTGCATTATTCCATTTGGTAAATTATTATAATCCCCCCTGGTTTCCCCTGCTTTTTTTGGGTCTTTTCTAAAAGAAGACTTAGTTTTCTTTTTAGTTCCTTTTTGATGTTTATTAATTATCTTTTCTATTCCCAATGAAATTCTTTTAAGGTTCTTAAAATCTCCTTCTTTGATATATCTGTTTCCGATTTCTGTCAACTCTGAAATATAATCTGAATATTCCTTTTCAAAAAATTCCATATATTTTTCTCTTTCTAGTTCTTCTAAGGATTTCTTTATTCCTTCTAATTTATCATTAAGTGTTTTTGCCATAATCTTCCAAAAAAATAATCATTTATAAATCTTTTGTCTTGTCATCACTAGATAGTCGTATTAATTTTGTATACCTTTAAAAAACAAGGCTTACTTTTTAAAATCAATCAAACACTTCTTCATTACCTGATTAATATATTTCTTTTTTCCTTTGAATTGCTCTTTGAGAATTTTTTCAATTTCCCTGCATCCAAGAGCCTTGTGATAGGATCTTTTGTGCGAGAGTGCATCATACTCATCAGCAACACATAACATCTGCGCAAGTTCTCCATATCCATTCTCCTGCCTTCTCTCAAACCTTTTTGTTTTTCTTCTATCAGCCCCCCCTCGTGGATAAGAGCAGGAACAAAATTCATGGTGCATGACAATTATTTTTCTTACTTCAAAAAGTTTCTCTCTACCCAAAATCAAAAACGCGCGTCTTGGATGCTCGTGAATTTTTTCAAGTTCGCAAGAATTTAATTTTGTTGTCTTTGATAAAATCTTTTTTGAGATATTTAGTTTTCCAACATCATGCAAAAGTCCTGCCAAACACAAAAGTTTTATTTTTTTATTTGATAGATTATTTTCTAACCCAAAATAAACACATAATAATCCAACACGCAATGAATGCTCATAAGTCTCGCGATGATATTTTTTTAAAAGTCCAAGATATTTTGAAACAATCTTATTTTCCATTGCAGGATTAAAAACATTGAGTAATTTTTGGTCTGTCATAATCTCTTTAAAACACTCCCTCCATCTTTGTCTTCAATAACAAAACCCTTTTCTTTTATTTCATCCCTGTATTTGTCAGCAGTTGTAAAATCTTTTTCCTGCCTTGCCTTATTTCTTTTTTCTAATAATTCATTAACTTCTTTTGGGATTTTAACTTTTTCTTCTCGTCCTAAGTCAAGACCAAAGACTTTATCAAATTCTAAAACACACTTATATTTCTCAGAGTCAGTTAATTTGTCATCTCGCAAAATTTCCCACATATAAGAAATCCCTCTCGGCAAATTCAAATCATCATTAATAAAATCAATAAATTCTTTTTTTACTAATTCAACTTTTTTAAAATTTACTCTTTCTTTTGATTCTTTTAATTCACTTAAAATATTTCTTAATCTTGAAAGTGCGTTTTTTGCTGCGCCGAGATGCTTCATTGTAAAATCAAGAGGTTTTCTATAATGAGTTAGCAAACATAAATATCTAAAATCTAAAGGAGAATATCCTTTCTGTTCTAAATCATTCAAATAAAAAACATTACCAAGAGATTTTGACATTTTGTCCTTCATTGTAAGCATCCCGCCGTGAATCCAATATTTAACAAATTGTTTTCCTGTTGCGCATTCGCTTTGCGCGATTTCATTTGTGTGATGCGGAAAGATTAAATCTGCTCCTCCGGTATGTATGTCAATTGTTTCCCCCAAAATTTTCATACTCATTGCAGAACATTCAATGCTCCATCCAGGACGCCCTTTTCCAATTTCAGTTTCCCAAAAAGCATCGCCGTCATCATCTGTATAAAATTTCCATAATGCAAAGTCCCTTACATTTTCCTTGTCATATTCATCATTGCTTATTCTTTCTTTTGTTTCCTTTAAATTTTTCAGCTTGGCTAATTTCCCATAACTTTTGAATTTGCCAACAGAGAAATAAATCCCGTCAGATGCCTTATATGCATACCCTTTTTCCAGAAGTTCTTCTATCAATTTCACCATTTCATTAATATTATCAGTTGCTCTTAAAAGATAGTCTGGTTTTTTTATATTAAGTGAATTTATATCCTCAAGAAAAATTTTTTCATATTTTCGAGTAAATTCTTTCAGGGAAATTCCCTCTTTCTTACTTCCCTTTATTGTTTTGTCATCAACATCTGTTGTATTCATAACAAAAGTAACTTTATACCCCAAAAAGCTAAGACTTCTTCTGACAAAATCATTCAATAAATTTGTCCTGTGATTTCCGATATGAACATAATTATAAACTGTGGGTCCGCACCCATAAATTCCAGTTTTACCCTCGACAATGGGTTTAAAGATTTCTTTTTTTCTTGTCAGAGTATTGTATAATTTCAAAACCATAGATTAATCATGAAAATCTAGTTTAAATAAATTTATTTATTCAGATTTTATTGTCAGGATTACATCAGTTGATGCTCCGTAAATTTCTGAGCCTTTTTTAATGTCAACAGTGTAGACTATCTGGCAGGGCATTGTTGTTTCGGGAATATTGAATTTAATAAATATTGGATCGTCCATAAATGAACCTGCAGGGATGATGATGCCTTTTCTTTCTCTGTTTAATGAAATTAAATCTTCTGCTTCAGAGAGTCTCATGTCGCAACTTGCCTGCTGGGCATTAATTTCATAAGAAAATTTATCTTCGTCTCCGACGTTTCTGATTGAAAGCCCGAAACCCCTTGAATCTTCTCCTTTTTTGATTGTGATTTCTCTTGTCGGGGGGTAAATTATAACTTTTTTATTTTCATTTTCTGAGAATAATTTTTCAATTTCTGATTTAACAGCCTGGTCAATTCCTTCTATATTTTCAGTGCTACTTTTAAAAATTGTTCTGACGAGAACTAAACCTAGAATTAAAACAGTCATTAGTAAAACTATTGTAACAATTGTTCCAACGCTCATTTCCATTGCTGCTTTTTTTTGTTTCATTTTAAAATTGACTGAATTGCTGATTTAATGCAGGAGATAAGACTTTTATAAGAATGATAAGATAAACAATGCTAAGAACAATGCCGATGATTCCGATTATTATTCCTGCTTTTGCGAGTTTGTTGGGGTTTTTCTTTTGCTGAATATAACAGAAAATTATCCCAATGATTGACATCACGATTCCGAGATATCCTGTAAAAATAATCCCGATCACTGCGAGAGTAAAACCGGAAATTCCAAGTCCTTCGCTTAAATTTTTTTTATCTTTCATTTTCCTCTTTTATATTTAATTAAAAAAACAGTTTTTATAAATGTTTTGGGAATCCGCCAGAAAGTTATATTCAATAAATTATAATCCAGATCCTCCCAGAATAATAAGGATTTTTAAAATCCTTATATGGGACGGGGGGGAGTCGAACCCCCGACACCATGATCTTCAGTCATGTGCTCTCCCGCTGAGCTACCGTCCCTTAAGAAAAAAGAACAACAAGAGTTTTTTAAATGTTGCCAATCATAATAATTTTCTTAAACTAAAGATATAAAATTAAAAAATAAATAACCCGAGGATAGGCCACCTTCTGTCGAACTTCATAATTGAACAATTCGTGTTGACATTTAACTAAGCGTCTCTATGGACTTGCACCAATCAGGGCGGCTGTTTCATCAAATCCTAGTCATTCAAAGTTCCACGCAAGTTTCATAACTCATAACTGGCTGTGTCATTTCTTTTCCGTTGCCGTGCCTTGCGACACCAATCCTTTCGGAAAGTGATTTGTTTGCGGCGGGCGGACCTTCCTCAGAAATCAGTTTTGATATTTCCAAAACTCGCTGAATTAACAGCAGATTTCCGTAATCAACTGCCTCGGGTTATAAAATTAAAGAGAAGTTTAGGTTTTTAAGTTTTGTGATTTTGATTTTTCTGTTTATCAAACTAAACACTTGTTTAAAGAATTAAACACTTTCAATTAATTTAATAAATACTTTTTTCCTATTTCTTTTATGAAAAATTTTCATGCAAAAACAAAAGAGGCGATATTCGAAGAACTGAAAACTTCTGAAAAAGGTCTTTCGAAAGTTGAGGCTAAAAAAAGGCTTCACAGCCACGGACCAAATATTATTATGAAGGGTAAAAAGAAATCTGCTATTCTAAAATTTTTAAAACAATTTAACAGCCCGTTAATTTACATTCTTTTTATTGCAATGATTATCTCGTTTTATTTTGGACATTTAATCGACGGATATGTAATTCTTGCAGTTGTTATTATTAACGCAGCCATTGGATTTATCCAGGAAAGAAAAGCAGAGAGAGCAATTGATGCATTAAAGAAATTAATTGTTTCCTACGCAAAGGTTTATCGGGGGGGCGAGGAAATAAAAGTTCGGGCTGAAGAGCTTGTGCCGGGAGATATAATTTACCTGGAAGAAGGAGACAAGGTTCCTGCTGATTGCAGATTGATTGAATTAAAAAATTTCAGAACTCAGGAATCTTCTTTAACAGGAGAGTCATTGCCGCAGGAAAAAAAATTAAAGGCGCTTGATAAATCTGTAACCTTAGCAGATAGAATAAATATGGTTTTTATGAGCACCTTGGTTGTTTCAGGTGAGGCAAAAGCTATTGTTGTTGAAACTGCAAATAAAACTGCGATTGGAAAAATTGCAAAATCAATTCAGGAAGTTGTTCAGCCGAAGATGCATTTTAGTGAAAAGGTCTCACAGCTTGCAATTCAAATGGCAATCTTTGCGGCTATCGGAGCAGGCTTAACTTTCTTAATTGGTTTTTTTATTGAAGGCATGAAATTTTTTGATATCTTTTTATTTACAATTGCTTCATTAGTCTCAGGGATTCCCGAGGGTCTGCCTGCGGTTTTGGTAATTGTCCTCGCTGTTGGAGCAAGAAGAATGGCTAAGAGGAACGCAGTAATCAGGCACTTGCCTGCAGTTGAAACTTTAGGTGTTGCAACAGTAATTGCAACAGACAAAACAGGAACCATAACTCAAAATTCATTAACAGTTGAAAATATAATCTCTGATGGGGGGATTATTAATGTAACAGGGAATGGATGGGCGCCTTTGGGAAAATTCTCAAAAGGGAAAAATTTAATCAATCCTTTAAAAAATAAAATCCTAAAAAAAACTCTTTCTGTTTCAACAATTTGCAACAAGGGAAATCTTTTGCGAAAAGACGGAGACTATGAAATAATCGGCGACCCAACAGAAGTTTCTTTACTTGTGCTTGGAAAGAAAGCCGGACTTGAAAAAGAAAAAATAAATGAAAAAATTATTGACGACTTTCCTTTTAGCGCGGAAAATAAATTCCGGGCAACACTTGTTGAATTGAATAATAAAAAAGAAATTTATTCTGTCGGAGCATTTGAGAAAATTTTAGACAAGTCTGAATATATTTTTACTGAGGGAGGAAAAAAGTTATTAACTGAAAAAGATAAAAAAGATTATTTAAAAAAAGGAGAAAAGTTTGCTTCAAGGGGAATGAGAGTTTTGGGAATTGCTTATCGCGAGATTCCAAAGAATATAAATTCTGTTTCAAAAGATTTAGTTAATAATTTAATTTTTGTTTCATTAGTTGTCATGAAGGATCCCCCCCGACGAGAAATAAAGGAATCAATTGAAAAAGCAAAAAAAGCAGGAATTAGAATTATCATGAAAACAGGGGACCATAAAGAAACTGCAATTGCAATTGCAAAAGAAATTGGTCTTGTGAAGGGAAATGCAAAAGCTTTGACACAGGAAGAACTTGAAAAAATGACTGACAAAGAATTTAGTGATTCAGTCAGGATTGTAAATATTTTTGCGCGGGTAACACCCAAGATGAAATTAAAAATTATTCAGGAATTGCAAAATCAGGGGGAGGTTGTTGCAATGTCCGGCGACGGTGTGAATGATGCGCCCGCATTAAAGTCTGCTGACATTGGAATTTCAATGGGGATAATCGGAACAGATGTTGCAAGGGAATCTTCAGAAATTGTTTTAACTGACGACAATTTTGCATCTATTGTAAATGCAGTTGAAGAGGGAAGAATTGTTTTCCAAAATATCAGGCAGACAAGTTTTTATTTAATCACGACAAATGTTGCAGAAGATTTGACAATTGTTTCTTCAATTGGTCTTGGACTTCCTTTGCCAATGCTTCCTGTTCAGCTTTTATATTTAAATCTTGTGACAGATACTTTTAATGGAATTGCGCTCTCAATGGAACCCGGGCATCATGATGTTTTGAATCAACCCCCGAGAGACAAAAAAGAAAAAATTTTGAATAAAGAAGTATTTGGGTTTTTAATTTTAATGGCAGGCCTTATGGTTGTCGGGACAATCCCTTTATTTAGACATTTTTTACCGGATGTTGACAAGGCGCGAACAGTTGCATTTACTGCAATGAGCATGTTTCAGCTATTCAATGTCCTGAATATGAGGTCACTAAAAAAGTCAATTTTCAAAATAGGATTTTTTTCAAATAAATGGATTACCTTTGCCTTACTTGGTTCATTTGCTTTAATGCTCGGAGTTTTGTATTCGCCAGGGTTAAGTTCAATTTTTAATTTTGTTCATTTAAGTTTGAAAGAATTTTTATTTATAACTTTAATTTCATCTTCGATTTTTATTGTCGGCGAAGTTTACAAGTTTTTTAGGTATAGATAAAAAATAATTTTGTAGGGAATAAGAGAAAAATTTATAATTAATATTTTATATTTAAATCAATGAAAAAGGGCTTGAGCACAGTTGTTACAACTTTAATAATAATTCTTTTAGTTTTAATTGCAATTGGAATTGTTTGGATTATTATAGCTAACTTAGTTAATGAAGGAAGTGAGCAGATTTTTCTTGATAAATTCACAACTAATCTTAATATAAAAAATGTGGCTGTTGATAATCTGACTAACTCTGTTAACATTAATGTTAAAAGAAATGTTGGCAAGGGTGACCTGAAAGGAATAAAATTTATTTTTAATGATGGACAGAATTCAGAGGTTGTTGAGAATTTTACAACCATTAATGAACTGGAGGAAAAGAAATTTCATTTTATTTTAAATGATCTGAATATTGAGGATATTCAGACAATTTCCATTGCGCCGGTATATAAGAGCAAATCAGGAAAAGAAATATATTCTAATGTAATTGATACTTATCTTTTTTCTGATATTGAATTTATTAATACGAATAATGATCAAGAAGGATTAATTTTTTATGAATCATTTGATACGTTGGAATCAATTAACCAAAATAATGGAACTTATTCTGGGATTTCTATTGAAGAAGGAAAATTTGGCAATGCGATCAGGATAAATGACTCAGATACATTAAGTTTCCCTACCCGAGGGAATATGGTGTTGGAAAAGGGGGCAATTGAATTTTGGTTTAAACCCTCTTGGGAAGGGAATGACACCAGGAGATATCAATTCTTTAATTGGAAAAAAGATTTTGCAGAGTTTAGGATATTCAAATATTATGGAACGCAAAGTTATTTCGTTTTTAGAATTGATGATGCCGATGATGATTGGGCAGAACTTTCCACGATTTCAGATGAACCAAATATTGTAGGGGAATGGAAACCGAATGAATGGCACCATTTTATGGCATCATGGGATTTTGAATCAGAAGATGAAAATATGTTTTTCGCATTAGATAAAAATTATATACTTTTACGATCCTTTAATGGAACATTTGATGGAATGCCCAGCTTATTTGAGATAGGGCATATGGCAGGGAATCGTCAGGCAGAATCATTGATTGATGAATTAAAAATTTATAATTATAGCAAACTTTCCAGATTAAATGAACCAGAATTTTTAATGGGTTTTACCTGTGGAAATGAAATCTGGGAAGAATATGAAACATCAGATAATTGCCCGGGAGATATTTCTCAATTAAATGAGAGCATATCCCCGGATGAAGATTATTTATTTTTTGAGAAACCTGCTTTTGAAAAAGTTTTTGAAGGAACCATCCCAGATGAAGGGGGCATAACAGACATATTTAATTTTAGAATAGCTAAAAATAAATTTGAACCTTTATTTTTCAATATTTATAGTAGAGAAGATTTGGGGAGAACTGTTGTTTCATATTCAGATTTCATTGGCTCAGAAGGAACAATCCCAAAAGAAGATGCAAAAATCAGGGTGGTAAAAAATTGGTTTCAGTCAGGAGTAGGCCCAACAAAAACATTTTTCCCAACTTATACACCGGAGTTATTAATCAGCGACGATACTTTGAATTTTGAAGGCAATAATTATAGTTATATGAATCTTCCTTCGTTTCCTAAACAAGATTATGCAGTATCAGATATCCCTGCCAATACTTCAAGACAATTTTTAATAATCCTAAAAATCCAAAATAGCACTTCTGCGGGGAACTATACTTCAACAATCACAGTCGCTCCAAATAATTTCCCAGAAAAAACTTTTGATATAAATATTGAAATCCTGCCATTTTCATTAGAAGAGTCAAGTAAAGATAATATGATTTATTATCAAGGAAAAATTTCTTTTGAAGATAGTCAGGATCATGTCAGCACTAATCGGTTTGAAAAACAAATCCAGGATATTGTTGATCATGGATTTAATTCGGCAACGCTTTACCCTGAAGAAGCATTAAATTATTATGAACAAAAATTAGTATTTATGAAAAATGCCGGAATAAAGAATCTCGCGGTTTTTATGTCAAATAGCGATGAGTTAAAAAATCTTTCAGAGCAGTATGGATATGAGCCATATTTTTATGGAGTTGATACCCCAAACAATGATGCAGATCTTATATTGCATATTCAAAGATCAATTGATATACACAATTTAGGGGGGAGGGTTATTACATCTGTAACAAAAACAACTGCGGATAGATTGAAAAATCCAGGAGATCCAATTTATTTGAATTTCCCTGGAGGAACTTATGAACCTCTTGATTATTCTAATCTTGCGATTAATAGTGCTAATGTAAGAACTTATCTTCAATCATTAATCTCAGGGCAGGGAATAAAGGAAGATAATGAAACTTATTATTGGCAGATTATGCAGGAAGACCCAAAAATTAACAGGTTTCTATCTGGATTTTATTTATATTTAACAGGGTTGAATGGAATATTCCCTTATGTTTATCAAGGGGTTATTAATAATCCTTATGATGATTTTGATGAATGGTATTCAACATTAAGGGACCATCTGGCAACATACCCCAGCCAAGAAGGACCAATAACAACAATGCAATGGGAAGCTTTGCGTGAAGGAATTGATGACAATAGGTATCTTGAAAAATGGAATAAAACAAAAGAGCAAGTTAAGTTGATTAATTCTTCAATTGCCCAAGAATCTGAAAATAGAATAAACAACACTTTGGATAAGTATAAAGATTATAATAATGGGTTGTCTCTTTCAGTTTCGCAATTTAATGAAGATAGAGAGACAGTAAAAGATGAGATAATTTTTCTTATGCAATATTTACCTTAATTAAAAATTTATTTGGCAAAAAACTTATAAAGTCTTAGATTACTAAAGAATTATGGGAAAACTTAAGGATTTCAGAGAGAGATATTCAGAATCCAAAATGCGGAAAGTTTCTCACTTATATTCAAGGAGGAGTGGATTTTGCAGCCCTATTTAAAACTATAAACTATTTACAGGAAAGCACTACAACATCATTAACCGAATTAATATTTATTTGGGGTGCTACTGCATTAATACATCCAGTTGCTTGTGCACAAGGAAGGAATAATGAATTAAAAGAATCAAATTTAGTAGAAAAATCTTATAATTAATTTTTTAGAAAATATTTTTTATAAAAACTTTTAAAAACTTCAATTGATTATATTAATCAAGAGAGAGTGATAAAATGAAAGCTAATTCAAAAGAAGTTAAACTTGAATTTAATTTGCCGGATTTTGACAGGCGCGACATAAGAATTAGATTGTCTGATGATATGCTTTGGATAAAGGCTGATAAAAAACACAAGTCAAGGGAAAAGAAAAAAGATTTTTTTCATGTTGAGTCTTCTCATCAGAGGTTTTATTATCATATGACTTTACCGAAGATTGATTTTAAAAAAGCAAAGATTGATTTTAAAAAAGGTGTTTTGAAAATTACTGCTCCGAGAAAATAATTTTTTATAATGGTTTTGCAATATAAGTTAAAGTCTGAGAAGCGATGGAAAAAATATCCTGGAAAGGATAAAATGAAAATTGGTTTTTCTAAATGCGACTTTAGATTATTAAGTGAAGATAAGAAAAAAGTTTTAGCTGAAGGCGGTTATGAAAAAGTGTTAAAAAGATTTCGCCAGATTGAGTTTTTTAAGCACCGCTAATTTGGCAAAACTAATGAACCTTCTTTATAACAGGATTCATTTTCTATTTTTCTTTCTCTGATAAATACTTCAAACTCCCAACTAAAGTCATCTGCAAACCTTTCAATATAATTAAAAAAAGTTCCTTCTTTCTTATCCGCTTCCATTTTCTTTATAACTTCTAATGGAGTAAAAACATGACCTGCTTCATGACCAAATTTCGTTATTACCTCATCCATTTGCAGGGGGATTAGTTCCTCGATATTTTTTTGTGAATCATAATACTTTGTCCTGTTAAAAAAAGCCGCCCATTTATTTACACATGCCCATCCGGCTATAGTATGCCCCGCGGAAAGAGAGGGATTTACAGGAAAATCATTTTTTGAAACATTAAAATAATCTGAAGCAGTTAATTTTTGATTGTATCTTTCTCCAACAAAACTAACCATTTTTTTGTGAAAACCTATTAAAGTCTCAAATAAAAATTTATCAGAAACTTTTTTGAATCCATTTTCCCTTGCAATGCTAGCAGTCTCTTCTTCAAGCGACAAAGTTTTATCCATATAATTTCTTACTTAGTGAATTTAAATAATTTGTTATTTGCGACAGTATCTCCGATACTTATAAAAAATTAAGGCGGAGCCATTAATTCTTTTAGCTCATCAGAATAAAATTCATATTCTAATCTTTTTAAAAATCTCTTGAACACATAATACCTTGCTTTGTTTTGAAG
>JASFEO010000018.1:0-15785 GCA_050124795.1 Candidatus Pacearchaeota archaeon
AGCGAAAGACATTTATTTGAGAATGTTTTTATTACATTTCTCATGTATCTATGAGTAAGTAGGGCTTTGCCCTACTTTAATATTTCTTTAAATTTTAGAATTACGAATTTTCATCGGAGATACTGTTTTGGTTTTTGTCGACAAGAGAATGGGCTTAAGGTTTTAAATATGTTAATGGACCTGCCTGGCTCCTGACCTCGCACGAAGTTTTTATTTTTTTATCCTGAATTTTTTTGAACTTCTACCACGAAGTCACTCGGTCGAACAAAAGAAATCTTCTTGAGTTTAGTCCGACGTAACGGCAAAAAATCAATGAACCAATCTCCGAAGGAAGATTGGTTATATGGACCTAGGAGTTCATCAAACACAAAATCCTAGGAATTAGTCCAACATAACGACATTCGAAAACGATGTCTAGAAGACATCGCGAGAATGGACCTGCCGTGAGTCGAACACGGGTCTCCTGAGTGCAAATCAGGTATCTTAGCCATTGGACAACAGGCCCCTTGTAAAAATAGACAATCTTTTAGTTTTTAAACTTTTACCGTTTTAGATATTAGAATAAATTCCCTCTAGGAATGATTTAAGAAAAGGCGTTTCTTCTCTAAAATAATCACAAGGCAAATCAGGATTGTTTCTCGCCTCTTTTTCAAATCTCTCTTTAGTAATGGGCACATATCCCCTTCCAACAAAAAAGGCATGCCCAGTTATAGAAGTAGTTAATGCTAATTTTGTAAGTTCACTTTTATCTTCAAGAATTCCTTGGTAAAAATATCCCAGACATTCCAGAGCATTTTGTCTTTCTTTAACTTTTTTCAGAAAGTCTTTTTCTTCTGGCATAATCCAAATTAACAATTAGTGTTTAAAAATATTTATGTGGTGAGTTGAGAATTATTTTGGTAATCTTTCAATGTTAATTATAGAATCTAAAGATATTCTAGCTAATTTTCCCTTATCAGACATAATTACATATTCTTCGATAAATGAAGAAGTTTCATCTCTAAATTCTAAATAATTTCCTTCTATTTCCTTTTTTTTTATTAAGAGCAGGAATTTCATGGTTAACTTTAATTCTTTCTCCCTTCCTTAATTTCAATTTTTCAAGTTCTTTGTATTCCATTTCTTTAGAAACCTCTTTAATTAGAATGCAAGTGAAAGCTTTAATCTCGCTGTAGAGTTATAATAATTTTTAATTTTATTTTAGTTCATAAAATTAAATTAGGAGGTGATCCATCTGCAGGTTCCCCTACAGATACCTTGTGACGACTTAACCTACCTTGTCTACCCAAAGTTTTCCCCGAAGGTTTCACCATAAATAAACTTGGTTGGTTTGACGGGCAGTGTGTGCAAGAGACAGTGACTTATTCACCGTTCGCTGATAACAAACGATTACTACGGATTCCAGCGTCACGAGGCTGAGTTACAAACCTCGATCTGGACTGAGACGAACTTTAAGGGGTTGGCTCCACCTTTCGGTGTTGCATCCCGTTGTATTCGCCATTGACGCGCGCGTGTAGCCCAGGGTATTCGGGACGTACCACCTGACGTAGCCCACACTTTCATCCTCGTTACCAAGGCAATCTCACTATAGTTCAAATAGTAAATAGTGATGTGGGTCTCGCCTGTTACCTGATTTAACAGGTCACTTCACAGCACAGGCTGACGTCGGCCATGCATCTCCTCTCAGCGTGTCAGGTAAGCCCTTTAGACTGACCTTCATCCTGCTGTCGGTCCTGGTGAGGTTCGCCCTGTAAGATCGCATTGAACCGCACGCGTCACCCGTTGTAGTGTCTCCCCGCCAATTCCTTTAAGTTTCGGCCTTGCGACTATACTTCCCAGGTAGCACACTCTTCGGCTTCCCTACAGCACTAATACCTCCCGAAGAGGTACTAATGTTTAGTGTGCAGTGTTTACTGCCAGGACTACACGGGTATCTAATCCGTTTTGCGCCCCTGGCCTTCATCCCTTACTGTCAGAACTGTCCTCGTAAGATGCCTTCGCTATTGTGAGTCCGAATAAGATCAGAGCATTTTACTACTACTTTATTCGTACTTCTTACGTCTTCCAGTCTCTAGTTTGGCAGTACTTCCTGCCCGCTTTGCACTTAAGATACAAAATTTCACAGGAAACTTAACAAACAAGCTACGGATGTTTTAGACCCAATAAAAATGGCTGCGACTTGGACCGCGAGTATTACCGCGGCGGCTGGCACTCGTCTTACCCAGTCCTTATTCGCCAAACTTTTTACATTTGGCAAAAGTCTTTCGAATGAAAAACACTCTGGCTCAATCTGTCATACTTTCGTACATTGCAGAATATTCCTAACTGCTGCACCCCGTGGGGCTGGGAATAGTGTCTCAGATTCCCTCTCAGGGCCTCTTCGCTAAAAGCCCTTACAGATCACCGGCTTGGTGGGCCATTACCCCGCCAACAACCTAATCCGGCGCAACCTCATCCTTGAGCACGAGTTTGGGAGATAAGTCATTCCAGGGCAAATCTCCTATCAGGTTTTAGACACAGTTTCCCGTGCTTATCCCTGACTCAAGGGTAGATTAGTTACGTGTTACTGAGCAGTTCGCTTACCTCTATTACTAAAGATAAAACTTGCATGTCTAAGCGCAAACCAGAGAGCCGCAGCCGCCAGCAGGATCAACTGGATTTAACAATTTCATAAATATTTATTTAATTAATATAAAAATCTCCATTGCGCAATTTGTTATATGTAAGACAAACAAATCACTTCACACAATTCCTAACTATCGGCTACTAACCATAATTGGTTGACTACAACTTGATGAATTTCTTGATTATGAATAAAAAAGAAATTTCCACGATACTAGCTTTCACGTACATCATACCTTACGGCCATAAGTTTTAGCTTTTATTAAGGCAATCATTCTAATTAATAAAATTAGCAAATTTTAAGTATATAAATGTTTCTACGGGTTTCGTCGGAGGAAAAGATTGAAAAGTTGAGTTTGCCTACTAAGAGATTAAATCAAATCTCGATACATTTAATCAAGTCCCAACAAAACACTCTCAAAACTTTTAGGAGAAGTAATTGAATTAATCTAATTTGTTTTCACACCATAAAACTCATACCGAAATCAAAAAACTTTTCAGGAGATTTGCAAATAATTTATTTTTTTCCTAACTAAATAAACAATCAAAAAAATAAAAAATAAAATTACTCCGAAGTAAATAAAAAAATTCTCTTCAGGCTCTGGAAAAAAATAAAGAATAATCACGCCGATAACCACAACAAAAGGAATTAAGTTTTTTTGTTTCATTTAATATTTTAGAATTTTCTTTTTCCTTGTTGAATGATAAATTAATCCCACCGCAACGAGGACAAAACTAAGAATAATTGCGCCAAACCCGGCATAAATTGATTTTGCACTCTCGCCAAAAAGTTTTATCATTGCAATTCCAAGGACAAATGCAGCAAACCCTGTTCTGAGGTAAGCCAAAGTATTTCTCTCATTCGCGAGAATTGTCCTTTCCTGCGCCAGCTTATGATGGCTTAAAAGTTTTTTTAAAATATGTTTTTCCATTTTCCTCTTTTAATAATTTATAAAAGAATCTTTAGTTTAAAAAAATTTTGGAAAGATTATAATATCAATAAACTATTGATGGCACACAATTTCAGGAAAAGTCTTTTTCACTAGCGATTTTTTCTACCTCTTTCACCAATAGTTCTTGTCCTTCAGAACCAACAACAATTTCCAATCTCCTAGATTTTCCTTTTTCCATTGGTTCAACTCTAAATGCATAAAAATAATCCTCAGAAGTTACTACTCCATATTCTTGTTCTCTCCAATCAGGTCTTAATCTTCCTTCCTCAAGTGGACTCCTTATAACTGCATCCCCCTGCATCAAGATGTAATTAATCCCATGAAATCTTATATTTTCAAAGGACTCATCATCAGAGGAAATCGCTAACTTTTTGTATTTCATAATTTCGTAATTAAAAATTACTTTTTAAATGTTTGTAGACAGAAAATATAGCTAAAACACAAAAGTATTTATTCGCTTCGCTCTCGGCAAAGCCGAATACAAAACCCTATCTGAAGCTGTTTTGCATAATGGTCCATATCCCCCAAGCCTGCACGCAACTTTATGGGTTATTGTTACTACCACAGACTTGCTCGGAATTGAAGGAACATCTTATAGTGTCTAGTCCTATATCCTCTACAAATAAATAATCTTGCTCTGTAATATTATAAGTGGTCCATAGAGGAATTGAACCTCTGTCTACTCGGTGTAAACGAGTCGTCTTAGCCATTGGACTAATGGACCTTTAACAATGCTACCTGCCAAAATAAGACAAATTAAGAATTTTTAAAGATTGCTATTCTCAAGATTTCCCAAGATTTTTTAAACACTTTTTTCTTAATAAGCTAAAGAGGTTGAATATGTTTTATATCCCGATTCTTGGAGCACTTGCACTTGCATCAGGCACAATTATGCAAAAAATGATTTTAAAAAAAAGAAGAGTCAGTGTTCAGACTTATATATCAGCTGAATTTCTCGCAATTATCCTCGCTATGCTCCCCTTTATTTATTTTTTCTGGAAACTTGAACCCGGCGCATTTCAAACTTCAAGCATTGCAATACTTTTTTTGATTGTATTTTTTTCAGTAATCGCAAACATATTCAATGTCTATTCCATGAAGTGGGAAAAAGTCACAAAGCTTGAACCTGCAAAAATGCTTGAGCCTCTCTTCACAGTTCTCCTTGCAATTGTTTTTAGTTTTGTCTTCGGAGCAGTTCTCTTTGAAAGAAATTTTCAAGTCATAATTCCCGCGATAATTGCCGGAGCAGCATTAATTTTTTCACACATAAGAAAACACCATCTTGATTTTAACAAATATTTTATTTCACAAATCCTCGCAAGTTTTTTCTTTGCACTTGAACTTGTTATGGCAAAATTAATCCTTGAATATTATTCTCCAATAAGCTTTTATTTCACAAGAAGCCTTTTTGTCTTCATTGCAAGTTTTTTAATTTTCAGACCAAGACTTGATCTACTCAACAAAAAAACAAAATACCACATGCTCCTCATTGGATTTGTATGGGCGCTTTACAGAGTCGTAGTCTATTACGGTTATTTAGAACTTGGAATAATTTTCACAACATTAATAATAATGCTCGGGCCAATTTTTATTTATTTTCTTGCATGGAAATTCCTGCATGAAAAACTTCACTGGAAAAACACCGCCGCAGCAACAATTATAATTTTATGCATTCTTTATGTTATGATATTTTAAGATTTTATCTAACTTATTAAACATAAGGGGTTTTTCGCAATCAGCTTCAACTGCAATTAAAGGGGAGTTCTTTTTTTTAAAATATCTCTGTGCCAGGCAGTGATAACCCTCCTCAGTAATTCCGATGTCTCTTTGGATTGGGATAAATTCATGGGGGTTTTTCTCCCTCCATAGTTCGTATAGCTCACATTTCATACATTCAGGAGAGTAAATTTTTTTAGGTCTATGATTCGCCATAATAAAAATTCCATTATTTAATTTTTAAAGATTATTGTGATAAATTGAAAATCAATCCTCATTCCTTAAATCAAGAACCCCTTCTGTTCTTACTAAATCATACAACTCTTTTCTTAACGCTTTTCTTGTTCTTAGAAAATATTTTGCAGAGGAATAATGTGCGCCGGCATTTGCAGGATAAAATGGAGAATCTTCACAAAATAAAAGTTCATCTGAAAAAGCTAATTCAAGAAACCCTTTTTTCCCTTCCATAGAAGTACAACCCCCGAAAAAATCAGGAGTTCTTTTATTATCAAAATTAGTAATCCCGGGGTTTTCCCAATCAGGCTTAGAAAGCAAAATTCCCCCCCTAATAAGTTCGTCTTTATTTTTTATTCTTAGTCCTTTTATTGAAGGAACAATAAGTTCTTTTAATGAATAACCCAAAAGTCCTGGAGCAGTTATTGTTCCAAGAATTTGGTATTGGTCTCCATGTTCAAAAGTTCCTGTTATTTGTTTTGCTAATCCCTTTAGCAATTCATATGAAACAGAAAAAGGGTAAGTTAAGGTAATTAAATTCGGGTGTAAAATAAAATTCCAGTTTCTTTTTCTGACTGGTTCAAGTTCAATCGGCGCAAGCATTCTCATGTAAATCTCTGTGAATTTTTTATTTGCCTCAGGTTCTTCTTCAAAATCAAAATCAAACATTCGGGCTCTCATGGATATTATTAACAGTCTTGGGTTTTAAATATTATTGTGATAACATGATAAAATCATCTTGCCTGCAATATAAAAAACTATTTAAACAACTTTCCAGTTATATTATAAAGAGGAAATAAAATGGCAGAAAAAGAAAAGATTTTTTCAAGCAGTGTTAAATATGCAGGGATTTTTTCATTTAAAGATTTCTACAAGTTTTGCCATGAGTATTTAACAGAAGAGCTTGGATTTGGGATGGGCGAAGGAAAATACGAAGAAAAACTTGCAGGAGATGCAAAAAATATTGTTGTTGAATGGAAAGGAGAAGACAAGGTTACTGATTATTTTCAATTTAAAATAAGTGTTTCATTTGAAGTCAATGGACTAAAAAATGTTGAAGTTATGGAAGGGAATAAAAAAGTAAAAACTAATGAAGGAAGTATAAAAGTAAAAATCAGCGGAACATTAGTCAGAGATTATCAGGGGAAGTTTGAAACAAGCGGATTTCAGAAATTCATGAGAAGCATTTATGAAAAATGGGTTATTCCTTCAAGAATTGACCAGTTTGAAGGAAAGCTTGCAGGCGACTGTGATGATTTTTTAGGACAGGCAAAAGCTTATTTAGATTTGGAAGGGAAAAAGTAGTTGATAGATTATCACAATAATTTATTTAAACAATAAAAATTTAATTTAATTATGGAAGAAGAAAATCCTTATGGTCTTGGAAAAGTTATTTCTACAACAAGAGCTTTTATGCAAGGTTCAAGAGAGAGTTTCCCTCCTCTTCCAAAAGGAACTCTTTTTGCAGAAGAACATCCTGAACTTTATCAGGAAACTGGGGAATATCCAAAAGTGCTTTATAGAAAATAAATAATCTGCATTAGCAAATTATTAAATTATCACCGAAATCCTTAAATATAAATTCTTTTTGTTTTTATTATGAAAAAAATAATTACTTTGCTCTTGCTTTTATTAGTGCTGCCGACAATTTTTGCAATAAATATAAATGTTGAAAAAACAAGTTCTGATGAAGTCATGATTTATGGAATTGATTATCCTGTGACTTTTGATTTGGAAATAAAAAATTTTGGACAAGCAGACGACTTTGGATTTTACAATTTAGTTGGTTTCAATATGTTTCCAATCGGAACAACACACATAAATTCAGGAGAGACAAAAAAAGTTGAATTAAAAATTTCCCCGATTGGAGAATTAAATAAGCACGGGCTTTACACTTTCCAGTATTTTATAAGGGGCAATGACAAAACAGAAAAACAAGAAGAATTAACATTCAGGATAATTGACTTGGAAGATGCGTTCTCAGTTGGTTCAGGAAATTTAGATGCAAATTCAAATTCAATTGAGATTTATATAAAAAATAAAGTTAATTTTAATTTTAATGACATGGATGCAAAATTCTCATCAGCCTTTTTTGACTTGGAAGAAAATTTTGATTTAGCGCCTTATGAAGAAAAAACTTTTACTGTTGAATTAAATAATGAAGACTTCAAAAAATTGCAGGCCGGTTTTTACACATTAAAGTCAGATGTGACAGTTGGAAGCGAGACCGCAAATGTCGAGGGGATAATCCAGTTCAATGAAAACCCAAACCTTGTAACAACAACAAAAGACTATGGTTTTTTTATCAACACAAAAATTGTAACAAAAACAAATGCAGGAAACACACTTGAAAAAACTGAAAGTGTTGTTACGAAAAATATTGTTTCAAGATTGTTTACAACTTTCTCGCCGGAGCCTGACACAGTTGAAAGAACCGGAACAAAAGTTACCTATACCTGGGCTAAGGAAATTAAGCCTGGAGAGAATTTGGAAATTACTACAAAAACAAACTGGGTTTTTCCAATTGTTGTGATTTTATTAATTATAACTTCAACACTTCTTATGAAAAGATATCTTAATACAAAATTAAATTTAAGAAAAAAAGTCACTTTTGTCAGAACCAAGGGCGGAGAGTTTGCGCTTAAAGTAACTTTAATGATTCACTCGAAATCTTATGTTGAAAGAGTAAATATTGTTGACAGGTTGCCTAACTTAGTAAAAATCCATGAAAGATTTGGCGGAGAACAGCCCTCAAGAATTGATGAAAAAACAAAAAGAATAGAATGGAATTTTGAAAAACTTGAAGCAGGCGAGAGAAGAATTATCTCATATATTATTTATTCAAAAGTCGGAGTTGTCGGGAAATTTGCCTTACCAACTGCGACTGCAATTTATGAAAAAGAAGGAAAAATAAAAGAATCAGAATCTAATCAGGCTTTTTTTGTTAGTGAGGTTCGGGAAAATAAAAGAGAAGAGGGAGAGTAGGATTTTTTGATTAAATAATTTTTGAATTTAACCGAGTGAGAATCTTGGAAAAATAAAACAGGGCGTAAAGCCCTGTGTGATCCCCCCACCAAGATTCGAACTTGGGATCTCCCGGGTGCTGCTTGCAACCGAACTGGCTTTTAGGGTTTCATAGTTATCATGATTGAATCTCCACCTTAGTAATCTACAGCCAGGCGCTCTAACCACTGAGCTATGGAGGGATTATATAAACTAAATTTCTATCTTTTTAAGATTTGCCATTTCCCAAAAAACATATTCTCAATCTCAACAATCTTTAAATACAATAAATATCCAATAAAAAATGGCAAAAAAATTAAACTTAATTGCTTCTGCATTATTATTCGCAGGCCTGACATGCTGCAGCGCACAAAACCAATATACAAAATCAACCCCAAAAATTCAACCTCCTGAAACACCAACACTTGAATCAAAAGTCGGAGACCCAATGCCAAAAGCAAAAACAGATAAAATAGCGAGTAAAATAATTGAAAGATTTTTAATGGTTGGTTATGGTCCCGTCAAAGATAACATCCCCCAAATAACAGAAATTTACCAGTATTGCAGAGAATCCCCTGAAAAATATCCATTTGTTTATTATAATAATAAAACAAAAATATTATATCTGGACATTCTAAAAGAAGATGGATCCCCAAGTTCAGATGGAAAAACAGACTTTATAATACCTAATGCAAAAAAGATTATTCTGTTTCAATTTGCGCCTCCCTGCCCGCAGGAACTATAGAAATGAAAAAAAATTTAACAAAAATAGCTTTTGGATTTTTAATTCCTTTATTTTTGGTTTCTCATTCATATGCTAAAGAATTAGAAAAAAAACTAATGCCAAAATTAGAAACCTATGATTGCGGAAAAATCCAATACAAAAAATTAAAAGTCCCAGGAACAAAATCTCACCAGGAAATTTATCGTTATAATGGAAAAACAGAAATTAGAGTTTATGATTCAAATGAAATTCTCAGGGAAGTTAAATTTATTGAAAATAGAAAAATCTTTTTTGACTATGAAAATGAAAAAGGGATAAGAGAACCTGATAACATTGTTGACAGAACAATTTATTTAAAATGAAAAAATCATTTCACAAACTAAATATAGAAATATTTAAAAATAACTAAATTTATAGAGGATTAAAATAAAGGGGGTCAAAAAAAGATGGATAAAGAGGATTTCGAAGAAATCCCAAAATTTGACAAAGACAGCTTTAATGACGACATCGATGAATTAGAGCTTGACATTTAATCTTTTTATTCCTTTGAAAATCAAAGGTTTTGAGAATCCCTAAAAAGATTCTCTCTTTCTTTTTTAACTCTTTAAAACAAGAACAACAATATTATTTGTTTGATCTAATTCCTCAAAATCTGTTTCAATCATAATTTTTATCTGCCGCACATTTCTTGTCTTAAGCCAAAGATTTGTAAATGCAATCCCCCTGCCCCTTCCAAGTTCAATCTCTTCCATGTCAACAGTCTTTATATTCTTGTCATCAGCATAAATAAAAATCTTTGATTTAGGCGCATCAACAAAACCATTATTCCTCAAACTTATATTCAAATCAAGATAATTTCCATGCATAATTGCGCTTGTATTTTCAATTGCCAAATCAGGAAGACTCGGAACAGAATATAATCTATCTATTAATTCTATAACATCTTCTCCAATAGTCTGATCGCAATTGCTTATTGGGTACATTACATTATTTTCATTTTCAGAATGATCAAAACCCAGAGCATGTAAGAGTTCATGAAGAGCAACATTTGGATTTGGGCATAAAGCAGGTTTAATCAATAAAACTTTTCCATGAGTGATAATATTATAGCCATCTGCAACAGTAATGTTTGTCGGTCCTCCCTCGCCTGCAATAAATAATCCTCCTTCATTTTTTACATTATCATCGCACGTTACAGTAATTTCTTCATTTAAAGACACCGGATAGAAGGTTAAAAGAGTTTTTTTAGATACAATATCAAGAGCTCTTTTCATTTCATCTTTTTTCTGAATAGGGCAATCACTAATCTTATAAGAAATTTGTGAATCAGGAAATCTCATATTTGGATAAAATTGCAAACTACTATTAGTAAAACTAAAATTTGAACTTATCTGTGTTGTTACAAATTCGTTTGTTCCAAAGGGGATGAACCAATAAAAAGTTAGAAGCCCAACTGCGAATAAAATAAAAATAAAACTAAAAAAAATTTTCCACCCCATTTTAATTTATTAGATTACTCTGAATCTGTTGTTGTAGGTTCTTCCTTTTTTTCTTCAGCCGCATCATTTGATGGCTCTGAAGGTGTAGTCTCTTCTGCAGGCACAGATTCTGAAGGTTCTTCTGTTGACGGAGCAGCAGGAGCTTCTTCTGCTGGTTCTTCCTTTTCTTCCTCAACTGGTGCTTCTTGCGCAGGAGCAGCAGCCTCTGCAGAACTTGCCTCTTCTTCAGCTGGCGCAGCTTCAGGAGCAGGCTCTGAACTCGTAGTTTCAGTTTCCCCTGCAGAAGTAGAAGTGGCTTCTTCAGCCGCAGAAGTTTCTTCTTTTTTTTCCATTTCTTCTTCCATATTTTTTATCCTCAATTTAATTAAAATACTAAACAAAAATTATCTTTTAAAGTTTTTGATGATTTATTATATAATTCTTGCAGTGATTATTCTAACTTCTTCGAGAGGTTTATCATTTGCATCAGTTTTTACTCTTGCAATTTTATCAACTACTTCTTCCATCCCTTCAACAACTTCCCCAAAAATAGGATGCTTGCCGTCTAAGAAGGTATTAGTGTTAACTAAATTAATAAAAAACTGCGAACCACCGGTATTTGGTCCTGCATTAGCCATTGAAATTGTGCCGCGAACATTTGAGTGCCCCTCGACAAATTCATCTTCAATTTTGTATCCTGGCCCCCCCATTCCTGTTCCTGTTGGGTCTCCCCCCTGAATCATAAATCCATTGATAACTCTGTGGAAAATTACTCCGTCATAAAAACCTTCTTCAACAAGCTTCTCGAAATTCCCTGCAGTTACCGGCATGTCTGAATATAATTTTATTACAATGCCCCCATAATTTGTTTCAAGTTTTACTTTTGTGTCTTTATCCATTTTTAAAATATAAATCCCTGCAACAAAGATTAATACAATTATAAATATTGCGATATGTTTTTTGTTCATAATTAAATAAATAAAAGGTTAGTTAAAAAACTTTTGCAAAATAATAAGCCTTAAAAAGATAGTTCAGGATTGAATTCTATGGGAAAAAACAATCTGCCAAAAATAGCAAGCATCGTCGCGATTACAATTCCATTATATTTATCAATTCAGGGTTGCAAAACCTTTGTTTACAACGGGGCAATTTCTCAAAATGGAAGTTTTTATGCGGCGGGAGGAAACCTTGTTAATTTCAATAAAAAAGATAATGGTCTTGTTAAAATTATTTTTGAAAAAGAAACAAAAAACATTAGAAAAACAATAAAAGAGAAAGCAGAAGAAAAATATGGTTGTTTTCTTTTTGGGGATTATCTTGATGAACTTGAAGAAAAAGCAAAACAGGAAATAAAAAATAATGATTATAATTTCGAATTTAGAGTTCCAATGAATTTTTTAGTTGAAGAAATGGATTTTTCTTTTGAAATAATCAAAAATAAATTTGAATTAAATCTTTATCATGATTTTAATTCGAAAAAAACTTTATTAATGAATAGAAAAGTTGGACTTGGAAGAAATGAAAAAGGGAGATTTTCCACACCCAAGGGAAATTATTTTTTAAATAGAGTTATTAACTCTCCCTGGTGGTATCCTCCCTCGTGGGCAGATAGAAAAAAACCTTTTCCTCCTGGAAAAAATAATCCTTACGGATTATGGATGTCTGAATTATCGCGGGCAAATTATCCAGGGAGTTATAATTGGGGGATTAAAAGAGATAGTAAAATAAGAATTCACTCAACAAATAATCCCAAGTCAGTTGGAAAAGCTGTTTCGCATGGTTGTATAAGAATGCACCCTTTTGTTGCAGAAGAATTATTTCCTGCGATTTTGCATTATTCGAAACATAAACTCCCAAAGAAAAATTCAAGAGGAACAATTTACCCCCTAAAAAATGCAATTCCATTAACAATAAAATAAAGACAAAAAAATAAAATACAATCTTCATATAATCTACACACTTCTTTTTTCATTCTGGGTTCTTAATATAATTGACATTTTAATTCCTGACTTTTTCCAGACTTTCCAACTATTTGTATACTTAGCGTCGATAACTATTTTTCTTCTAATGCTTTATAAAGTTCTCAGGGTGGGGTCAGATTAAAATGCCGAAGAGGGGGAAGTCAGAAATAATAAAAGATATTTTAGAAATTGTGCAAAAAAGCAAAAACAAAATCAGACCAACACCATTAATGCGACAATCGAATTTGTCAACTGCAAGATTCAAAGAATATTTTAAAGAAATCACAGAAAAAAATTTTGCAAAAGAAATTAATTTTAATGAAGGAAAATTTATCCTGCTGACTGAAAAAGGTTTTAGGTTTTTGGAAAAATATAAATCAATTATTAATTTTATTGATGAGTTTGAGTTGTAAACTTTAATTAGCTTATTTCATTCTCTCCTTCAACTTTTTAATCCTATCCCTCAATTTAATTGCCTTTTCAAATTCTAAATTCTCACTTGCTTCAAGCATATCCTGTTCGAGTTCAATAATTAAATTAGGAATCTCTGCTTTGGGAATTGACTTTGTGTCGCTAATTTCAACTGTCTTTTCTTTAATTGGTTTTATAATTGTCTTCGGAGTTATATTGTGCGCTTTATTGTATGCAATCTGAATCTCTCTTCTTCTCTTGGTTTCTTCAACTGCAGTTTTTATTGAATCAGTAATTGTATCTGCATAAAGTATAACACGAGAATTTGCATTTCTTGCAGCTCTGCCAATTGTCTGAATTAAACTTTTGTCATTACGTAAAAATCCTTCTTTGTCAGCATCAAGTATTCCAACAAAACCAACTTCAGGAATGTCTAAACCTTCACGCAATAAATTAATTCCAACCAACACATCAAACTTCCCTAATTGTTACTTCTTTATTTTTATCTAATTTTTTAATAAATTTATCATAACTTTTCTTTAAAGAAACCTCTTCTTTTTTAGGGGGCTGGCTTATGAATGGCGGAGCTGTATAAAAGAAAACATGTTTGCAATGCATTTTTTGTTTTTTAGAAATATTCCTTGAAAACTGCAATTTAGAATACTTGATGTATCTTCCATTTCCAAAATATTTATTTAACTTTGACAAAAATCCGTCATCAATAAACACAAGTGTTTCTTTAATCATAATCCCCTCCAAAGAATTTTAAGAAAAAATCATCCAGCGACCCCGTAGGATCACTGGGGATCATATAGTAAAAATTAATACGCGGAAGTTTATAAATTTTTTCATTAATTAATTTTCTAATCTTAATCATCTTTTCCTCTCAACATTTTTAAGTTTAAACTGCGAAGCATTACTTTCCACACCCCTTGCAATTTCCAGAGCAAAAAGTTTTTGCATGTTTGTCAATTATTCTTAAAATTGGTAAAATTGTTTTTTTATTTAATGAATAAATTCTTTCCTTTCCCTTTTGTTTTACAACAACAATATTGCAATTCCTTAAAGAAGCCAGTGCATGGGATAATTTGCTTTGTTCAACATTCAACTCTTTAACAAGTTCTGAAACATTTTTTTGTTTTTCTTTTAATGATGAAACAATTTGAATTCTAAGTGGATTTGCAAGGTTAGTAAAGAAAACATGGTATGTATTCGATTTCATATGAAAATAATTTCATAAAAGTATTTAAATCTTTTTATTAAAATAAAAATAAAAGAAAAAGTTACTCAAGTTCTGTATGCAACCTCTTTTGACAGGACTCTTATGCAATAGTCCAGATTTCGAAGTTTTGCTGCAAGCGAACTTTTTGCTCTCTGTGCTTCAGAGAGTTCAACCATAAGCTGCTCAACTGACTCCATCTTAATATTATGTATATACACTTATTTATATAACTCTACTTTAACTTGAAAATGAAAATCCCAGTTACTTAAAAATTAAGTAACATGTATATACAATGGGTTGTTATAACTCTATTTCATATCTTCTTATTTTTTCTGCAAGAGTGGTTCTTATTATCCCCAATTGTTTTGCTGCCTTAGTTTTATTTGTCTTTCCATTTTCATCACGGCTATTATTTAATGCCTCTTTTATTAATTCAATTTCGATTGAGGTTAAAGTTTCAGGGAGAGTTATCCCCCCACCAATATTTGGTGTTCCATTAATTTTTTTGGGGTTAATGATTTTTTTTGAAGAATATTCCCTCATGATAATTCCTTCTTTTGGTTTAAGAAATTTTAATTCTTCCTCAACTACAAATCTTTCAATTGTTCTTTTTAATTCACGAATATTCCCCGGCCAGTCCCAATTCGTGAGTCTAGAAATATCCACATGATTTAGTTCAAGATTCTTTTTACATACTTCATTGAACTTTTTTAAAAAATGGTTAGAAAGTACGGGGATATCTTCTTTCCTATCTCTTAACGCCGGGAGTTCAATTGGGTATTTAAACCTGTACCAAAATTCCAGAGGCATTTCCCCTGAATTTGAACCCGCAGCAATAATTCTCACATCAACTTTTGTCTCTTTGTTATCACCTACCTTAAGAAACAAACCATAATCCACGACTCTTAGCAATTTACTGAGATATTCTTCTGGGAGTTTTGTTATTTCATCTAGAAATAAAGTTCCTTTGTTTGCTATTTCAAAGTATCCTTGTTTGTTGTAAGTCGCCCCTGTGAATGCACCTTTTTTGTGCCCGAAAAGTTCGCTCTCTATTAGTGTCTTAGTAATTCCTGCGCAGTTTATGGTCAAAAAAGGCATGTCTTTTCTCAAGCTATTTTGATAAATATAATTTGCCAGAACTTCTTTTCCTGTTCCGGTTTCTCCTGTTAATAAAACAGACATATTTGTCTCTGCGATTCTTTTAAGATTTTTTTTTATTTGGGTAATTTCTGGGCTTTTTCCAATGAATTTATCGTATATCTCTAAATTATTTTTAAGTGTATTCATTATAAAGTAAGAAAAAAGAGACTATATAAATATTTTTCTGTTTTAGTTGTTAGGTTGAAAATCTCCTAAGCCGCAAGGCTTAGATTGTGGGCAATCGCCTTCAGATAAATCTCTGTTCTCACACTCTTCAAACTTTTTCCTGAAACGCTTCCGCCATACTTTCTTTTCAAACTT
>JASFEO010000019.1:0-14758 GCA_050124795.1 Candidatus Pacearchaeota archaeon
TCTTGGAGAATGAGATACAATCATTTTCGACCTCACACGAGCCTAAAAAGAAAAACTCCTGATGAAGTTTATAATGATTTTAGTTTGTTATTTTAGCCTACGACATATGTCAGGTGGGAGCACACTTGAAGTTAAAAATCAGTAAGATATAAAAATATTCTTTTTCTTGAATGATAAAAGAGGAAAATGAAATTAGCAATTATCGGAATTCAGGGAAGCGGCAAGGGAACTCAGGCAAAACTTATTGCAAAAAAATTCAAACTAAAAAGAATTTCTGTTGGAGAACTCCTAAGAAAAGAAATTAAGAAAAAATCAAGACGAGGAAAGATTCTTGTGAAATACATGAACAAAGGATTGCTCGCGCCAAACAGAATCGTCAACAAAATAATCTTAGAAAATATCCCAAAAAATAATTTTATAATTGATGGTTTTCCAAGAGATAAAAGACAACTCCGAACTGCAAAAAAAATTAATCCTGATAAAGTCATTCTTTTGACTCTTCCAAAAAAAGAAGTTTACAAAAGAATTAAATTAAGAAAAAAAATAGAATCCAGAACTGACGACGCAGAAAAATCACTTGAGGCCAGATTGAGAATATTTTATAAACAATCTCCAAAGATTATTAAGTTTTTTAAAAATAAATTAGTGAAGATAAATGGAAATCAGTCAAGAAAAAAAGTTTTCTTGGATATTGTGAAAAAGTTGAAAAAATAAAAATTTATAATCTCTCAATTATTAATTATTTTATGAAACATAAAATTATAATCTCAGAAAAAACATTTGAAAAAGCAAGGAAAAAAATTCGTGAGAACTCTGACAAGGAAATTATTTTTTCTTCATTTGATGATGAATTAAACAGAAAAATTCTTGAAAAAGAAAAGATAGACATTCTTTTAATTAGTTTATTAAATCGACAGGATTTTTCTAAACAAAGAAATTCTGGTTTTAATCAGGTCTTGGCAAAGATTGCAAAAAAACAAAATATTGTAATTGGAATAAATTTAGAAGAAGTGATTAATTCTAATGAAAATGAAAAAGCTAAGATTTTAGCGAGGATAAAACAAAATATAAAATTGTGCAACAAGAATAAATTGAAAATGAAATTTATTTCTCCAACAAAAATAAAAAGAAATATTTATGATTTGAAATCTCTTGGTTTAGTTTTGGGCATGCCGACCTGGATGGTGAAAGATTTGTAAAACCAATAACTTTTTTAATATCCTAAATTAATCTTTTATTATGAACAAATTACTTGAATCATTAAGTCCAAATGAACGCAAAGTTTTGCCGCATATTGAAGAGAAAATAACAGATATTTGCAAGAAGTCAAATTTAGATAAGGTTTCAGTGATGAGGGCACTTGAATATTTGCAAAATAAAAAAATTCTTAGTTTGAAAACTCAAAAGAAAAAAATTGTTGAAGTAGGTGTTAATGGGGCGCTGTATTTGAAAAAGGGCTTGCCTGAAAGGCGGCTTTTGCATTTACTTGATGAAAAAAGAATTATTGGGTTAAAAGATGCGCAGAAGTTGAGCAAATTATCTCCTAATGAGTTTAAGGCTTCAATTGGCGCCTTAAAGAAAAAGGCAATGATTGATTTGAGAAATGGCAAAATTATTTTGAGTGCCGCAAAAACAGAAATTGCAAAAAAAAGTTTAGAAGAGATTTTTTTAGAGAAGCTTCCAGTTGAATTTGATAAATTATCTCCTGAAGAAAAATTTGCATTAAAAAATTTACAATCAAGAAAAGAAATTATTGAAATTACTGAAGAAAAGAAAATTGAAATTGAAGTAAGTGATGTTGGAAAAAAACTTCTTAAGACAAAGATTGACGAAGGGAATTTAATTGAAGCCATTACTCCTGAACTTTTGAAAAAAGAACAAAACTGGAAAAAGAAAAAATTCCGTCGCTATGATGTTACAAGTCCTGTTCCAAAAATTTTCGGAGGCAAGAGACATTTTGTAAATCAAGCAAGTGATTATGCAAGAAGAGTCTGGATGGATATGGGGTTTAAAGAAATGACCGGAGACTTTGTCCAAAATGCTTTTTGGGTTTTTGATGCACTCTTCACTCCGCAGGATCATCCTGTCAGGGAAATGCAGGATACTTTTTACATAGATAAAGAAGGAGAATTACCTGATAAAAAGATTGTTGAGGCTGTCAGGAAGGCGCATGAGAAAGGCGTGGATAATAGTTTAGGTTGGAGATATGATTGGAGTGAGAAAGAAGCAAAGAGACTTTTAATGAGGCCTCATACAACTGTTTTGTCAGCGCAAACTTTAAGCAAGTTAAAAGAAAAAGGCATGCCTGCGAAGTTTTTCGTTATTTCAAAAAATTTCAGAAATGAAACAGTTGACTGGTGCCATGGTTTTGAGTTTAATCAGACAGATGGAATAGTTGTTGATGAGAATGCAAATTTTAGACATCTCTTGGGGTACTTAAAACAATTTTTTAATAAAATGGGTTTTCCAAAAGTAAGATTCAGACCAGCGTATTTTGCATATACAGAACCTTCAGTTGAAATTGATGTTTTTCATCCTGAAAAAAAAGCCTGGCTTGAACTTGGAGGCGCAGGAATGTTCAGACCAGAAGTTACAATCCCCCTCCTCGGAAAACACATTCCGGTTCTGGCATGGGGTCCTGGATTTGACAGAATCTTAATGGATTATTATAAGATAAAAGACTTAAGAGAACTTTACAAAAATAATTTAACTAAATTAAGAGAAATGAAATTTTGGATAAAGGAATAAAAATTGCAAAGCAATTTTTAATAAAGTAAAGAGTTTAGAAAATGAACAAAGTTTATAAACTATTCAACATTAGAAATATTAATTTAAGTCCCCGGTATCTTCTTTTGAACATGCCGGGTTTTATAGTTTTTCTTGGAGGATTTTTCTATGGCTAAACGAACAATTGTATTTGTTGATGCAAATAATTGGTATCATAATATCAAATACTTAATCCAACCGAGCAAAGTGGATATTTGCAAGGTAGCAAAAATGATTTCTGATGAGAAAGATTTAGAAATCTTAGAAATTCGTTGGTATACTTCAATGCCTGATGTTAAAGATAATCATTTGGTTTACAAGATTCAAAGAGCTTTTCTTGGAAGACTTCAAAAACGAGGAGTGAAAATTATAACAAGAAAATTACAGAAGCTATCAAATAAAGAAGTAAAAAAGAAAAGGCAGGATTTTATTGAATCATGGGATTTATGCAAGGTTTGCAAACCCTTGGTTGAAGCGAGTTTTCTTGAAATGTCTGACAATTTTCAAAAGGAAAAAGGAATTGATGTCTGGATTGCAATTGATACGGTGAAAGAAGCAATAAGAAATAAAATTGATTGCGCGATTTTAATTTCAGGAGATGCAGATTTTGTACCTGCACTTGACCTGATTAAAGAGATTGGAAAAGAAGTTTTAAGTTCATCTGTTTCAAAAGGCTATTCAAATGAGTTAAGGCAAAAGTTTCCCTACATGATTCTAAACAAAGAAAAATTAAATAAATGCTTAATTGATTATAAAAAATAAAATGGAAATAAAAAAAGCACAGGAAAAAGTAGATGATTTAATTAATCACTACGGAGGATACTGGGGGTCTCTTTCAATGCTTGCGAGATTAGTTGAAGAAGTCGGAGAACTATCCCGTGCAATGAACATAAAACATGGAGGAAAAAGAGCAAAGTTCGACGGAGATGGTCGGGACATTGAAAAAGAATTGTCAGATTGTTTGTTTACTATTCTCGCGATTGCAGAAAAAGAAGGAATTGATTTGGACAAAGAATTTGAAGAAAAAATTTTGTCAGATTATGAAAAATGCAAAGGAGTTTATGACAAAGCAGAAAGAAAAATTAAATGCGAAAGTGATGAAGGATTACAATGAAAAATAAAGAACCAATAGAAGGATGTGTGCATATAATTTTTAGAGATGGAAAACCAGTAAATGTATTTACTCATATAAGCAAGACTCCAAAGAATGGTGTTGTTCATTTTAAGGGGGATAAAATTTATACTTTAGAAGGATTCAAAAAATCACATATTTTTGACAAAGATGAAATAGATAAAAAGCATAAAAAGAAGATTACTGTGTGTAAGTATGTTACAATAAAAGAATATAAAAAATTAAAAGAGAAAATAAAGAAATGAAAAACAAGGAAAAAATAAAATTATTAAGTATATGTAAGGGAGAGTATAGAAGCGAGTATAGTTTTCAAAAAAATACTAATTCAATAATAACAATAAGAGATATTTTGATTGATTTGGGATTTGAGGAACCAGAGATAGTGCATTATTTTGATGATATTTTTGATAACCAAAATTTAGAAAAATATAATCAAGAGACAAGCGGATTTTGGACTAAAGATTATTCAGTAAACATTATCTTCTTTGAAAAAGAGATTAATTTAATTTTTAATTATAATAAAGATAATCAGGAGAAAATTTCAAAAGCAATCAATAAATTTACTTTAGAAGAATAATGGCAATACTAAACATAAACAAAAAAACTTTTGAAAAAGAAATTGGAAAGTTCAGTGAAGAGATGCAGGAAAGAATTGCAATGTTTGGAACACCAATTGAAGCAATTACTGAAGAAGAAATTCAACTGGAAATTTTTCCTAACAGGCCAGACATGCTGTCTTATCAGGGTTTCAAAAGAAGTTTTTTGAGTTTCTTAAATAAAAAAACAGGTCTTGCAAAATATAAAATTTTTCCTCCTGAAAAAAATTACAAAATTATTATTGACAAATCTGTTGAAAATATTCGGCCGTTTACTGCATGCGCAATTGTTAAAGGACTTAAATTTAACGATGAGAAAATTAAAGAAATAATTGAAGTTCAGGAAAAAATCCATATCACCCTTGGGAGAAAGAGAAAAAAACTTGCAATAGGAATTTACCCTCTTGAAAAAATTAAACTCCCCGTAACTTTCAAGGCGCTCGAACCTGACAAAATAAAATTCATTCCACTAGAATCTCCTCGTGAAATGTCTGGCTTGGAAATTTTGCAAAGGCATCCTACTGGCAGAGACTATGCGCATCTTTTGGCTGGAAAAGAAAAATTTCCAATTTTTACTGATGCTGACAATAAAGTTTTGAGCATGCCGCCAATTATTAATTCTCATGACACCGGAAAAATAACTGAAAACACAAAAGAAGTTTTTATTGAGTGTTCTGGTTTTGATTTTGAAGTCTTGCAAAAATGCCTTAACATAATTGTGACAACCTTGGCTGACATGGGAGGACGAGTTTATCAGATGGAACTTGGTTACAAAAAGAAAAAAATTACTCCCGACTTAACACCTCAAAAAATGAAATTAAAAATTGAAAACACAAATCAGCAGCTTGGATTAAAATTAGAAGAAAAAGAAGTTAAAAAATTAATTGAAAAAATGGGGCATAACTATAACAAAGGAGATGTTGAAAGCCCTTCGTGGAGAACAGATATCCTGCATGAAGTTGACTTAATTGAGGATATTGCGATTAGTTATGGTTATGAAAACTTTGAACCAATTATCCCATCGATTTCTACAATTGGTGAAGAAGATTTTAAGGAATCTGTTAAAAGAAAAATTTCTGAAGTTTTAACTGGCTTGGAATTTTTAGAAGTTTCTAATTTTCACTTGACAAAAAAAGAAGATCAGTTCACAAAAATGGGAGTTGGTGAAAAAGATGAAAAAGGCTTTATTGAAGTTGAGGAATCAAAAACAGATTATACGGTTCTAAGAAAAGATTTAAGTCATTATCTTTTGAAAAATTTTGCAGAGAATACTGATTCAGAATATCCTCAGAAGATTTTTGAAGTAGGGCGAGTCTTTAATAAAGAAACAAAAATAATTGAAGAAGATAAATTAAGCTTAGGGATTACTCCGGGAAATTTTACTGAATGTAAACAGGTTTTGGAATATTTGGGAAAGATGCTTGGTTTAGATTTTGAAGTCAAGGAAGCTGAAAATTTTCCAGTTCATTTTATTGACGGAAGAGTTGCAGAAATTTTATTAAATAAAAAAGTAATTGGATTTATTGGGGAGATTCATCCCAAGATTTTAAGAAACTGGAAAATAAAAATGTCAGTTAGTATTTTTGAAATTTCACTTGGGGAAATTTTTGAGAAGTTGAGGTAAAAAGAGTGGAAAAACAAAAAGCATTAGATTATCTTTTAATTCCAACTGGATGGAAAAAACAAAGAAAAAAAAGAGCTCTAAAAGAAATTAAAAAAAGAAAAATAAAAAATATTTTTATCTTAAATGGGAAAAACAGTGAAGAAGATATTCTTGATTTAGGAAAAATACTAAAGGGCAAAGAAAGAATTGGAATTGTTACTTTCCCCCTGCATTTTAGAGAATATGAATTAATAATTAAAAAAGCTCAAAAACAAAAAAAGTTTTCAAAGGAAATTATTCTTGAAAATATAGAAACTAAAGAAACAATAAAGCAATTTATCTATGGGATATTGGGATTATTAGATGAAGAATTAATTGAAGGAAAAGTGGATTATGTAGAGAATAAACCAAAAAATTATTTTATTTTCAAATTGAGGAAGTTTATTAAAAATTGTTTAGCTTAAAAATTTAGAACTATAAAAAATTACCTTTTTAACTTTCTTTTCAAATCCCTTGCTTTTTTATATTTGTAAAGCAACCATTCACTTAATCCTGAAAGCATTGGAGCAGAGGCTTTGATTTCCAGTTCACTTAATGAAACAGATTTCTCAAAAAAAGATTCATATGTTTTCCAGCCTTTTTTGACAATGTCGCTATACATTATATAAAGAAGAGGACTTTTTCCCGGTTTTCTTGATTCCGGCAAAATATTTAATTCCCCTTCGTGCCATGCAGGAAGACTGAATTTGATTGGAAAAGGATAATCTGCAAAAGAATTTCTTACAACATAATTTTGGATATTTAAGATTCTTGCTGCATCTCTTGTGCTTTCATCCCCCTGATGATTTGGAGGAACAAGTCCTGTAATTTGTAATTCCCCTATTTCATTTTCTAATAATTTTATCCCTGCATTAGTGTTCTCATATTGGGTTGTAATGTCCTGTGCGGTTCCATTCGCGCAAACATATTCATGATAGGGGTCGCGACCTTCTAAGAAACATCCTTCACAGCAATGACGATAACCCTCCATAAATATAGGGGCTTCTGCTATTGGCAACATTCCCAAACTTATTTTTGAATTTTTGGAATAGAAATTATTATCCCCATGAACCTCCGGGCGAATTTTTCTTCCACTCTCGAAACTCATTTCAGAGTCAAAAAGATTTGGAACAAGTGAAGCACTTACTCTCGGACCAAATGGCAAGATATTTTCTCTTAATATTCTTCCTTCATCAGGCATGAATTGATAGTGAACTAATAGTGAACTAATACATTATATTTCATACTAATTAAGAAATCTTTCCTCTTTTAAAGTTTTTGAATCTAAACTATTTGCTGATTGCACCAACTGGGCAGGATTTAATTTTTAAGAGAATTTATAAAACTATTTTTCTTTTTCTTTTAATGGATAATGAAAAAATTTTGAAGGCCGGGAGAATTGCAAAAGAAGTTGTAGAGTTCGCAAAGTCAATAATTAAAAAAGATAAATCTCTTTTAGAAATTGCCGAGGACATAGAAAATAAGGTTTTTGAACTTGGAGGAGAACCTGCATTTCCGGTTAACTTAAGTATAAATTCTGTTGCCGCGCATTTTACTCCGTTCCACGACGATAAAACTTTAGCTTATGGGTTATTAAAAGTTGATATTGGAGTTCATGTCCAAGGAAACATTGCAGACACTGCCTTTAGTATTGATTTAGAAAATTCAGAAGTTAATAAAAAATTAATTTTATCAACTGAGAACGCGTTGCAAGAAGCAATTAAAATTTCTAAAAATGGAATTAGTGTAAATGAGATTGGAAAAAAAGTTACTGAAACAATTGAGGCCGAAGGTTTCTCGCCAATTGTAAATTTAGGTGGTCATGGTCTGAAAGAATATGAAGCTCATGCAGAACCTTTTATCCCGAATGTTGATAATCATGATTTAACAAAATTAAAAAATGGGCTTTTTGCAATTGAGCCTTTTGCAACAAATGGAAATGGCAGAGTTCACGACGGTCAGCCTCATGGGATTTATATTTTAATGAATAATAAAAATATTAGAAGTCCGATCGCGCGCGAAGTTTTGAAATTTATTGAAGAAGAATATCCGACCTTGCCCTTTGCATCGCGCTGGATTGTAAAAAAGTTCGGTGCAAAAGCCTTGTTTGGATTAAACCAATTAGAGCAAAATGAAAACATCCATCATTTCCCGCAATTAATTGAAACAGGCAAAGGAATTGTTGCGCAAGCAGAACACACAATTTTAATTAATAATCAGGAAGTAAAAGTTACAACAAGATAAGCTGGGCAAGTCAATAAATTCAGGGTATAATTTTTAGAATATCTTGATAAGCTTTCCATCATCCCTTTCATATTGTGTTTTTCTCAAAATTTTTCTTAATGTTCCCTGATAATCTTTCATAATCTATTATAAATCTTTTAATTTCAAAAAATTTATATTATAAAAAATATAGATTAGTTCATAACATACTCAACTTCTTCATCATTAAGTTTAAGTTCTTTTTGAATTTCCGGATTTGATTTTATAATTTCTTTAATTAAATAAAATTCATGCATTGCTCTCTTTAGTCCGACGTGAACTAACTTTGCATACTTTTGCGCTATGGATTTTTTCTTCATGCTCCTTTGATTATTAAGCCAGATTTTCAAAATCCTCGTCGGTTTTTTATAATTTGTAAAACCTGTTTTCACATCTTTTTTTGATGCAGCAATTCCAAAACTCAAAAAAATATTTTCATAAACTAAAAATCTCCAATATTGCTGACGATAAATTCTCCTCTTGAAAATATCTGTTCTTGAAAGTTTTTCATAAGCTCTTGCTAATTCAATTTCTGAATACTCAATTGGAATATTTTCTTCAACCCAAAGCATGATTTCGTCAATGTTCATATTAACTGAATCATACACCCCCAAAGTTTCATTAGTTGGTTTTCCCTTGAAGACTTTTCTTAATGCATTAAAAATATCTGACTCTTTGTTTCTTTCATCAAATTCAATTAACGCATGGTCTTTAACTTTTGAAATTGACTGCAAATCATTAATCGCCGCCCGCAAATCACCCCTGGCCTTAATTGCAAGTTTAGTTAAAACCTCATTATCAATAAAATGGTTTTCCTTTTGCAAAATTTGTATCATCATATTTTTTATTTGCATGTATCCGATTTCTTTAAGCTGCGCAACTTCTGCTGATTTTCTAAGTGAGTTTAATTTTTTATTCCAAATATCATTTGCAGTAATGATAACAGGGTAAGAAGTTAATTGAATTAAAGATAAAAGTTCAGTCAACCCCCCCCTGTCAACAGCTGAAATACCGTCGACTTCATCAACTAAAATAATTTTATTTTTTTTAACCAAAGACTTTTGTTCAATTGCTGGTTTTAAAATTTCTCTTAATTTATTTTTGTTTCTTAAGTCTGAAGCATTAAGTTCAAAAATTTCTGCATTAGTTTCATTTGCAATTGCATATGCTAATGTAGTTTTGCCAACACCTGGAGAACCATGCAAAATCAAGGCTTTTTTTAGCAACCTTTTTCTTGCAACTTTCTGCAGATTAAATGAATTTAGAAAATCTTTTATTTTTTTTATGACTTCTTCCTGACCAATAACTTCCTGGAATTTTTTTGGCCTGTATTTTTCAACCCATGGAATTAAATCTTTTTTCATCCTATAAGTTCCCTCCAATTATTTTTATAATATTCATACTTCTCACTAAATACTTCCTTTGGTGTCTCACAAATTCCAAGCTCTCTCAACTTTTCTTTTAATTCTCTTAAAATAATTTCCTTGTTATACTCATTCCCTATCTTTTCTAATTCCAAAATATAACCATAACCCTTAGTGTAATCAACACAAACTTTTATTTCATTCCACTTAAATTGATTTCTTGTTCTTAGCCATTTAATCTTTACATTGTGCCCGAGTTTATTCAAAAATTTCTCCAGATTTTCAAAATCATCCCTTCTTGTTTTTATTTCAATCTCTTCCATAAATTCATCATGCACATTCCCTGACTTATGCCAAAGTTTTGCTCCATCTGAATTTCTTTGAATTCTCAAATTTGAATTCTCATCAAAATAAAATGTCTCCTGAAAATCCTCCTTCACAAACTCTGCATTATCCTTAAAAAATAAAAGAAGTTTTTCATATTCTTCTTTTGGAATAAAGGTCTGAACTTCTATTTCAATATTTTTCTCCTTTTCTTTTATGTAAAATTTTTTCTGCTTATAATTTTCTAAAACTTTCTTAGTTGGGAAGTAAATATTCTCCGGCAGGTTGTCAAATACAAACCATCTCCATTCAGTTATTTCATCTGGTTCCATCACCTTCGGGTTTCCTTCAAATTCATCTGTAAACATTCCGATTGTAATAAAATGCGCATGCTCATTTCTATCCTGATTGATGCAAATTACTTTTGGGTTTTTTATCCTCATCCCTGTTTCTTCAAGAACTTCTCTTTTGGCACCCTCTTCAAAACTTTCTTTAAAATCTAATTCCCCTCCAGGCATTGTCCAAACATCAGAAACTCTAAACACTGAATCTGCTTTTTCAGGATTCTCATGCCTTTTACCAAGAAGAACTTCACCCGCGCTATTTAAAATCATAACTCCAAAACCAGTGCCTATGTTTTTTTCATCCCCCATTTTAGATTCTTCCATGAGAAGTTTCATTTTTAGAAAAGTATGAATAAAACCTATGATACTTGTTTGCAAATTTTATTATTTTTCTTGAAGATTTAGGAATATAACAAAAGTCAAAAGGAGTATCTATTGGCCTCTCTAATCTCTCTAAATACTTTCCTGCTCTTATTTTTCTTAATTTAAATTGAAGTTGTTCTGTACCTGTCCCAGCAAATTCATGAAGTTCCATTAATGAAAGTTCAACTAATCTTGATTTAGTATTTTTGTAAATTCTATCTGCGTTGTTTGTAAATTTGAATGGAAACATTTTCAATCTTTTCTTATTTCAAAATTTTTACTTCCCTAACCCTGCCAAAACAAAACTTGCAATTAAAGACTGCAATTGTATAAATGGGTCTGAGCCTTCTGTAATTCTAAATTCAACTTCACCTGTCTTTTCAGTGAGTTTAACTTTTATTGTAGGTTCAATCGGCAGATTCCAGATTTCTTTTTGAATTGCTTTAATTACATCTTGTCCTGAAATGCTTTCCTTGAGCATCACATCTAAAAGTTTCTCCCGCGACTTTTGAAAATCTCCTGACAAAGCATAATCTAAAACTATTCTTATGTCTTTAGGTTTTGCATTTGAAATAATTGTTGACAATAAATCCTTTGTTATCGACGGAGAAATCGAGGCAGTTGACTGCAAAATATTAATTGCCCGGCGGCAATCACCCTCACTTCCTTCATACAAAGTTTCAATTGCCTCATCATTAATTGTTAAATTTTCACGTTCTGCAATTCTTTGAATAACTCTTGCAACATCTTTTTTTTCTAAAAGTTTAAACCTTAAAACAACACAACGCGACTGAATCGGGTCAATTATTTTGCTTGAATAATTGCATGACAAAATAAACCTGCATGTTGAAGAATAATTTTCCATTGTTCGGCGTAATGCCTGCTGCGCCTCCGGAGTCAATGCATCTGCTTCATCCAGAAAAATAACTTTAAATGGAACATTTCCCAAAGACTTTGTCCTTGCAAAATCCTTAACTTTTTCACGAACAATATTAATCCCTCTCTCATCAGATGCATTTAATTCTAAATAATTATCTTTCCAATTTGAGCCAAATAAGTTTTTCACAACAACCAAAGCAAGAGTTGATTTCCCGGTCCCGGCAGGGCCTGCAAAAAGTAAATGGGGGATATTCATTGAATTAGTAAGCGCTTCAACCCTTTTCACAATATCATCCTGCCCGACAATTTCCAAAAATCTAACCGGCCTGAACTTTTCTGTCCAAATCTCGCTTGCCATAAGGAAACTATTTCAAAACGGTTAATAAAGATTTCTGTGATAAGAATCTACTTACGCAAATATCCTTTCAGGAAAATTGGGTGCAGACCTTGGGTTGTTATTTTGCGAAAAGTTGCATAACTAACATCAAAATAATCCTGCCAACGATTATAGAATTTTTTAAGTCTTTCATCTAAGGTGCTATTTGGAAATTTAACTCTTCCGAGAACCTCTTTCTCAAGAGCGCTCATGAAATTGAAATATGTTTTGTAAAACTCTATACCCTTATTCATATATTCTAAAGAGTTAATCCCTTAATAAAGATTTCTGTGATAATAGTATCTCCAAGAACTCGGAGATACTGTCAAAAACAAAATATTTTTATATCTATTAATTTAGCCTTAATTATGGCAATTGAAACAGCGCCGTTTTTTGTAAAGCCTCACAAGATATTTGAGCGCAAGGATATATTTGCTTTTCTAACTGCGAAATTAGTTTGCGAAGGGGGATTTAATCTTGATTATAAGGATGTTCTGACTCCTCCTCGAGGGTTTTATGAAGAATTCTATCTCCCTCTAAAAGAGAAAAGTCCTGAATCATTCCGGCTTGTAATAGAAAATTATCCCAATCAATATGGAGGTATGATTGCATTAGCTCTTGTTTCCGGGAGTGATATCTTTAACAGATTAGATATAATATCCGGGCCAACAAGATATAAAGACAATCCTCCATGGACAATCAGAGGAAAATTCGGTCCATATGAAATGCCAAACACAATCTGCCATGCCTCAAGAAATCAGAAAGAAGCAGAACATGATTTAATGGTCCTTAAGAAATTTGATTTAATTTAATAACATTTTACTCTATGTCTTTGGTTTCCTCTTGATAAACATTCATCTGAAATCTTTCTAAGGAAGTTCTGCGTATTATCCACTTCCTCATTAGAAACATCCTGGTTTAGTTTAAGGCGATGAATTAGACTTATTGTTTCTTTAACATTTTCTCTGGAGATTTCTGTTCCTCCTAATACCTTGCTATATTGATATCTCGTGTCCCAGTTTCCAAGCATATCATCTATTTCAAATGACTTCTCTAATTCAGAAAGAAACTTCAGAGAATCATCAAGAACAAGGGGATTTGGTTTATATTGTCTTTTATTCTGCATTAATCCTAGTTCCATACTAGTTTTAGCGCTTCTAACCCCTAAATTAAAATAAGTTAAGTCTAATGTACATCTTGCCATAAAATAATTAACTTTCTTAAGTATAAAAAGATTATTATTCTCTATTTGATAATTCAGAATAAGCCAATCCCTCTAGCATAATTTTTTTGAATGTTTGGCAATCCACATCCATCATATCAAAATTAGCCATGTAATATCTTTTTAATTGCTCTTCGTCAGTAAAATCTATTTTATTGCTTAATTCGCCCATAGTAACCTAAGAGATATTTGATTTAATAGACTTTCACATGTTCTCCTTCAAGGTCTGCTAATACTCCGCTGTCTGCTAATAATTTTGGAGTCATTGAGTTTGTAAAAATTTTCATCCAAAAATTTGTCCCAAAAGTTTTGTCAACATATTTATGAGAAGTAAGTTGAATTACATAATTGTCTTCTGGGCAGTGTTTTCTTATTGTTTCCTCACTTTGTTTGAAGTAAGATCCAAATTGGTCATAAGGATTTAACTTAGTTCTGCAAACAGGACAAGTGTCAAGACTTAAGTTTTCAAGGTTTTCTTTTATAACTTCCTTGTTAAAGGGCAATCTTCCTGCATTTTTAGGCCAATCATTTCTGATTTTAAATTTGCCTCTTAAATCTTTTCCCATGGAAAAATAAAAAGATATGCTTTTATATTAATTTCTATGATTTAATATCTATATTCAATATCTAAACTCAATTTCCTCTGCAAGTTTCTTAATTAATTCAGGAGAACCCCTGTTTTTTGCTTTTGCCCATGCATCCATGTGCTCTTTATTGAGAACTTTTATTTTTCCTTTTTTTAGTGCGCTTAATCCTGTTTTTCCAATTAGCTTTTTTTCTTTTGTGTCATATGCAATTGCTGTGACGTCCAATGGAGAAGTTTCCAAAAAATTTTTCATATTGGTTTCTAGTCCGATTCTCATCAAAAAGTCAAGACTATTTAATGGAACAAGGTCTCCTGCAATTTTTCCATTTTTAAATTTAGGATTTCCTGATCCGTTTTTAGTCACAATCCATTCTTGGTTGTTCTCAGACATTGCAACTTCTTCTACGATAAAATCATAATCCTTTGGAACTGCAGGTTTTTTGCTATGCATTAATTTTGCAAGCGATTTGTAAACTGCTCCGCCGATTAACCATATTTTTCCTTTAGAATTATCTTTTGCAAAATTTAAGGCTTTCAAATAATCTTTATTATTCTCAAGATAATCTATAAAATCTTTCATAAATTTATTTAGAAAAGTTATTAATAAATCTTTAGAATTACTTGCTTCTGGCTCTCTTTAACTTTCTCTTTCGCTTTTCTTTTCTAAGTCTTTTACGCTGCCACTTCCAACGCATTTGCAATTTTTTCTTCCACCTTCGACTTGATCGTTTCATAATGACTTAAGAAAATTTTGCTTTTTAAAGATTTCCTCTTCACATGTTATGTTGAAAAAGTCTTCAGGGAAAAATAGATAATCCCTGAAAACATAGATATCATGAGGTGATATCTATGAAAAAACAAGAAAAACTAACTAGAAAAATTAAACGGTTTTTGAAAAGAAT
>JASFEO010000020.1:0-14749 GCA_050124795.1 Candidatus Pacearchaeota archaeon
GGGGTAAACAAATTTGCATTTTTTGATTATCTTTATGAAAAAGGAAAAGATTTTTTTGAAAGAGAATTAATTATCCCAATAAGAAATCAGGGATTTGATCTGGGTTATCTTCACACAGACCAATTATCTTATGAATCTAAGAATTATGATGCTCTTATTATCAAGCCAGGTTACGAAATTATCCACGAAGAAAGTTTTTTCTGGCGCACATTCCTGGATAGAAACAAAATTCCAACACTAATGATTTCCTCAGGAGAAAGAATAAATAAATTAAAAGAGATAATAAAACCAGACAACTATACTTATACAACAGACCCTCGTTTAATGAGGAGAACCCAATTTTTAAGGGAAGAGTTAATAATTCGGCATTAATTCATTATGGCCAAACTGGATAACTAAATCAATTTTCTTTTTTAATTTTTCACTTAAAACAGGAGTGTCGCATGCGCCAAAGCAGGTGTCAAGCCAGATTAGAAATTCTGAATTTGTTTTTTCTTCGAGATAATCCGCAATTGCGGTTGCATAAATTTTAAGCCCATCTGGAAATTGCAATAAAACAAGTTTTGCTTTTTCTTTTTTTATTTGAGAAATTATTTTTTCAAAATCAAAATTATATTTTTCATTTAATTCTTTAATTGAAATATTTTTCATAAATAAAAAAGTAAAAATAAGTTTATATTTGTTGTCTTTTTTTCAGAGTGAGAAAGCCTTAAAAACCAATTAAACATATACTGAATGTCTAACTTCGGTTAGACGTCTGCTTAACTTCGGTTAAGCATTTGGAGAGATTAATCTTCGGATTTTTCTCTCCTTTATATTTTTATATTGCAATCAGGAGAATCCTGTGATAAACTTCTTATGCCAGTAATTTTTTCATAGATATTTAATCATCTTAACCTTTAAAAATAAATATATTCTCTAAAATATATGACAAACACAACCAATAATCGCATCAGGCAACCAATAGTAACGGTCTGCGGACATGTTGATCATGGAAAGACTTCTATCTTAGATTGTATAAGAAGCAGTTGCGTTCAGGGAGGAGAAGCAGGAGGAATCACGCAAAAAATTTCTTTTACAACTTATCCAATTGAAGAATTAAAAAAATCATGCCCTTTAATTGAAGCTTCAGGAATAAAATTACAGATTCCGGGATTTTTATTTATTGATACACCTGGCCATGCAGCTTTTACGAATCTGCGAAAACGAGGAGGAAGCTTGGCAGACCTGGCAGTTTTAGTTATTGATATTAATGAAGGAATAAAACCCCAGACTGCGGAAGTAATTGAAATTTTAAAATTAAATAAAACTCCTTTTATGATTGCATTAAATAAAATCGACAATATTTCTGGCTGGAGAAAACAGGATGAATCATTGCCCAAGAGCATTTCAATGCAGTCTCAAAATGTGAAACAAATTTTTGATGAAAGATATTTAACTTTAATAGGTTCATTAAATTCTTATGGTTTTGACGCAGACCTTTATTTTAATATAAATGATTTTTCAAAAAAAATTGCACTTGTCCCGGTTTCAGCAAAAACAAAAGAGGGAGTTCCTGAATTAATCATGATGCTTTGCGGACTTAGTGAAAAATATTTGCACAACAGATTAACTCTTGGTGAAAAAGCAAAAGGAGTAATTTTAGAAATAAAAAAAGACAAGGCAATTAATTATGCAGAGAGCATTCTTTACGACGGAGAATTAAAAAAAACTGACGAAATCGCAGTTGCAAGTTTAACAAGAGAACCCATAGTTACAAAGATAAGAACATTGGAGGAGATTGAAAGCTTGTGCGCGAGATTCAAACCCAAGGAAAAAGTAACTGCTTCAACTGGTCTGAAAATGCAATTAATTGAGAAAGCAAATATTTTGCCTGGCATGCCGTTTGTTTTGTATGAAGATAATCTGGAAGAAATAAAAAAAGAATTTTCAAAAGAAATTTCAGGGGCAGTGCAGACTTCTAAGCAGGGAATTATTGCGAAGGCAGATTCTTTGGGAAGCCTGGAAGCGCTTTTGGTTTTGTTAAAGCAGAATAATATTTCAGTTTTAAAAGCAGGGATTGGCAATATAAATAAAACAGATGTAATTTCAGCAAAAGCAAATTTAGAAATTAATGAACTTGATTCAATTATCGTTGGGTTTAATGTTAGTGAGGATGAAGAAGTAAGAGAAATGCAAGAAAGAAAAATCAAAATCATAACTGACGATGTAGTTTACAAATTAATTGAAAATTTGTCAGCTTACCGTCGTGAAAAACAAATAGAGATTGAAAAAAATCGCCTTATGAAACTTTCGACAATTGCAAAGTTAAAGATTCTCCCCCAGTATGTTTTCAGAAACACAAAACCTGCGATTTTTGGTGTGAAAGTTGACGGAGGAAAATTGATTTCAAATTTAAATTTCATTAATGAGGCAGGAGAGAAAATCGGCAGAGTAAAAAATATTCAGTCTGAAAATAAATCTGTTACTGAATCAACTGAAGGAATGGAAGTTGCAATCTCAATTCCAGGTGTTAATTTTGAGAGGCAATTAAAAAATTCAGAGATACTTTATTCAGACATGAGTACAACGCAATTTAGAACTTTTAAAAAAAATAAGGATTTGTTATCCAGTAAAGAAATAAAAATTTTACAGGAGATTGCAGAAATTAAAAGAAAAAAAGATAATGATTGGGGGCGATAGAAAAAATTGTATTTGAGAAGATTTGGTATTAGAAAAAATCCATTGAATTCTTATGAGCCATCAATAAAGCCATTTCATATGTTTTTGGGATGCCCGCTTGTTTTTGTTTTTGAATAATTTCTTTGACATCATTTAAATTGCTTATTTTTATCTTCGTACTATCTATAAAATGACTTGTAAAAAACATGCCAAGCCTGACATAACTTAATCTGCTTGATGGATCCCATTCAATTTCCATTTCATTGCTCTTCGGTATTTTACGAATATGTTCTTCATAAACTTTATTTCTTTCACTTTGGGATAAAAGAACTTTCTCCCAGTTTTCTTCTCCGGGATTTTTCCCCATTGCAATTTCTTCAACTATTTTTCTGTTTACAACATCGATTGGTTTGTCTCTAAGAAGATTTTCCAAAAGTGAATGACCTAAATCAACATAGCTTCCTGTTGAACCAGGATTCCAAATAACCCTGATTCTTTTTGCTTCGTAAATTTCTCTTGCATGATCTCTGCAAATTCGATAGCCGCCTATTGGGTCTTCCTGATTCGTGTCATCTGCAGGGTATAAAATCTGTGCCCCGTCTTTTCTTGCATCACTTAAATATCTTTCAATTTCCTCTTTCTCTCTCTTAGGAGCTTTTCTTACAGAACAAATAAGATAATCATAATCTCCGGGATATTTTCTTACATATTCAGGCAATTTCATAATCCAAAAATAGATTTTTATTTTTAAAGATTTATATTCAGGACTATAACTTTTTCAAGAACAAAATAAAATTTTCTGAATCTGAAAAATCTATGAATAAGGCTGCCAACTCCCGACCCCGCACAAAGTTTTTGTGCCGGCGATACTTTTACCACGAAGTCACTCAGGATTTGAGTTTAATCGTTCCTGTGTTAAGCAAACACATAACAGCATAAATGAATATTCAATTTTGTAAAATATTTTTGAATGAGGCTGCTAGGATTTGAACCTAGGACCCCTGCCTTATCAGAGCAGTGCTCTGGCCAGACTGAGCTACAGCCTCATAGAAAAATTAGAGAATTATTTGTTTATAAGTTTTGTGACTTAGTAAATTTTCTATTCTTCACCAAGTTCCAAAATAAGTTTTCCTTTTGTTAAATTATAATTCATAACAGGCAGACTAATTGGGATTATTTTTGCATAAACTTTGTCCTCTGTCAAAGCCTTGATTTCAATTGAGTTCTCAAATTTATTTATTGAAATATCATCAATTGTTTTTACCCCCGGAATATCAACTTCATAGATAAGTTTATCAGAAAATCTTTTTACATTTGTAGAAGGTTCCTGCTTTGGCAGACTTAATGACTTTTCATGGTTTTCTTTTGAGAAATTTTTCTGCAAATCCACTTTTGGTTTTTCTTTAATTATTTTTTTATTATTAGCATTATCGCCAAATGAATCAATTTGTATCTCAGGCTGATGCCCCCCGAGAGTTGAAATTTTTATGCTTATTCCATTTTGCCCAATTTTTTTATTTTGCGGTTTAGTCATTTTATTATTCATTTGAGAAAATTCTCGATTTAATTCCTTGCTTAAATTTTTCATTAAAGAACCAAACATTTTATTGAATCCAAATGGCAGACCAAAATTATTTCCAAGATTTACCCTATCGTTTTTGCCCAGCATTCCAAAATCCAGGGGGTTTTCATCAAACTCCTGATTTAATAAATTCCCGCAGTGCGGACAATAATCATGTTTTTCACTAACAGAGTTTTTGCACTTTTTGCACTTTTTCTTTTTGAACATTTCAAAATTAATTTAATTTTCTTTAAATAGTTTTTGATGAGATTATTTCATGAAAAAATATTTTTTTATATGCATCACGTCACGAACTTCTCCGTGTATTGTCGGTATTGCCTGCTTTAAAATAATTTCCTTAAATGCTCGGGAACTTCTAAAACTTCGCGTCTTTCTGACTTCTTTTATTTTTGGAAGCCAAAATAAAATAGAAAAAATTCTCAGAACACCCCCCAGAATAAAAATAAAAATAATTGATTCTATAAAACTTGTATTAAGAAATTTAATTAAAAGCGCCCCAAGTCCTGAGCCAAAGAATATTCCCAATCCCCAAAGCAAATTATAATAAGAAACTGCAAGACCGCGCTTTTCTGCTTTCACATTCTCATAAATAAAATTTCTTTCTGTTAAATGTATGCCTGCCCATCCAATTCCGCTGATTAAAGACGGAACTAAAATAAGATAAATAAATGAATGGTTCAAAATCCATAAAATCGGAAGAACGGCAATCACCCAAGAAGAAATGCAAAGAACCAAATAGTTTCCATAACCATCAGAAAATTTCCCCAACAATTCAATTGTGAATAAAGAAATCCCGGTTCCTGCAAAAATAATTATCATGTATTCAGCATAAGAAAAACCAAGTGTCCTCAATAAATAAACAACTAAAAGTGAGCTTGAAATTGTATTGGCAAAAGTAAAAAAGAATCTAAAAAAGGCAAATCTTCCAAAATTATTATTCTTTGCATTCAATAAAAATTGTGTAAAAGAAAAATAATCTCCTTTTTTTAATTTTATTTTTGGTTCATATGTCTTTTTAATAAATTTAATTGAACTAATTCTTGAAATAAATGCTATAAAAAACAAAATTGAAAAACCAATCATTGTCATGCCATGCCTCTTTAGATAATCAAGAAAAAACGACGAGGAAACAACTAAGACAACAGACATCACTCCTATAAGCAAATTTCTTTTTGAAAACCATTTTCCGCGATTTTTTTCATTCACTATATCCCCCATCCATGAAAACCATGCAGGATGACCAATGCCTTTGAACACTGAATAAAGCCCAAATGAAAAAAGCAAAATATAAGGAAGAGCTAAAATTAAAATTCCTTTTAAATATGCAATTGCAATCAAGACAAAAGGTATCCACATTAAAGCTTCAAAAAAAACTGATTTGAGTAAAATTTTTTTTCGTGAATATTTTTCAATTAAACGCGAGCCAAAGACTTCACTTAAAGGATCAATCAAACCAGTAACAGCACTCACCATTGCAACAAGAGCGCTGCTTGAATTAATTGCAACTGCAAAAGGCGAAACATAATGATGCCCCAAAGATGACTCAGCAGACCAAAAAATTCCCTCGCTAATGCTGTAGTTTCTTGCTTTCTCCTTTAATTTTTTTACCTCAGGAGAATCTTTTTTATTTTTCATTTTCACCCCTATAAAAATCAAAGAAACATAATTTATAAAACTACTTTTTCTCTTTTTTCTTTTTCTCACTCAACAAACTTTTCTTTATCACATAACTCGCAGGATTTTTTATTCTGCTGCAAAATTCATCTGGCGCGCAAACTCCAATTCCCTGATAAAACTCCTTGCAATTTGAAGGCATTATTGGCTTTTTCTTGTAAGCCCATGAAAGCTGAGTTGTTATGTAGCCTTCTTTTAACGGTGGATTATTTTTTTTATTCCACTTAAAAATTCTTTTTTCCATTTCTTCACTTTCCATTCCAATGCTCCTGAATAAATTAATCATTACAAAAAGTGCGCGTTTCTTTCCGTCGACAAGACCATTTAAAATATTTTTTAAGCAAGGGGGAAAATTTTCTTTATTAATTTCATCAAGTTTAATTGGTTTGTAATCAACATATTTTCCTGTTACATTCATCTGTGTTTCTCCAACTCTTACTTCATTTTCTTTTGTCCAGTCAAGTGCCTGCATGACAAGTTCCCTTGCTTCACCTTCTTTTGCTGTTGGCATAAAATTTTTTGGAACAACTTTCATTGGGTCTGCATTGCGAAATTCAAAACTATCAATTTCTTCAGGATTTATCACAACACTTGCAAGTGCAGTTTTTTCATGAAGTGAATATGGCGTCCTAAACAAATGCCGGGGAGAAACAAGCAAAATATCCAAACCCATAAGTTCAAATAAATCCTCTTCAATCACTTCTGAGAACTTCCCTAACTTTTTTCTTTTATTAAAATTGTCTGAAGTTGAATTGCATTTACTGCATTCAGAGATTTCCTTTTCAGATTTTTTTATTAATTCTCTTTTGCACTGGGGACAAAAATATTTTTTTTCATTATCATAATTAAAAATTTTCCTGTGTTCAGAAATCCTGCAGAATTGGCAGTGAAATTCAACCTGCTTAAAATGCTCTGCAATCTGGCTGCACTCCAAACATCTTATTCCTTTTTTTATTTTTGTATTTTTAAAATGCCTGTGAAAATTATCTGGCAAATTTTTTCTTAATTTTTTTTCAGCCTCAAATTCAATATAAGAAATTATTTTTTTTGGCAAATCAGGAAAAAGATTTTTTGTTTTTTCTTCACCGATATTTTCTGGAAAAGATTTCCACGGAACTAAAATATGCCAGCCTTTTGAGCCGGAAAATTTCAACCCAATATTTTTAACACCATGTTCATTTAAAACTTCAATAATTATTTTTGCAGCAAGTTTTGAATAATCAAACCACTGGCAGTCAATATCAATTAATAAATCCCAGCCAATTCGCAAATCATTTGCCCGCCCTTCAGTCATGCCTGTTTCTATTTCCAATGGATTTTCCCATAATTCCTCAGAACAATTAAATGAAGTTGCTCCTTTTTTTACAAGTTCAAAAATATCCCCCAAATACTGAAAAGAATCTGGTCGTTTTCCAAACCCTTCAAAATAACGGGGAGAAATCTCCCGATTTTTAGAAAATTCAAAAATTGCTTTTTGCACATCACGGCGCGAATAATAAAGATGAGTAATTTTTCTAATCTTCTCCTCCATTGCTTTTGTAAGATTTGCCATAAACTAATAAATTAGAAGAAGTTTAAATTATTTATTGTGATAAAAAAATTTACTAAAACAAAATCTTATTTTAATTAGGATAATTAAAAACCACAATAATTTTCAAAAGCAACTGCGGGGCCAATATCACCTTCAAACTTGCATGCTTCATCCAAGCCTCTTGGAGCAAATTTACTTCCTCTTTTATCTGCAAATTGATATTCGCAACGTTCAGCACTTAAAACATAACTAAAAATTGAATTAGGCAATCTTCCTTCATCCTCAACTACACTGTGTTGTTTAAAAAATCTGCAACCCTCTTTGTAAGGACACTCAATTGATTTTCTAAATTCATTACTAAGTTTGTTTAATCGTTCATCATCTTTTGAAAAATACTCTGATTCATCTTCGCTCATAAAAAAATAAACAAATTAAACATTATAAATATTATGCCATTAAATTATATAATTAAAATCTCAAAGAAATTTTTAACTTAAATATTTCTTAGTTGAATCAATAAACTTCTCAAGCTTTTCAGAATACTCTTTTAATTTTTCCAAATTAACATCAATTTCTCGTCCCTGAAAAAAAACCTTCAGATTAACATTTTTTCTAAACTCCCCGATTCTCTCTTTTCTTAAATCATTAATCCTCTTGAACATATTATGCAATTCAATAACTTCCAGAAAATTCTTATCCTTCTTCATCACCTTTTTTACCTGCTCAATTCGTCCGATTGGATTTCCTGAAACCTCTGAAATCTTTTTCTTTCTCTTAGCCTCCTTTAAAATCTCATTTATGCTTGTCTCAATCATCCTGCTCCATCTCAACAAAAGATTAACAATCACATCACAAGTTTTTGTATACTTCAAACTAACATAAAGAAGATGGTCTGCACTGATTTTCTCTTGAATTATTTCTTCCATAAATTAATCCCCATTGAAATTCCCCTGCGATTAGAATTATCTTTTACAAAGAAAACAGGGTTTTTATATTTAACTCAAGATTACAAATTTTGCTTCCTTAAGGATTTTCTTGGATAAATTCAAAAATTCGCGTATTTTTTTAACTGAAACTGTCTCAGATTTCATGCCCTCTGACAAAATAACAATTTTGCCATCTTTAATAAATTCCATTGAACTCTTTTCATGAAAATCAATTAAATCAAATAAATTAATAATAAGAGAAATCTCTTTTTTGTCTATGCCAAATCTTGATGCGGATTTTTCTTTGAAAACTTTGAAATTCTCTTCAGGAGTTTTATAGAGTTTGATTTTTTTATAGATATATTCATATTGCAGGATTGAATTTATGCATTTTGCAATTGCGTCTTTTGTATCAGTTAAAATTTTTAATAAAATCTTTTTATCTTTAACTAGCGGGAAAACAACATAAAGCAAATGATCGCATGAGAAAATTATTTTTTCTGCAGATTGCAAATTCTCAAAAAATTTTTCCATAAGATTATAGAGTTTCAAAGTTCATATAAATTTCTATACTTTTTCATTCACGAAAGTTCCATTATTGCCTCAGCCAAGTCCCCTGTTTTTTCTAAAGTCTCTCTAGCTTCTTCTTCACTGCATCCGGTTTTTTCAACAATAGTTTGAATGTCCTCTTCACTTATTCCGACTTCTGCTTCAACTTCTGAAATCTCCCCTGCAATTTGAAAAGTCTCCTGCCCCTGCATTTTCACTTTTGTTACCGACGGGTTTTCAATAATAATTTTAGAATTATCTTCCTTTTCAATAATAACTCTCACTGCATCAATTTCTTCCTGAGCAATTCCCATCTGCTTCATAACAGCCTGCATTTTTTTTGGATTTATTCCCGGAAACATTTCGCAATTTCTCCTAAATCTTTTTTAACTGAATCAATAGCATGTTGAGCAAAAGTTTTTCTTTTGTCTATTTCCTCTTGATAAGTTTTTGGAAAATATCTCTTCACTAATTTTGGAGGCAGACCCTTAAATAAATATTCCATTTTAATTCTAAAAATTTTACTTATTTATAGTTTGCGGTTAATTATCTTTTGAGCAACCCAGAAAGAAACCTGTCAAAAATAGGAAGGACATAACCAAACATTCTGTCTTGCGTAACTTCATTTCCTTCAATATGAGTAATGTAAGGAACAACAGAAAGTTTCCCGAAATCATTGTTTGATAAAAAAAGATAAAACCCGCCTGTTGTATTCGGGCTCAACGACTGGGATTCTTCATAAGAAACCATTTTATCTACAAATTTCCACATGCGACTGTCAAGACCTCGTGAAGCTGAGTTAATTTTTACATTCTCGGGGAGAGATAGTTTTTTAATTTCATGCATATCATAAGCAATCTCATTTATCTTTACATCATAATCTCCATTAAGAACATTTTTTTCTAAGTCCAATCCCGATGTTTCAAAGATCTCATCTTCTATTCTCGGCACTCTATAAAATCTCTCCCCGCGGGGTGAATTAAGGGGGTAAATTAAATCTCTGTTAATAGAAGATACAGAAATATCTACAAAAGGTCTACCCGGAATAAAAGTTTTAAGTCGATAATTCTCATCCATTATCAAAACATTAAAGAGCACTATTTAAAGATTTATTTATAAGAAAATATATAATGCGAAAGCACTAATAAAACAATCCCAAGAAAACTCTGAATGCAATGATCATAATTATAAAAACAATCACATGAATTGGTTTTAGATTTATCTTGCTTGCGTATTCCTCGCTAAACCGCATCAGCCCGCCAAAACCAGCAGGCATATTTACTGAGCCGCCTTGTTGTGCCATGACTAATCAAGAAAGAAAGAGTTTTTAAAAGTTTACTTCTTAAAATTTAACATGGCAAAAAATGAAATTGATTTTAAGGAAATAAAAAACTGGAATGCAGAAGTAGAAAGTGAGATTACAAAAGAATGGATGAATTCTGAAATGTTTAATTTAAATAAAAAAACAAAAAACAAGATCTATTCAATTGATACCCCGCCTCCCTATGTAAATGCTCCAATCCACATTGGCCAGGCAATAACTTACTGCTATATGGATTTTTTTGCAAGATTCAAAAGAATGAAGGGATTTAGTGTTTTATTTCCTCTTGGTCTTGACAGAAATGGCCTGCCAATTGAAATGGCTGCTGAAAAAAAATTCAAAATTTCTCCATTTAGGGATGGCCGTGATAAGTTTATTGAAGCGTGTAAAAAGTTATTAGAAGAAACTTCAAATGAAACCCAGGATACATTTTCAAAACTTGGAATATCATTCACTTCATATAAAGAAGGGGGGCATTTTGGGGCAGTTTACAAAACAGATTCTCCTGAATACAGGAAAGTTACGCAAAGCACATTTATTGAATTATTCAAAAAAGGATTAGTATATGAGGACACCAGAATAAACAATTGGGACTCAAAATTGCAGACGACAATTGCTGATTCAGAAATCGAATACAAAGATATGATGAGCAATTTTAATAATGTTAAATGGAAAATAAAGGAAACAGGAGAGGAAATTGTAATCGGAACAACCCGCCCGGAATTAATTGCTACATGCGGAATGGTGATTTTCAATCCTAAGGATGAAAGATATAAAAAATTAAAAGGGAAAACTGCAATCTCCCCGATTTTTGAAAAAGAAATTCCAATAAAGACTCACCCATTGGCGCAGATTGATAAAGGGACAGGATTGGCCATGATGTGTTCCGCAGGAGACTTGTCAGATATTCAGTTTTTTAGAGAGCAAAATTTAAAGCCTGAAATTGCAATTGAAAAAGACGGGCGCATGAATAAAATTGCAGGACCTCTTGAAGGATTAAAAGTCAAAGAAGCGCGTGAAAAAATAATTGAATTATTAAAAGAGAAAAATCTTTTAGTTAAACAAGAGAAAATTTCTCATAGAACTCCTGTGTCTGAGAGAAGCGGGGCAGAGATTGAATTTATAGAAATGCCTGAGTATTATCTAAAGCAGGTTGAGTTTAAGGAAGACATGAAAAAAATTTCAAATGAAATTAATTTTTATCCAAAACAGGCAAAAAAAATTTTAAATGATTGGATTAATTCTGTTTCAATTGACTGGCCGATTTCCCGTCGGCGTTTTTATGCAACTCCGATTCCGTTATGGACTGCAGAAAAAGATGAAAAAAAATTATATGCATTAGGAAAACCAGGGAATTATTATGAACCCTGGAAGGAAAAACCTGAAAAAGATTTTGAAGTTTATTCTGAAAATAAAAAAGCAGGAGTTGTAAAAGATTTCAAAGATTTAGAATGGGTTGGAGAAACAAGAGTTTTTGATACCTGGATGGATTCCTCAATTTCCGAGTTAGTTTTGTTAAAATATAATTCTGATAATGAATTTTTTAATCATGCTTATCCATGCTCGCTTCGTCCTCAGGGAAAAGAGATAATCCGAACATGGCTTTACTATACCTTGCTTCGCGGGTTTTTGGAAACCAATAAAAAATGTTTTGAAGATGTTTGGATTAATCAGCATATTGTTGATTCAACAGGATATAAAATGAGCAAATCAAAAGGAAATGTAATTGACCCGCAAAAATTATTAAAAAATTATGGAGCAGAAGCAATTCGTTTTTGGGCAGCAACAGAAGGAGATTTGTCAAAGGGAGATTTAAAATGTTCAGAGGAAAGAATCAGAGGAGAATTAAAAACTTTAAACAAACTAATGAATGTCTCGAAATTTGTTTTCTTGTTTGAAAAACCTAAAAAACCAAATCTTGAAAAACTTGATAAATTGTTTATTGATTATATTGAAGACTTAACAGAAAAAATCGAGAAAGAATACCACCAGTATGACTTTTATAATCCTGCAATTAGTTTAAGGAATTTTTTATGGGAAATTTTTGCTTCTCATTATATTGAGATTATTAAAGGAAGAGCATACAATACAGAAAAAAAATTTTCATACAAAGAAACCAATTCTGCAAGATATACTCTTCATTATATTCTTGAAAGAACATTGTATTTGCTATATCCGATAATCCCGCAGGTCACAACAACAATTGCAAAAGAAAAAAATATTGACTTGTTAAAATCTGAATTTCCAAAGCCAGAGAAAGTGAATAGCAATTTAGAATTAGTTGGAAAGATAATTGATTTTAATTCAAAAGTTTGGAAAAAGAAAAAAGATAAAGGTATTAGTTTAAGAAATGAAATAAGCGGGGTTAAGGTTCCAAATAAATTAAAAGACTTTGAAAAAGATTTAATTACTGCACACAATTTAGTTTAAAGTTGAGTTTATTTAGAGACTCAAAGATATAAATTCTTAAAAACTAATAGATTAGATAAAAGATATGGAAAATGAAGAATTTGGAAATTTTGAATATAATTCTGTTATGAAGCTTGAGGAGCCTTTGGAAGATTTTACAGGAAGAAATTCCAGAATGATCTATCTAACTACAAAAGTAGAACTTTCTCCTTCGGGGAACCAAAGTTCATATACAGAAGTTAGAACTGCAAGTTCATATTATATGGGCCAAATAGATCACAAATGCTTTGAATCCTTAATAGAAACAATCAATCATGCCTTAACAGGACACCAAGTAATAAGAGATAAGATTAAAAATTTATCAGAAAACAAAGGGACACTGGAAAAAGAATTGACAATATAATTCTTAACTCACCAAACTTATTTGTAAGAACACAAATTTATTTAAACTAAAAACTCATTACATTTTTATGGCAGACAAAACAATTAGTAAAGGTGGACTTAAAGTAAGAATTCTTGAGTTAGATCCAACAATTTCAGGATTGCAAAAACAATTAGAAAAAGAAAGAGGAAAATATTGCACAGCACACTATAAGGGGGGAAATAGTCAATATCCTGCCCCCGTCAAGTCAGGTAATCTGACTGGGGTAACAGAATCTGAGATTTATCTTCAGGAAATAACTGACCTTGTTCCTCAGCCAATTCCAACTACGGCTTTAGAATATTTTACTGTTTTTGAAATATTATAGCAAATAATTACATAGCAATTATTATAAACTAAATTTTTCTTTATTTACTATGTTAACTAAACAAGAACTTACTGAAATTGTCGAAGAACTGGAAGAACATAAAGGTCGGCACACTGAATTAATTAGTGTTTACATTCCTGAGGGTTATGATGTGAATTCTGTTCAAAAGCAGCTTGAGGCTGAAAAGTCAACTGCGAAAAATATTAAGTCAACTGCCACAAGAAAAAATGTTACAGACGCGCTTGAAAAAATCGTGAGGCACTTAAAATCATTAAAGAAAACTCCTGAAAATGGCTTAGCTGTTTTTTGCGGAAATGTTTCAAAAACCGAAGGACAGGATGATTTGCAACTTTGGGATATTGAACCTCCAATGCCGGTAAAAGTTAGACTATATCGCTGCGACAAGGATTTTGTTTTAGAACCATTAAAAGAGCAACTGGAAGTTGATGAAGTTTTTGGACTTTTAGTAATGGACAGAAAAGAAGCAACAATTGGGATTCTCGAGGGAAAAAGAATTGAAATTTTGCAAAACATGACTTCAGGAGTTCCAAGTAAAGTTCGGGCAGGAGGTCAGAGTTCTCAAAGATTCCATCGTATAACTGAAGGGCTCACAAAAGAATTTTACAAAAGAATTGCAGATGAAATGAAAAAAATATTTTTTGAAATGCCAAAACTAAAAGGAATTTTAATCGGCGGACCAATCCCGACAAAAGATGAATTTATTGACAATGAATATTTAGTAACAAAATTAAGAGAAAAAATAATCGGCAGAATTGACATAGGTGGAAGTGATGAATCAGGAATAAAAGAACTTGTTGAAAAGGCCCAGGATATTTTAGCTGACCAGGAAATTATTCACGAGAAAAAAATTTTAGAAAAATTCTTTGAAACACTTGGTGAAAAACCAGACTTGGCAACATTAAAAATTGAAGCAACAAAAAAAGCACTTGAATACGGCGCAGTTGATACCTTGCTTTTGTCAACTAAAACAGAGAAAAAAATTTCAAAAGAATTATCACAATCAGCAAAAAACACAGGTTCAACAATTGAAATAATTTCAACAGACACAGAAGAGGGCAAACAATTTTTTAACCTTAGTGGGATCGGAGGAATTTTAAGATTTAAAATTGCTTAAGGTAAATTAGCTAATTTTTCTAATCCATATTTTTCAATATCATCTATGTTCCAAACCATACTTTGGTTTAGCGTCAGGCAGCTAATATTTTTTGATACAATATTTTTATCTTTATCATATAAATCAAATTGAACACAGTCACTAGCATCTCTTCCAAGTACATAATACCCTGCTAACTTTCCTTCATCATTATTAATCTCTTTAAATTCCAT
>JASFEO010000021.1:0-14164 GCA_050124795.1 Candidatus Pacearchaeota archaeon
AGAATACTGATAACCACGAGGGAAATCAATTGAGTGGGAATTTCGACGGGCGAATTGCAGATTTGGTTTATTGGAGTGATGGCTTTTTTATTACTGCGCAAAATTTTTCTGATATTTATGATTTGGGTTTTGCTCTTCCTCCTGAAGTTACAATTAATTTGCCAATAGAACAAAATTATTCTTCTTCAAGTATTGATTTTAATGTTACACTCGGAGAAGAAGGTTCTTGTAATTATACTTTGGATGAGGGGGGGACAAATAATTCAATGTCAACTCTGGATGATTATGAATTTTTTGCAACAAATAATTCCATCGCAGACGGACAATATATGGTTAGATATTATTGCGCAGGTTTAACAGGGGCACTTAATTTTACTGAGACAAGAAACTTTGGAATTGATACTACAAATCCTGTAATTGAAATTATTTATCCAGAAAACAAAAATTATTCCTACAACACTTCTATTGAATTAAATTTTAGTTTGACTGAATTGAATTCTGATTCATGCTGGTATAATCTCGACGAGGGAAGCAATACAAGTTTAGTAGATTGCCAGAATTCCACATTTAATGCAAGTGAAGGAGCGCACACTCTTTATGTTTTTGCAAATGACAGTGCAGGAAATTTCGGAACTGACCAAAAAAGTTTTTTTGTTGATTCAGTTTATCCGGAAATTTCTTTTGGCTCTGGGGTTGAAGTAGATTATGCAAACAAGAGCCAGAGTTTTATTTTTGCAAATGTTAGTGTTATCGAGGACAATGAAGTGAATATAACTTTTGGTTTGTATGATGAGAATTATTCTGTTATTAATGAAACAACTTTTTTTAGTTCGGTCAGGTCGATAAATTTTACTGGTCTTGGTAATGGAATATATTATTATAATGTAAGTGTAGTTGATTTTGCAAATAATTTTAATTTTACTCAGACGAGAAAGATTACGCTTGATACAAGTGGTCCTGAGATTACTATTGCAGAGCCAGAAGACTCAAAAACTTATGCAATAAATGAAAGTCTTCCGTTAAATTATAGTGTTTCTGATTTTCTTTTATTGGTTGACAGTTGCTGGTGGAATCTCGACGGCAATTCTAATTCAAGTATTGAGTGCGGGCAAAATACAACTTTTAATGCAAGTGACGGAGACCATATAATTAATTTTTGGGCAAATGATTCTCTTGGAAATGTTGTTTATTCTAATTCCAGCTTTGCTGTTTCCACGCTTGGCCCTGGAATTACTTTGAATTTACCTTCTGATGCAACTTATTTAGATTATTTGCAAAATATTAATTTTACTTATACTCCGACTGATCCTGATGGAGTTGATACTTGTGTTTTGTATGGGGATTGGGGAAGCGGATGGCATGCAAATCAAAGTGATTCAGTTATTTCTAATGCAAGTCTTAATGAGTTTATTGTTAATATGACTAGTGATGGAGATTATATTTGGAATGTCTGGTGTAATGATACCTTAGGTTTAACAAGTTTTGCATTGTCTAATTATAGTTTTACATTGGATACCACTAGTCCTGTAATTTCTTTTGCACCTTCTTTTCAATCTTATGACGAGGAATTAGAATGGGGATATGAAGGAAATCCAACAAATCCTGAAAATGCAGTTGATGAGGATTTTGGAACTTTTGCAACTATTGACAGCCCCGGTGAAATAGATTTTATTTATGTTAATTATAGTGTTCCTATGTATGTTTCAAGTGCAGATTTGGAATATCTTGTTGATTGGGATGTTTCAGCAGGGGAGATTCAGTGCTTTGATTATATTTTGAGTGATTGGGTTTTGTTAGATGTAATGGAGAATAATGTTCAGACAAATGCTTCTGTTCCAGTGAATTGCTATGCAGACGACAAACTCCAAATCAGAGCATATCGTTCATTAAGTCCTGGTCCAGGAAGTGTTGATTTTTATGAAGAGAAAATTAATTGGAATGTAGTTAGTTCTGAGATAAATGAAGCAAATAAAAGCGAGAATTTTGTAATTGTGAATGTTTTGGTTGATGAAGCAAATTTTGCGAGCATTAGTTTTGATTTATTTAATGACGAAGGATTAGTGAATAGCACAGTTTATTATGAGGAGACTTGGGGAATTAATTTTACTAATTTAAATGATGATGTTTATTATTATAATGCAACAATTACTGATTTAGCAAATAATAAGGATTATACTCAGACAAGAAAAATTACTCTTGATGTAACAAACCCCAATGCAACATTTGTTTCTCCTGAGAATGATACTTATTCAAATAATGTTACTCAAAATTTTACTGTTGATGTTGAGGATAATATTGAACTTGTGAATGCGACTTTGTATATTTTTAATTCAGTTGGTAGTTTAGTTTATAATTCAACTGTTGTTTTGGCGGGAGCGACTTTTGCAACTGTGGGAGTTGTTTATGAGTTTTTGTCTGACGGAGTTTTTACTTGGTTTTACAAAGTTTTTGATCTTGCAGGTAATGAATATGCAACTGAAAACAGAACAATCACTATTGATACCCTCAATCCTGTAATTAATTTTACTGTTGGCACTGAAGATGATGGAGGGGAATTTGAGAGACGCTTTATTTTTGCAAATGTAAGTGTGAATGAAACAAATTTTGCAAATATTACTTTTAGTTTATCTAATGATTCTGGGGTTGTTAATGAAAGTGTTTTTTTTGATGATACAAGAAGCATTAATTGGACTGATTTATCAAATGCAAACATTACTTATTATTATAATGTGACTGTTACTGATTTGGCAAATAATATTAATTCAACTGAGACAAGAAGCATTAAATTATTTGATAGTGTGAGTCCTTCTTTAACTTTAGTAAACCCCACAAATACAACTTATAGTTATAATGAAAGTATTTCTTTAGATTATGTTGCAAGTGATTTAAATCTGGATTCGTGCTGGTATAATCTTGATGGGGGAGGGAATATGAGTTTGCCTGATTGTGAGAACACCACTATTGATGTTTCTGATGAACAAAGTCATACTCTTTATTTATATGCTAATGACAGTGTTGGGTTTGTCAGCAATGATAATGTTACATTTTTTGTTAATTCGAGTTTGGTTGTTACTGATGATTGGATTGTTTATCGGGACAGCACTTCTGTGGATGGAAGTTCAACTGATAATATAGGAAGTGCAGTTGATTCCGGCAAAGCATTTATTCTTCTTACTGCAAGAGATGGGGATTCTGGTCCTGATAGTTTGCAGGTTACTGGAAAGTTTTTGAATTCTCAGACACTTCAGTTTGATAATTATGCAACAGGAGAAGTGGCAACAGCCGCGTGGCAGGTGATTACAGGTCCTGATTTAGATGTTCAGCGAGGGGAAGTTAATTATGGAACAACTAACTCAAGTTTTAGTGTTGATATTGATGAAGTTAATTTGTCTAATTCTTTTATTATAGTTTATAATAGATTGAACTCAGGAACTAATGCAGATAATGATGAGGGTTTTTGGAGAGGAAGTTTTTCTGGTTCTTCAAGTATAAGTTTTAGCAGGGATGTTACTGGAGATGCAGGTGTTGTTTCCTGGCAGGTTGTTTCCTGGGAAGGAGCAAGTGTTCAGAGTGGAAGTGTGTCTAGTGGTTCAAATAGTTATATTGAAGATATTACTTCTGCAATTGATACTGAAAAAAGTTTTTTGATTTTTTCTTCAAGTGGTAATGGCGGATTAGATGATAATCATTATGGGGGATATATTATTAATTCTACAAACTTAGAATTTTACAGACAAGATAATGATGCAACAATGAATATTGAGTGGTTTGTTGTTGAATTGAATTCTTTTAGAGTTGAGAGTGGAAGCACAAGTTTAACTGGTTCTGCTGGTCCGTTTAATGCAGGTTTAACAAGAACTCTTGGAGATTTGTCAAAATCTTTTAGTCTTGCATTTGCAGACAGCACTGGGGGGGGAACAACTTTTGCAAATGCGATTTTTACTCATGGTTTGAGTTCTACGAGCAATATTCAATTTTACAAGGGGACTTCTTCTCAAACAAATAATGCTTCTTATCAGGTTATTGAACTTGTTGAAGTTGTTCCGCCTGTTGTGAATTTAATTGAACCTGTTGATTCTGAAAATTTTTCTTCTTCTATTATTAACTGGTTTAAGTATAATGTAAGTGATGATAGCTCAATTACTAATTGTTCTTTGTATGGAAATTGGTCCGGAGGATGGCATTTGGAAGACACTCAGGATAGTCCTGCAAAAGATACTGAAAATAGTTTTAATGCAGTTGATGTTGCAGATGATGGAATTTATCTTTGGAATGTTGAGTGTTTTGATGCGTATTCTAATAGTGCATGGGCTTCTTCTAATTTTAGTTTTGTAGTTGATGAGACCTATCCGGGGATTTCTTTTGCATCAGGTGTGGAAGAAGATTATTCAAACAAAAGCCAGAGTTTTATTTTTGTGAATGTAAGTGTAAATGAAACTAATTTTCTGAATATAACTTATGGATTGTATAATGAAAGTTATTCTGTTGTTAATGAAACAAGTTTTTTTGATGAAACATTGACAATTAATTGGACTGGTTTAGATGAAGGAATTTATTATTATAATGTTAGTATTTATGATGTTGTTGGGCATTTTAATTCAACAAGCACAAGAAAGATTACGCTTGACACAACAAATCCTGTAATTGAAATTATTTATCCAGAAAACAAAAATTATTCCTACAACACTTCTATTGAATTAAATTTTAGTTTGACTGAATTGAATTCTGATTCATGCTGGTATAATCTCGACGAGGGAAGCAATACAAGTTTAGTAGATTGCCAGAATTCCACATTTAATGCAAGTGAAGGAGCGCACACTCTTTATGTTTTTGCAAATGACAGTGCAGGAAATTTCGGAACTGACCAAAAAAGTTTTTTTGTTGATTCAGTTTATCCGGAAATTTCTTTTGGCTCTGGGGTTGAAGTAGATTATGCAAACAAGAGCCAGAGTTTTATTTTTGCAAATGTTAGTGTTATCGAGGACAATGAAGTGAATATAACTTTTGGTTTGTATGATGAGAATTATTCTGTTATTAATGAAACAACTTTTTTTAGTTCGGTCAGGTCGATAAATTTTACTGGTCTTGGTAATGGAATATATTATTATAATGTAAGTGTAGTTGATTTTGCAAATAATTTTAATTTTACTCAGACGAGAAAGATTACGCTTGATACAACAAACCCCAATGCAACATTTGTTTCTCCTGAGAATGATACTTATTCAAGTAATGTGACGCAGAATTTTACTGCAAATGTAAGTGATAATATTGAACTTGTGAATGCAACTTTGTATATTTTTAATTCGCTTGGAAGTTTAGTTTATAATTCAACAGTTGTGCTTGTAGGGGCGACTTTTGCGACAGTGGGGATTACTTATGAGTTTTTGTCTGACGGAGTCTTTACATGGTTCTACAAAGTGTTTGACTTGGCAGGCAATGAATATGCAACTGAGAATCAGACAATTACTATTGATACACTTAATCCTGTGATTAATTTTACTGTTGGCACTGAAGATAGCGGAGAGAATTTTTCCCGCTCTTGGATTTTTGCCAATGTGAGTGTGAATGAAACTAATTTTGCAAATATTACTTTTAGTTTGTTTAATTTATCTGAATCAATAAATGAAACAACTTTTTTCGATGAGACAAGGACAATTAACTGGACTGGTTTGGATGATGGGTTCTATTATTATAATGCAACGATTACTGATTTGGCGGATAATATTAATTCAACTGAGACGAGGGAAATCGGGCTTGATACTACTGGTCCTGTGGTCGAGATTGTTTATCCTGAGGCAAAAGCCTATGGTTATAATGTAAGTTTACCTTTGAATTACAGTATTAGTGATAATTTGGTTGGATATGATTCATGCTGGTGGCATTTAGATGGGGGGGTAAATCAAAGCATTAGTTGCGGACAGAATACAACTTTTAATACAAGCGATGGTGAGCATACTTTATATTTTTATTCAAATGATTCTTTTAATAATGTTGGAGGTGATGAAGTGACTTTTTCTGTTTCAACTACTGGTCCTGCGATTATTCTGGATGAGCCGTTGAATAACACTTTTTTTAATTCAACTCAGATTATAATGTTTAATTATACTGCAACTGACCCTGATGGAGTTGATGTTTGCAATTTATATGGAGACTGGGCGGGGGGTTGGCATTTGAATGATAGTTTTGATGATGCAACTGATAATGAAACTTTGTCTGGAAATTTTTCTGTTGAGTTTAATGGAGATGGAAATTTTAAGTGGAATGTTATGTGCAATGATACTCTTAGTTGGGAGACATGGGCTTTGACAAATAATACTTTTACTATTGACTCAATTGTTCCGAAGATTAGTTTTAGTGCAGGAGTTGAAAATGATGAAAGCAATTTTTCAAGGAACTGGCTGTTTGTAAATGTAAGTGTTAATGAGACAAATGAGGCAAATATTACTTTTGGTTTGTTTAATGATGAGGGTCTAGTTAATAATTCTGTTTTTTTTGATGGAACAAGAAGCATTAATTTTACTAATTTAAATGATGATGTTTATTATTATAATGTAACTATTGTTGATTTTGCTAATTATAAAAATTTTACAGAAACAAGAACAATCACCCTTGATTTTCATAATCCTAATGCAACTTTGTTGAGTCCTGAGAATGAAACTTTTGCTCTTAATGCGACTCAGAATTTTACAGCAAATGTAAGTGACAATATCGGACTTTTGAATGCAACTTTGTATATTTTTAATTCAACCGGTCATTTAATTTATGATTCAACTGTTGTCTTGGCTGGGGCGACTTTTGCAACAGTCGGCATTGTTTATAATTTTTTGTCTGACGGAGTTTTTACCTGGTTTTACAAAGTTTTTGATATCGCAGGCAATGAATATAATACTGAAAACAGGACAATTACAATTGACACTCATTATCCTCAGATTGAATATGTTAATGGGACAGAGGATGACGGAAGTGAGTTTGAGAGAGATTTTGTTTTTGTTAATGTAAGTGTCAGCGAGGGAAATTTTGCAAATATGACTTACACTCTTTATAATAACACCGGGGGTTTGACTTTGGTTAATGAAACAACTTATTTTAATCTTACTGAATCAATTAACTGGACTGGTTTGAATGACCAGAATGTAACTTATTTTTATTTGGTTAAAGTTGTTGATTTGGCAAATCAGGAAAATTCAACTGCTACATGGTCACTTAAATTAATTGATGTAACAAATCCTTCAGTATATATTTCTTCTCCGCAGAATCTTAATTATTCTTATAATGAGTCTCTTGATTTGAACTACAGTGTTAGTGATTTGCATCTTGATGAGTGTTATTATAATTTAGATAATTCAACTAATGTGAGTCTGCCGGGGTGTTTGAATGCTACTTTTAATGCAAGTCAGGGAAGTCATGTTCTTTATTTTTATGCAGAGGATGAACTTGGGAATATTAATAATAGTGAGGAAGTGAGTTTTTTAGTTGATTCTGTTGAGCCCTTACTTGATTTTGTTGTGCCCACTCCTTTGAATGCAGGTTATTGGAATAAGGATTCTTTATTTGTTAATACAAGTATTACTGAAGAGAATGTTGCGAATGTTACTTATACTCTTTACAATAATACCGGGGGTTTAGTTTTGTTGAATGAAACAACTTATTATGAAAAAATTAATTTTATTAATTGGACTATTGCTGAAGGAAATTATTCTTATAATGCAAGTGTTTTTGATATTGTGAATTATAATGTTTCAAGTGAGATGCGGGGGGTAACTGTTGATTTGACTTATCCGGAGGTTTCTTTTGGTTGGGGGACAGAAGATAATGCAAGTGAGTTTGAGAGGGACTGGATTTATGTTGATGTTTCTGCATCTGATGACAATTTTGCGAATATAACTTTTGAACTTTATAATGATACTGCTGGATTGACTTTGGTGAATAGCACAACTTATAATGAATTAAATTTAAGTATTAATTGGACTGGATTGAGTGATTTAAATGTGACTTATTATTATAATGTGAGTGTTACTGATTTGGCGAACAATGTAAATTCTACAGGGGCAAGAATGATTAAGCTTGTGGATATTACTTTGCCAAGTCTTTTAATGACAACGCCGGAAAATAAAACTTATAATTATGATACGAATATTCCTTTGGTGTATAGTGCGAGTGATACTCATCTGGATGGCTGCTGGTATAATTTAGACGGGGGGGGCAATGTGACGATCCCTGATTGTGCTAATACTTATTTTGATGCAGAGGATGGATTAAGCCATATTCTTTATTTATTTGCTAATGATAGTCTGGGTTTGGTTAATCAGACAAATGTGAGCTTTTTTGTTAATTCAAGTTTGATTTTTACTGATTATTATAAAGTTCTTCGAAGCAGTGTTTTTGTTGATGGAAGTCAGGATGCTTCAATTGGAGAGACTGTTGATCCTGCTAAGTCCTTTGTTCGTCATACTTCGAGAAGTTCAGATTCAGGACCTGATTCTCTTTTTGTTAAGGGGGATTTTTTGAATTCTCAAACACTTCAATTTGAAAATTATGCAGCAGGAGCAGGAGCAAATGTTGAATGGGAAATTGTTACTGGTCCTGATTTAAGTGTTCAGCGGGATGAAGTAAGTTATGGAACAAGCAATTTAACTATTCAGGTTCCGATTAATCAGGTTGATTTATCTGATTCTTTTATTATTATTTCAACTAGTGGTAATTCAGGAACACAGGATTATAATCAGCAAGCCCGTTGGAGAGCCAGTTTTTATAATGATACAATGGTTGTTTTAAATCGGGGGGTGAGCGGGAATGTTGCAGGAGAAATTTCTTTGCAGGTTGTTAGTTGGGATGGTGCGAGTGTTCAGGGAGGAAGTTTTTCAATATCCTCTTCAGGTGGAACAGATTCACTTACGCCGGTTAATTTGGAAAATTCATTTTTAGTTTTTTCTTCAACTACTGATTCATCAACTGCACTTGATTACAACAATGTTGGAGGATTTATTGCTGATGCAAATACAGTGAGTTTTTACAGGCAGGACGATGATGCCGGAACCATGTATGCTGATTGGTTTGTTGTTGAGGCGCCTTTTTTAGATGTTCGACGCGGAAGTTTTGATATTACTGGCGGTACGAGTCCGGTGCAGACCTCTTTTAGTGCAGTAGTTAATTCAACAAGATCATTTCACACTTCTTATTGGGATTCAACTGGGGATGGAACTACTCATGCGAATGCTATTGTGACAACTGAGATTACAAGCACGACTAATCTTCAAACTATTACCGGAACAACTGCGGGAAATGTTAAGAATGTTTCATATGAGGTCATTGAAATAAAGGAATTGGATTCTCCTGAAATAAGTTTATCTTATCCAGAAGATGATGTGAATTTTTCCGGCAGTTTTATTGATGCTTTTAATTTTACTGTGGCTGATTTTAGTTCAATTGCGAATTGCTCTTTGTTTGGAAACTGGTCGGGCGGGTGGCATAGAAATCAAACTGTTGATAGTCCTAGTAAGGATATTGGATTAAATTTTTCTTCTTTGAACGTTACTGAGGATAATTTTTATAAATGGAATGTTGAATGCACTGATGTATATGGGAATGTTGGGTATGGCAATTCTAATTTTACTTTTTCGTCATTTTTGTTTCCTTATTCTCCTTTATTATTTAATATAAGCCAGACAACAAATGACGGGACAGGAGATGTGACTTTGTTTTGGAATTCTACAAATCATTCTACCTCTTATAAGATTTATTCGGGAAGTGATTTGTCAAGTTTAGTTTATCTTGATGAGACAAGTTATTTAAATTATACTGATACTAGTTTTGAGGGAAATAGGAGAATGTTTTATCAGGTGTATGCTGTGAATCCTGTTGGGCAAAATGCAAGTGGGGAGTATTTTGGAAGTCATGTTTATTCGTTGAAGCATAATGGATTGACTCGAAATTGGGTTGGGTTTCCGACTAATTTTAGTTATCTTGTTGATGCAGATGATACTTTGAATGAGATTACAAATGCAACTGCTGTGACTATGTATAATGCAACCAGGCAGAGAAAGGTTACCTGCAATGAGTTTTCCTGCCCTGATTTCCCCTCGTGCACAGAGACAAATTGTAATTTTGGGATTTCTGCAGGAGCAGGTTATGAGGTTGATATTAATTCTTCAGCTCCGAGTGAAGTGAATTGGTCGGGGGTTGGAATTGTAAGAGAACCTGTTAGTGTTGATTTAATTAAGAATTCAACGAGTTTTGGAAAGAATTGGATTAGTATGACTGCATCAACTACTTTAACAAATGCTCAGAGTTTGTTTGAGAGTATTTCAAATGCTGATGCTGTTACAAGGTGGAATAGTGCAACTCAGGAATCTGAAGGGTTGATTTATCTTCCTCTTTTTGGAGGAATTTATATCGGGGAAAATTTTAATATAAATATGGAGGAGGGTTATGAGGTCTCTGTTACAGGAGATGAATCATGGGGGCAAGAATGATGAGAAAAAAATTATTTATTTTGCTTGGAATTTTGTTTTTGTTAAATGTGAGTTTAGTTAGTTCGCATTTTGTTTGCGGTGTTGTTGAGAATTCAGATGATAATTTTTCAGCGTCGTGGTTTAATGTTAATGTTTTTTATTCAGATGATGAATTGGATTTTACAACTTGTGAAGTGAGTCCCCAGGAAAATAAATATTGTTGTGATGTTGAAGATGTGGATGAGAATTGGGATGTTGGAGATGTTGTTTTGGCAAAGGTTTCTGATTATGCTTTTGGGTATGTGGCAGGACCTGTTTCAGTTGTTTTGAGTAATGAAGGCTATGATGTTGCTTCAACAATGAAACTTGAAAAAGTGATTAGTGTTTATTCACCGAAGGGAAAAGTAATTTTGTCTAATGAAACCAGTTTCTTTTTGAATGCAAGTTTTTTGTCTCCTTATAATTTTATTGAGGCTAAAATAAATAATTTGGAGAAGGAAGTTTTGTGTGAAGACTGCGAAAGTTATGAAGGAAATTTTTCAGGAGAGTTTGGAATGAATGATTTGAGAATTTTTGCAAGCTCAGGGGAGGAGACTTTTAGTGAAAATGTTTCTTTTGCAATGTTGTCTGGTTTTGATTTTAATCGCGAGGCTGAGTGCAAGGGGTGCAGGAATAATTATGTTAGGTCTTCAAGGCTTGTTAATATGAAATTAGGTTTGAATTTGTCAAATGAAGTTTCCGGATTTTTGTTAAAAGAGTATGTTCCTTCTTCATGGGAGGTTTTGGATTCAGGTAGTGGAGAGTTAAAAAGTTTTAATGAGAATTATAATTTGATTGTGTGGAATGTTAGTGGTGAGGACATTTTTGTTAATTATTCTGTTGAGTCCCCAAAGATTGGTTTTCGGCCGCAGGAATTTTTATTTAAGTCAGAGTTAGAGAATCTTGTTTTAAATGAGGAAGAAATTTTAGTTAAAAGGTTTTTTTCTTTTTTTTCAAAGAAGAATTCTTTTTCTTTTTACAAAATGATTTCAGAAAATGCCGTTAGGGTTGATGAGGGTCATCCGCTTGTTTTTGATAGTGATGATAAACTTATTCACGGAGGAGTGTTTGTCAATAAAAAAATAAATAATGCAAAGTTTAAAATTTATGAATCTGGTTTTTTGTCTCCTTATAGAAATTTGGAAATTGTTAAAGGATATTCTGTTTTGACAAATTTGGGTTGGAGTGATGTTGAAAAGGTTTCATTTGAATTGAAGGTAAAAAAGAAAGATGATTTGGAAAAAGATAAATTGGAATTTTTTGTTAAGAATTTTAAATGGGATGAAATTGAACCAGTGAGTGTTAAGGAGGATGAAGAGTTTTTTTATTTTTCTTTTGAGACAAAATTATTTAGCAAGTTTTTTATTGGAAAAGAAAAGGAGAGTTTTTTTAGGAGCTGGTTTAGACGATAAGATTTATTAATTCTGTTTTATTGTTTTTATTGATAAATATGAAAAATAATGTGATTGCATTTAAGTCGCATTTTCTTAAACCAAAGATTATTCTTTTTTTATCTTTTATTTCTGGCTCTATTACTTTATTTTTTTTAAATTCTAAAACTATCTGGTTTTCAGAAATGAAAAATTCTTTAATAGGCACATTTGTAATTTTATCAAGATAAATTTCTTTTGCATTTTTTATTTTTTCAAATTTTGCATGATTACCTTTTTTTACAGGAGCAATAACCTCATATTTTTTCATTAAAGAATTTATGAACTCTTCTAACCTCTTTTTTTCCAGTATTTTTTGCATTTTGTCTTATTACAAGTTCGTCAATAAACTATTTAAATTTTCCTGGAAATTTTTTCAATTTTTTTCAATTCTTTTTTTTGTTTTTTTATCTTTTCTAATTCCTGCATTCTAATTTTTCTTTCTATGCATTTTAAATCATTTTTTTTGCATACAATTTCTTCTTTTTTTTCCTTTAGGTTATCAATTTTTTCATGGTCCTTCATTTTTTTTAGTTTTACGAATATTTTTTTGAAAATGGCCTTTAATAAATTCAATATTAGAATAAGAATTATGAATATTATAAGAAGTGATATAAACAGGCTGATACTTGTTGGAAGTTCTGAGTAGACAAATAAAATTAAGATATATGCAATGGTGTTTAATGTAATCGGGGAACTTATTTTACGGCTTATTTTTTCAGGCAAAATATGTTCAAAATTAACAAATAAAATTACTAATCCTAAAACGAATGTTATTGTTGAGATTGTAAATTTTAGAGGGAACATTGTTATATTTATTAGTCCTTGCCCATTAAGTGAAAAAAAATGTTTGAATGTTGCTGCTGAAACAAAGATTAAAACCAATGAGTTTGCAACATGGGTATTCCATCCCGGATTTTCATCTTTATATTTTTCAAAATAAACAACAGTGATTATTGTGGCGATTGCTAGTGGGTAAATTGTCCAGAGAATTTCTGATTTAAATGTGAGTTGAATTAAGTATATTAGGTTTGAAAATATCTCATGAATCATTTTATTATTTTAAAACAAAGTTATTTTAAATATGTTGTTAATAATATTGTAAACAATAATGTTTATAAAGCAAAGTCACTATTGGTGACTAATGGTGACTAAAGAAAAAGGGGGGCAGAATACTGTTAAGATTGATGGGGCTCTTCTTTGCAGGATAAAAAAACTTTTTAATGATGGAGAAATAAAAATTCAATATCCGACAATTAAAAATTTTGTGAATGTGGCTGTTTTAAAATTATTAAAGGAGGAAGAGAAAAATGAATAAGAGGAGCATGATTAGAATAGGGATTTTGGGGAGCATTGCTGCAATGGGGTTTATTATTCTATTTTTGGTTTCAACAAGTTTTGCATTTATTCAGGAAAAAGAATACTTTATTGGAGATGAAGCAAGGATTGATTTGAGTGAAGTCAGTAATTATATGTTAAAGATAGAAACCCCTACGAAGACTTTATTAAAAGAGGGAAGTAACGATGTTTTTATATTTCCTTTGGATGAAATTGGGGAGCATATTTTTATTTTGAAATCAGAAGATTATTCTGAAACACAAATTCTTAATGTTCTTGAAAAAGGGGGATCTGCTGAAAAACTTTCTGAAAAAAGTTTAAATAAATCCCATAAAATTTCTTCCGAAAAAATTAGTATTAGTAATGGGAATGATTCTTCTGAGGCTGAAGAAGGTTTTTTGCAGGAACAAATTGTTGTTGGGGAGTCAGTAAAACAAAAAAAGAAAATTTCGTTTAATGAAGCAGTTAATGAAGCTTTAATTGATGTTTTGTATCTTGGAGAAAATTTTAGTGTTAGTCAAGAGAATGAATCAAAAGATTTTGAAATACAAAATAATTTTGTAAATAAAATTGAATCTTTATTTGTTGAGAATGCAACAAAGCAGATTAAAATTGAAAATGCAAACGGAGAAGTCGAAATAATTTATGAAACTCCTGCACCAGAAAAAATTGAAAAAGCCCTCGGAGAAAACAAAAAAGAAGTTGTTGTTAGTGCGGATGATTCATTGGGATATGAAAATGTTTTGGTTTCTACAAATTTATCCGGGCTAGTAAAAGATAAAAATAAAATCAAAATTTTCTGGAAAGAAGAAAACAAATATTTGGATTTTAATGTTAGTGATTTTGATTTTGATGGTTTTATTGACGGAGTTTCCTGGATTGTTCCTCATTTGTCAGAGCAGACTT
>JASFEO010000022.1:0-13495 GCA_050124795.1 Candidatus Pacearchaeota archaeon
AAGTTTGAAAAGAAAGTATGGCGGAAGCGTTTCAGGAAAAAGTTTGAAGAGTGTGAGAACAGAGATTTATCTGAAGGCGATTGCCCACAATCTAAGCCTTGCGGCTTAGGAGATTTTCAACATAACATGTGTTTTACTTCCTGCCCATATAATCTTCAATTGCTTTTTTTAGTGCATCACTTGCTAGATTAGAGCAATGCATCTTTAAGGGAGGCAAACCGTTTAAGGATTCTGCAACATCATTGCGGGTTATTTTTTCTGCAGCACTTAATTCTTTTCCTTTTGCAAGCTGCGTCATTTTTGAAGAAGTTGCAATTGCTGCTGCGCAACCAAAAGTTTTGAATTTAATATCACTAATAATTTCTTTTCCGTCTTTCTTAGAGACTTTGATATACATTTTCATAACATCTCCGCAACGCGGATTTCCAACTTTGCCAACTCCGTCAGGATTTTTAATCTCCCCCATATTTTTAGGATTCATAAAATTCTTCATTACTTCTTTTGTGTATTGCATTTTTATATGAATTTATTTTCATATTTAAATTTTGCGGATAAAAGATTCAGAGGCGATTTAACAGATTTTTATATTCTTAGTTTTTCTTTGAACTTTAATTGCTTCTTCTAAAAATGATTTGAAATCTTTTCTTTTGTTCCAAAGAGTTTCTAACTCTTTCATAAACCTTGGATTTGATCTAACAAAATTAATATTTGAATAATTTGTTTTGCTATTTATTAAATTTTTAATTGGAGTTTTAAACAAAATTAAATGATCAACTGCTTCCATCAACGGAGATTTCCATGCTTCATATAATTTAAGTTTACCAACAACATCAACATAATGCAAATGCGTTAATTCATGAGGAACAATATAATTTAGAGTATCTTGGTTAAATTCAATTCCAACAAAAACATTTTTTCCACCCCTAACATCTGCAATACCTTTTATTGTTGGAGCGAAATAGCATTTCTTATTTTGGATTAATTTATGTCCGGTTAATTTTTCCATTTCTTTGATATAGTCTTCTTCGATTTTTCTCCAATTTTTTTCAGAACCCTTTCTTAATTTTTCTAATCCATTTTTATTTTCATTATGGATTTTAGTAACTTCTTCATAAAGTTCTTTGCCACTTTTGTTAATAATTCTTTTTGAATATGGATGAAACAAAACACTTCTTCCACCTAATTCAATTAAACCAGGAATATTTTCTGCCTCTGCTTTTGCATCAATTAAAAATTTTGTTTTCATAAAAACTTAACAAAAACAATCCTAATAAATCTATTTATTCAATTTCTTAACTAATTCATCAATATCTTTTTCAGTCATTCCGTGAGCGCGGCAGCCGTCTTCAATAGTTTCTGCAAATGCCATTGAACAGCCAACGCATCCCATCCCGGAATCAAATAAAATTTCTGCTGCATCCTCGTTTTTTTCAAGGAGTTCGCTTAACTTTGTTTGTCGTGTTATTTTCATATTGCTCATATTTTCTCCTATTTGTTTTCCTTTGCTTTTTCAAGAAACTCTTCAAGTTCGCAAGCCTCACATTGCATAGTGTCTTCATCGCAACACGCAAGTTCCCGAGTTTTCTCTTTTTTTATGTGTGCCATTTTATATAAAATTAACTTTCTTTTTTATATTCTATGTATTGAAGATATTTATTTTAATTCCCTATCAACTTTCTTCCCATTGAGTTTTACAATTTTGCCGGGAGTTCCGACAACAGTTGCATTGTTTGGCACATTTTTATTTATAATAAATGTGTCTGCTCCGATTTTTACATTGTTTCCGATATTTAATTTTCCAAGTAAAATCGCGCCTGTTCCAATTGTGCAGTTGTCTCCAATTGTCGGATGTCTTTTTCCTTCGTCTTTTCCTGTTCCGCCTAAAGTTACATTATGAAACATTGTGCAGTTTTTTCCAATCTCTGCAGTTTCTCCAATCACAGTTCCCATTCCATGATCAATAAAAAATCCTCTGCCAATAGTTGCTCCTGGATGAATTTCAATTCCAGTTAAAAATCTCATAATTTGCGAAATCAGCCTAGGAATAAAGGGTATTTTAATTTTGTAAAGCGGATGCGAAATATAACGGTGAACAACAATAGAATGCAAACTAGGATAAAGCAAAAACTCAATGTTTTTTACTGACGGATCATTTCTATAAATTGCTTTAATGTCTTCAAACATATTACAAGTGCTCCGCATTTATTTTAATAATTGATTGTTTATTCATTAGACTTTTTCTAAGTTTATCAAATTCTTCTTTTTCTTTTTTAGTTCCTTTTCTAATCATAGGTATATAATCTTTTGTTTTTAATTTTTCAATCTTCAACGGAATAATCTTTTTCTTAGAAATCCATTGCCAGTTATCTATTTTAGAAAATCCTTCTTTTGGCAAAGTGTATAGATAAAAATATTCTTGCGTTGGCCATCCTTCAAAAACAATTCCTTTAACTTTTCCTCTTGGAAAAATTAATCTTGTCCCCCCTCTAACTCCCTTTAAATTTATAAGTGTCATTGCAATTGCCCTATCTCTCTTGTCTGTTGCATAAACCCCAATCTGCCTATCTTCTTTTTTATTTAACCCTGTTGCCTGCCTAGGAATTAACTCTTTCAATTTTCTTGGAGAACCATGCCAGAGATATTTTGTCATTTCAAAAACCCCTCTTTTTCCAAAATCTCTTTATGATTATATGCGAGTTTTATTTTCTTAATTTCTTGAGGTTTAAACCATTTTACTTCACTAGTTTCATCTTTTGGTTTTGGTGTTCCTGAAATTATTTTCCCTAGATAAGGAACATCAACGAAATGAAGTTTGCAATCTTTACTTGGCAAACCATCATAAGCATTTAATTGTTTTATAATTTTAATTTTTATTCCTATTTCTTCTGCGACTTCTCGTTTTGCTGCATCTTCCATTCTTTCTCCATACTCAACCATTCCGCCAGGCAAACCCCACAGCGACGGAAAAAAAGGATGACGAGGATCTCTTTTGCCTAATAAAATTTCTTTTTTTGAATTATCACTGGAACTCCTGCAAAAACAAACTTTTTCCTAAACAAATTTACACCTAATTTAAGCAGAGGAATTTTTATTTTGTTTTTCATTTTAAATTCTTAATCCACCAAAGGACTTATCCTCCTTAATTTTTCAACTACTTTTCTTAGTTTTTCTAAAAAATAATCTGCTTCTTCGCGTGTTGTATATTTACTTATTGAAATCCTAATTGAAGAATTTGCTTCCTGATGACTTCTTCCTATTGACATTAAAACATGGCTTGGTTCAAGTGAATGAGATGAACATGCTGAACCTGTTGATGTGCAAATTCCATAAGTTTCTAAATATCCGCCGATTGCTTCTCCTTCAATATTTGAAAAGGTCACATTAATATTATTGCACAACCGTTTGTCTTTAGTTGAGCCGTTTAATTTTGTATTCGGCAATTTCAAAATTTCTTCTATTAAATAATCTCTTAATTCAGTCATTTTTTTTACATCTTTTTCTCTTGCAATTTTAACTGCTTTACCAAACCCCACAATCCCGGGAATATTTTCTGTTCCGCTTCTCAAATTTCTTTCATGCCCCCCGCCATGCATTAAAGGATTTATTTTTATCCCGTCTTTTATGTATAAAGCACCAACTCCTTTTGGTCCGTGAATTTTGTGAGCATTTAAAGTTACTAAATCCAGATTTTGTTTTTTCACATTTAATCTAGTTTTTGTAAAACTCTGGCACGCGTCAGTATGAAATAAAACATTTTTTTCATGACAAATTTCAGAAATTTTTTCCAAATCCTGAATTGTTCCAATCTCATTATTTCCATGAATAATTGAAACAACAATTGTTTTTCCATTTAGAGAATTTTTTAATTGTTCTAAATCAACAAACCCCTCTTCATCTACATCAAGATAAGTAACTTCTGCACCCTGTTTTTCCAACCACTTTGCAGTATTCAAAACACAATCATGCTCAATCTTTGTTGTTATAATATGATTCTTCTCAGGATAATTTTGAAAAAACAAACCTTTAATTGCCCAATTATTTGCCTCTGTCCCGCCTGAAGTAAAATAAACCTCACTAGTTTTTGCATCTATTGATTTTGCAATTATCCGACGGGCTTTTTCCATTGCATCTTTTGCCTCTTGACCAAGTTCATGAACACTTGAAGCATTTCCAAACTTTTCAGTAAAATAAGGCATCATAACTTTCACAACTTCGTCGTCAACTTTTGTTGTTGCTGCATTGTCGAAGTATATTGTTTTCATTTTTCAAAAGGTAAGTGAGGTTCAATCACTTTTCTTAGCATATCCTCAGTTTTATCAAATTTTCCCGAAGGAGTTAAATCAGGGACATCAAAAACTAAAATCTTTTTATTTGTTTTGAATAATTGATTAAAGATTGCTTCTAATCTTTTACGGGTTATTATTATCAAGTCAGCCCAATCCACATCTTTTTGTTCAACTGGATTTGGTGCCTTGCCGGGAGTTTTATCATACCCCTCAACACCCCCAAATCTTGATTCATATCCCAGACTTTTCAAATATTCTGAAAGATATCTGCTTCTATTTTGGCCTTTTGCGCATATACATAAAATTTTTTGTTTCATCTTTTCTTAATAACCTCTATCCAATTATTTGATTTTTTAAATTTGCATGAACCAATATAAAACTTTTTAAGTTTTGAATCAATTTCTGCATAGATTTCTTTTGCGCCCTCATTGAAGGCTGCCTTGCAAAACTCATTAACTAATTTTGTTCCGATTTTTTTATTTCTTAAATTTCTATTAACGCGAGTTTCATGAATCATCACTTCACTAGTTTTTGTTGGACAGAAATATCCATTGATATACCCAAGGACATTATTTTTTTCTTCAGCAACTAACACAATTGCAAATTTATTCTTAATTGCATTTTCAAAATCTTTCTTTTTCCAATATCTCCCCCTATCAAGTTTTTCTAATTCTAATATTCCCTTAATATCTGATTTTCTTGCTTTTCTAATTTTCATTTTATTTTTTCTTAACTTCATCTTTTTTAATTCTTAATATAATTGTAAAAGGAGTTAAAATAATATCAAAATCTTTTCCATTGATTTCCTTGTCATAAACTTCAAAGGGCATTTCAATTGAGATTCCTTCACCATTCCATCCTGAAATATCTTCTCCAAGAATTTCTATATTGTCGCCGTTTTTGCCACCTATTTTAGACTCATAACATTCAACTTCTTTGTCCCAAAACTTTACTTCTGGAAATTTATTAATTAGTTTTTTTGTTTCCTCACACTGCTTTTCAAGTTCCCATGAACCAAATCCATTTTCCAAGTCAGAAACTTCTCTATCTGTTCCCCAAACTTTTGCCAACTGTAAAATAGACATTGAAATATCAACTTTTTCACCGTGAGAATTTGAACTGACTGATTCCCCAAGTATCTTCACTTGCATATTTTCTCCATTAAGTTTCATTTTCTTAAATTCAATTATCATTTTATTATCTCTCTAGAAGAAACATTTAAATAATTTAACATTCTAGATATATTATAATTGCGTATCAGCATTGCGGGTTCCATTCCGTTTGAACCCTTTTTTATTTTTTTAATTATCTTAATCATCTTTTCCTCTCAACATTTTTAAGTTTAAACTGCGAAGCATTACTTTCCACACCCCTTGCAATTTCCAGAGCAAAAAGTTTTTGCATGTTTGTCAATTATTCTTAAAATTGGTAAAATTGTTTTTTTATTTAATGAATAAATTCTTTCCTTTCCCTTTTGTTTTACAACAACAATATTGCAATTCCTTAAAGAAGCCAGTGCATGGGATAATTTGCTTTGTTCAACATTCAACTCTTTAACAAGTTCTGAAACATTTTTTTGTTTTTCTTTTAATGATGAAACAATTTGAATTCTAAGTGGATTTGCAAGGTTAGTAAAGAAAACATGGTATGTATTCGATTTCATATGAAAATAATTTCATAAAAGTATTTAAATATTTCTATGGGTTCTAGCCTGTGCAGGCAACAGACATATGTCACCTGCGTATACATTTAGGAACCAATAATAAAATTTAAAAGTCCAAAACCTTCTTTTGGCATATGAAAAAAACCTTAAGAGAATATATATTAGAAAATACAATTAGGGAAAGCATATTTCATTCTAATCTTCTAAGTTATCTTTTATCCTTAGAAAATAAAGTCATAGTTGATTGTGGCTGTGGGAGCTCATTAGAAATACCACTAATTTGCGGAGAAAAAAATAAGGCCTATCAGATTGATTCTGGCTCCAGTCCCTCGTTCGATGACCTAAAACCTAATCTACAAAAAGAAAACATTCCACTCAATGTTCTCAAAGGGGATTTATACAACCTTCCTTTTAAAATACACTTTATAGATACATTAATTCTTCTGGGAGTAAAACCAATATATGAAATATTGGTAAGAGCACCTGAATGGATAAACCATATGAAGGAAACCGGCGAAGTCATAACAATGTGGGGAAAAGGAAATAGATATAACTGCAAAAAGGATCCAATTATCCAAGGAATTTATAATTTCGAAAAGAACAATAATTCTAAGTATCATTTCTACCTAAAAGATCATTTCAAAGTATATTCTAAATATTATGGAGATTTTCATTTTAGTATCGGAAGAGTGAAATGGTGGGAATCCTTTGAGATACTTTAATAATTTTTGTTAAATTTCTTTCAATGCAACAAAATTCTTTTTCCATTCTCCGCCTCAATAGAACTAAGACCTTTTTTTGCAATTAAGATTCTATGTTTACCTGCTTTTTTCCCATTTCAAAATACTTGCCTATATCCTCAAAATCCATAGTCGTGCTAACAATAGCATTTAAAAAATATTCTTCACAGGTTTTCATTCTCTCCTTCAACTTTTTAATCCTATCCCTCAATTTAATTGCTTTTTCAAATTCAAGATTCTCACTTGCTTCCATCATGTCCTGCTCAAGTTCAATAATTAAGTTAGGAATTTCTGCTTTTGGTATTGACTTAATGTCGCTAATTTCAACTGTCTTTTCTTTAATTGGTTTTATAATTGTCTTAGGTGTGATGTTATGCTCTTTGTTATAACTAATCTGAATTTCTCTTCTTCTTTTAGTTTCTTCTACTGCAGTTTTAATTGAATCAGTAATTGTATCTGCATAAAGAATTACTCTCGCATCAACATTTCTTGCAGCTCTGCCAATTGTCTGAATTAAACTTTTGTCATTTCTTAAAAAACCTTCTTTGTCAGCGTCGAGAATCCCAACAAAACCTACCTCAGGAATGTCAAGTCCTTCACGCAATAAATTAATTCCAACCAACACATCAAACTTTCCAAGCCTAAGTTCCCTAATTATTTCACTTCGCTCAATTGTGTCAATTTCTGAATGCAAATATCTGGTTTTAATTCCTTCTTCTGATAAAAAATTCGCTAACTCTTCTGCTAACTTCTTTGTGAGAGTTGTAAGTAAAATTCTATTTCCTTGCTTAATTGTTTTTTCAATTTCTTTTTTTACATTTTCAATCTGTCCATTAGTTGAGCGAACTTCAACTTCAGGGTCAACCAAACCAGTCGGGCGAATTAATTGTTCAACCACCTTGGCAGAATTCTCAGTCTCATAAAACCCAGGAGTTGCTGAAACAAAAATAGTTTGATTCTTTTTCATTATCTTTTCAAACTCTTCAAACTTTAATGGTCTGTTGTCATATGCAGAAGGCAATCTAAATCCATAATCAATTAAATTCTTTTTTCTCGCTCTGTCGCCCTTATACATCCCATGAATTTGCGGAATTGTCTGATGACTTTCATCAATCACAATTAAAAAATCACTTCCAAAATAATCAAGTAAACAATACGGTGCCTCTCCTTCGCGTCGCTTATCAAAATGCCGGGAATAATTTTCAATTCCTTTTGTGTAACCAGTCTCTTTAATCATTTCAAGGTCATATAATGTTCGCTGCTTTAATCTATGTGCTTCAAGCATCCCCAAATTCGGCAAAACTTCTTTTAATTCTTCTTTTATCGAATATAAAGCATCTTCAACTGCACTTTCAGGTATAACAAAATGCTTTGCAGGAAACAGAAAAAAATAATTATACTCTTCTTTAACTTCGCCGGTTATCTTGTCAACCTCAGCAATTTTTTCAATCTTGTCTCCAAACATTTCAATTCGAATTATATTATTAAAATAACCTGGTATCACATCTATAATATCCCCCTTAACCCTAAATCGCCCAGGCTCAAGTTCAGTGTCATTTCGCTCATACTGAGAATAAATTAATCTTTTCAATAAATCTTTTCTTTTCACTTTTTCCTGCTTATTAATTTCAAAACCCATTTGTGTAAAATTCTTAGGATCCCCAAGCCCGTATATACATGAAACACTTGCCACAATAATCACGTCATTTCGGCTCATAAGTGACGCAGTTGCAGCGAGGCGCATAGCTTCAATTTTTTGGTTTATTTTCGAATCCTTTTCAATATATTGGTCAGTCGCAGGGATATAACTCTCAGGTTGATAATAGTCATAATACGACACAAAATATTCAACTCGATTCTCAGGAAAAAAACCTTTTAGTTCTTCATAAAGCTGCGCAGCCAAAGTTTTGTTGTGGGCAATCACCAAAGTCGGCTTATTTACATTTTTTATCACATTTGCAATTGTAAAAGTCTTTCCTGAACCAGTCACACCGAGGAGAGTTTGGAACTTTGCATTGTGCTTTAGGCCTCCTGTTAATTGCTCTATTGCCTCTGGCTGAGAACCCGAGGGTTTCATGTCCTGAGTAATTTTGAAATTGTGTTGAGATTTCATGAAAAAAGAAGATAATTGGGGGTTAAAAATATTAGGGTTTATGGTTTTTGTTGGGAGAAAGGGTTTGGGTTTTGTAGATACAACACCTTTATAGAACAACAAATATAAAAACAAGTCTAAGTCTATTTTGGTAATGAAAAGCAATTATCTATGTAAATGTAAAAATTTGTTATATTTGGACCTTGATAAGAGGGAGTATTGTCTAAATAAAAATTGTGAGAATTATGGTCCTATCAAAAAAATAAAAAATGAATATGAACCCGCTGAAAAGCAATTTAAGGGGCTTTCTTCAAGAATAAAATTTAAATCAGTTAAGTTTAATCTCAACTTTAAGAAATTTTTATTTGGAGAGCAGAATAAAATAATTTCTAAACTCTTCACAGAAGGAAAAATACATGTTGAAGATTTTTTGTATATTTCTTATTTGATATTCCTAACAAAAAATATTAATTTTGTTGGGAGAGATGGGAACATGTCCCATTTTCAAAGGTTCTTAATTGAGAACCGTAAAACATTTGATATTTACTCTTTTTTCCAAAATATGAAAGAGGAAATTTATACTTTGGTATCAACTGATAAAGAAGGTAATCTTACATTAACATTAAAATATATCGAAGCAATTAGAGAACAACAAAAAGAATACGGTTTGGTAATGGAGGGGGATAGTAAAGATTCGTTTAAATATGAAAAAATAGGCGTGGTTAATATAAAAAGAATCCCATTTAGTATAGGAATGGATTTTGAAGAATATTTCAAGAATTTTTTTACATTAATGATTCAAATAGATATGATAACAAAAATGAATAAATTATTTTCAGATTTATTTGAGAGAGAGTTTGATAAATATCCTATTGTGGGCCTTCTTTCGTTATTTTATTCTGCCAAAACAATGGAAGGATTAAATATAATAACTAAAAAAGAACTAAAAATTACTTTGGAAAAAATGAAATTTCCCAAAGAGAAAATAAAAGAATTTTTCACATTTATTTTAGGGGGAGAAAACAAGATTCCTTTTGTTTTGGATAATGGGGCGGAGATTCTTTATAGTAAAGGCGTGTTGTTCGTTATGGCATTGAAGTTTATGAGCCATCTTAAAGAAAAACCGATAGTTAATGAATTAAAAAGCGATATTGGATTTGTTTTTGAAGATAAACTGCGGGAGAAGTTAAAAGAAAAAGGTTATTTAATCCCATTCAAAAAAGGATTTAAACTTTTTAAGAAATCGTTTGATTATGATATAGTTGCTATAAATCCCATAGAAAAGAAAATTCTAATAATGGAAGCGAAATTTCGTGATTTGCCATGCTCTGCTTTTTCAGGTAAGAATATACTAAATCTTAAATTAAATGATAAAGACTCTGGGGAGATTCCGATAGCTGAAAGACAGGAAAGAAGAAGGAAAGAGCTTTCTAAGAATTTAGACATATTTGAAAAAAGATGTAAGGAAGAAGGGTTAGACTTAGATTTAAATGGATTTGATATTGAAGCCTTGGCAATCTTCAAATTTACTCCAATCTTATTTAACCATGGCTATGTGAGATTAATGTCTTTCAATAAAATGATAGAGGAATTATAAAGATAAGAATTAATCCTTAATTAATTGTTTGAGGTTATTCATAGCTATAATACTTGAGAAAATGCTTAATGAGATGAGTGCTATAAGAAATGAGGATTTTTCAGCTTGTCTTTTATTATATTCTTCTTCTGAATAAATATTTTCAAATTCCCAATAAATATTAAATGGAGAAATTATTTTTTCATTCGTAGAGTAATAAGGAATTACCCATAATGCTTTCAAACCTTTTTCAATCTTTATCTCAAAGTTTGCATGATTTTCAACGATAGATAGATTAATTCTTGGTTCTTTCTCTGAATTAAGGTAAATTTTTTTAACCTCAGTAATATTCATTAAACTTGCATCACATTCTTTTGATAACCCAAAACTACAATAAACTTCATCTCCATCAACAAAATATTGCTTATCCCTAACGCTTGTGCAATCAAGCCTAGAAAAATTACAATTAACTAACATATTTGTTTCAGAATTATTAACTATTTTCCAATATTGGCTAGAAGGGAGGTCTACTTTGTAAGAAGAGGTTATGAAAGATAGACCAAATATAAGCAAGAATAGAATAATCGCTAAAACTGAAAATAAGTACCAATTAATTTTTCTTTTGAATAAATAATAAATCCAAAAGCCCAAAAATTCTAGACTGAAAAAAATTGAGAAATATCCTAAAGGAGAAGAATAATCAAAACCTAAAGGTTCTAAGTAACTAGAATAAATAGATTTTAAAGAAAAAGAAGAAACGAGAAAGATTAAATATGCTGACATTAAACCAGCAAATACAAAGAATAAAACAGAAATAGATAGAGTAATTCTAACCGAAAGTTTTTGTGATAAAAATTGTTTAATAAAATAATTATCCTTCAATGATTTTTTAGAATTTTTACTTTTTACCATATTAAACAAGAAATACGAACTTTTTATAAATTTGTGTTAATTTTATCTATTCTCAACCTTTCAACCTAACCTTCTTATCCTTTGTAATTTCAACAACTCCGAAAAACTCAAGATTTTCAACATGGTCGCGAATTGTCTGCCAGTTTGTATTCACCTTTCTTTCAAGATATCCATATGAACATTCCCTGACTTTTTTTATTTCCCTTAAAATCTGATTCCTTATTTCTTTAAACGTCCTCTTGCCCATCCACAATATTATAGAAATATTTATATATGCTTATTCCACAATATTGTTGATATGAGAATTCTTTCCAAAAAAACAAACACAGAAATCATAAATAAAAAATACAACAAAGAAAGACCCCTTCTAACAATAAGAACAGACCTCCCAAAAGAAATTCTAAAATTTATAAAAGAATTAAAAGCAATAAACGAAGGTTCAAAATGGGTCAATGAAGCTATAAAAGAAAAATACTCAAAAGAAGAAAATGAAAATTTTTTTAATTAACTTTTACTTACTAAAAAATTTCTTCCCTCTTCTTAATCTCTGAAACCCAACTGCAAACCTATGAGCCTCATCACGAACAGCAATCAAAAGTAAAAGTCCTTTATTTTTCTTATCCAGTTTCAAAACTTCTCCGTTAGGCAAATAAACTTCTTCCTCTCTTTTTGCAAGACTAACAACAGGCACTTTAATTCCTAACTCTTTAATCACCGACGTGGCAGCATTCAACTGTCCCAAACCGCCATCAATCAAAATCAAATCAGGCAACTCAGTTTTTTCCTTAACCAGTCTTGTATATCGTCTTCGAACAACTTCACTCATCGCAGCAGTGTCGTCTATTTGCTTCACTGATTTTATTTTAAACTTTCTATAACTTGACTTAAATGGTTTTGAATTCTTAAACTGAACCATGCTAGCTACAATTTCTGTTCCGCCTAAATGCGAAATATCAAATCCTTCAATTGTCCGAGGAAGTTCCTGCATATTAAGTTGATTCTTTAATTCAATTAATTTGTCTTCATCACCAAAAAAACTAATTTCAATATTCTTCTCAACCAACCTAAGTAAATTCATTAACTCCCCTTTTTGCGGAACAGCCACTTCAACTTTTTGCCCCTTTAATTTTGAAAAAAATTCTTCTATTGACTCACTAACTTTTTCAGGCAAAATAATTCTTTTTGGCAGTTTCTCACTTCTGTAATAATCAACTAAAAAATCCTCTAAAAAATCCTCACTAAATTCAACTTCAAACTCCCGCTTATTTACTAAACTTCCTTTGTCAATATTAAAAACCATTAAATAAACCTTATTATCTTTCACAATAAAATTCACAATATCCTCATCATAAGTTTTCTGCCTCTCAACATTTTGCTTTTCCTCCAAATATTTTATGGCATTAATCTGCTCACGCAATTCAATCGCCAACTCAAACTCATGATTATGAGAAAACTCTTTCATTTTCTTTTTCAATTTCTTTAACAAATCCCGGGTCTCACCTTTCAAGACACTAACTGCATTACCAACTCTTTTTTCATAATCTTCCTTACTAATTCTTTCTGTGCACGGTGCAGAACACGCACCAATATGAAAACGAATGCACTCTCTATTTGGCAAACGCTTGCATGTTCGAAGTTTAAAACTTTTACTAAGTAAATGAATAATATAATCCCGGCTCTGCGCAGAAGTAAACGGACCAAAATACTTGCCATCCTCTTTTTTTCTCGCAACAATTAATCGAGGAAACTCTTCATTTGTCAGTCCAATATATGCATAACCCTTTGAATCCCGCAAATCAATATTATACTTTGGCTTGTTTTTCTTAATTAAATTATTCTCCAAAATAAACGCTTCAACCTCGTTATTCGTCACAATAAAATCAACCTTTTCAATATTTGAAACTAAAGCCTTTGTCTTTTCATCCCTGTGCTCCTTAGTAAAATAATTCGCAACTCTTTTCTTTAGGTTCTTAGCCTTTCCGATATAGATTATATTCTTGCCTTTGTCCAAAAAAAGATAGCAACCAGGATTAGAAGGCAGAAACGAAAGATCAATCTTCATGAAATTCTTAAGAAAACAAAGAATTTAAGTTTTATGGTATCTGCATTATTTAAAATATGTTATGTTGAAAAAGTCTTCAGGGAAAAATAGATAATCCCTGAAAACATAGATATCATGAGGTGATATCTATGAAAAAACAAGAAAAACTAACTAGAAAAATTAAA
>JASFEO010000023.1:0-13195 GCA_050124795.1 Candidatus Pacearchaeota archaeon
ATGAATGACCTTTGTTTTTTAGTTTAAAAAATTCTTTTCGGATTAATTCTTTTTTCATCAATTTCGCAGGATTTCACCTGCGAACTAATTTTCGGTTCCTTACGACATATGTCTCTTCTGAACACACGCCAAAACCTCACCGAACAATTTAAATACCCTTATTTTAATAAATTATTAAACTAAATCATTAGTAAAAGTTTAAAATCGTAAAACAAAAAATTTACAATCATGCTCATTACGAGAATGGCACAATACCGACGGTAATGTGTCATAATGAGAACTTTATGTTCAATGAAATAAGTAAGCGGAAAAATCCCACTCTAAACATGATAATGTTTAGACAAGATTAATTCTCAGTAGGAAATTATACTATTAATTTATACTATTAGACGGATAGCTTGGTTTTGGTGATGATGAAAGACGTGGCAAGCGACGAAATGTCTCGGGGAATCGCATGCAGGTTTTGATCCGAGAATCTCTTAATTACGTCGAGAGACGAAGTCACTCCGGGAATTGAAACATCTTAGTACCGGAAGGAAGAGAAAATAAAAATTATTCCCCTATTAGCAGAGAGCGAAAAGGGAACAGGGCAAGCTGAATCTGCTTGAGAAATTGAGTTAGAGATGTGGTGAGGAAAATCTAAGGAATTGAGAAAAAGTTTTCTGGAACGATAACACCGTAGAGGGTGATAGTCCCGTATTTGAAAATTCTATGATGGAACTTAAAAAGAGTAGGGCTTCCTGGATTGGAGGTCTGAATACGCGAGGATTAACTCGCAACCCTAAATACAACCAAAGTCCGATAGCGCACTAGTACCGCGAGGGAAAGCTGAAAAGTACTCTTAACAGAGGGTTAAAAGACTTGAAATCTAATAGTTACAGTTTGTTACTGGTCTTTTTGCGTTTAGCAAAAAAGGTTTGTAACGTACGTTTTGAAAAACGGGCCAGGGAATTTGTCTATATGGCGAGGCTAATCAACTATGTTGAGTAACCAAAGCGAAAGCAAGTGTGAAAGCGCGTTAGTCTTATGGATAAGACCTGAAGCCGGATGATCTATTTATGGGCAAGCTGAAGTCTTTCGAAAGGAGGATGGAGGGCTGAACCGGTGTTGTGGACATGCACTCGAATGACCTGTGAATAGGGGTGAAAAGCCTATCTAATTCGGCAATGGCTGGTTCCTGCTGAAATATGCCTACGTATAGTCTTGTCTATGGTTGTTAACGGCGTAAAGTACGGATGGATTTTGCAGGGGCTAATGCTTACGGAAATCTTTCCAACTCAGAATCTGTTGACTCCTTAGGACAAGAAACAGCGTCAGTATGTAAGATACTGTCACGAGACCCGAACAAGGGAGACTGAAGTTAAGGTCCCAAAATTTATGCTAAGTGTATCGAACGGTGTTTTGAACCTGAGACACTGGGGATGTAAGCCCAGAAGCAGCTATCATTTAAAGAAAGCGTAACAGCTCACCCATCGAGGTTCAGAGCCCGGAAAATGGACGGGGCTAAAGCATAATACCGACACTTCAGAGGCATTCGTTTTAAAATATTATGTTGAGGAATTTTTGATAAATGCTCACTTGAGTTCGCAGTTTAATTTATTAGATTAGCGACGAGAAAAAATGAGCAAATTTATAATCAAAAGTTTTATATAGATTGGAAACTATAGTAAACTCTATGGAAATGCAAGCTAGTAATCAGGAAATGTTGTCTATGATTTTGAAACTTCAAGAAAGAGTTGATAAATTGCAGCAAGATTTTGAAGATGACCAACTTAGTGCCGATGACATTGAAGCTTTGAAAAAAGCTGAAGAGGAATATAAAAATGGCGAGACAATTTCTCTTGAAGACCTTGAAAAGGAATTAGGAATGAACTAAAATGTTCAGAATCGAACTTTCAAAGCAAGCTTCAAGATTCTTAAGAAAATGCGACAAAGAATTGCGAATTAGAATTATTAAGAAATTGAAATTACTGCGAACAGAACCTTTTCCGTCAGATAGTAAAAGACTTCAAAATTATAACAAACCAACTTCAAGAGTCAGAGTTGGAAAATACAGAATTATTTATGAAGTTAATTACGACTGCAAAGTAATTCTTGTTTCTAAAATTGACAAGCGTTCAAAAGTTTATGATTAGTTCTTAAAATAAAACTTTCAAAATCATTAATTTCTCACAAAATTATGTGGGAGAAAAATTTGAAATTAATTTGTTACTCTTATTTAGAGATAACAAAATAGAAACATTTAAATACTTTGGATGTCTTGAAATATCAACTTGCATTGAAACAAATATAGGTGTAAGGAGGTAAACAAAGATGACAGAATATAAACCAATAAAAAATTTAATAGGACAAATAAAGGAAAAAGGTTTGAAAGAGGGAATTAAAAGTTCTCTCGAAAAAGATGTGGTAGAAACTTTAAGGAGACACCCAAAAATGATACCTTATCTTCTTGGTACAGCAATGTTACTTAACGAACCTAAACCTGAAGAAGAAGTTTATGTAAATCATTTAGAAATAGATGATGGAGAGCATCAATTGTGGAGAACAGGTTTGGTCAGAAAATCACTAGCTGAGGCTAATGGTTGGAATTATTGTAGACCAAGATAATCTTTATTTTTTATTTTACAAATTTTTTTAATTCATACTCATCTCGCGTTAGCGAGATTTCATTTCATATTCAATTTTTCTCAACATAATATACAGAATGTTCTGGTAAGCAGGCGTGGAAAATGCGCAGAACGCTTTTTGAGAAAAAGGCTGGAGCGTTTTCCAATGAGAATCCTGGTAATAGTAGGATGTGATTATACTGAGAATGTATAAGGTCGTAAGGGCAAGGTTTCCTCAGCAATATATTTTAGCTGAGGGTTAGTCAGGACCTAAGTTGTGTCTTAACCGAGCACGACGATGGACAAAATGTTAATATTCATTTACTGACTTGTTTTTATATAATATGTTTCGCTTTCGGATAGGCGTGCACTCAATAGGGTGTTTTTTTCGAGAATCTCGTCGAGGGTAATCCTAAGACGCGAGAGAATCTAAGATTTATCGTTGATTCCAAGAGCCAGTGAAAAGTGCATATTCTTAAATAAGTCACCTGTACCCATAACCGACACTGGTGCCCTGGCTTAGTAGGCCAAGACCTGTAAGGTAAAACCAATTAAGGGAATTCGGCAATCTGGTCCTGTAGCTTCGGCTTAAGGGATGTCTATTTTTGTGTGCTTAGTAATTCGTGTGCATTAATAGATCTCAGTAACAAGGACGGCCCGACTGTTTACCAAAAACGTAGCCAAGTGCTAATCGGAAACGACGTGTATACTTGGTGAGACCTGCTCAGTGGTGGTGTGTCAAACTCTTTTTCAAGGGAGCTAAGCCCCATTAAACAGCGGGGGTAACTATGACCCTCAATTTAGGGGGCTCTGTCCCCTAAATTGCATTTAATTATATTAATGCAATATTAAAAGGACAGAGAAAAAATTTGGCTATATGCTGGAAACTCTTGGTAGGTCTTTGGTACTCGTTGATAAATTTAAATTTATCTTCAGTAAAAATCCAAAGAATAGAGACAATCAGCAGGAAAGATTAGAATTGTTAATTACTTTAGAAAAGTGACAAAACAAAAAGTTTTTAAACTTTAATTTTTTGAATTTGTTATGATAAGAAATCTAAACGCAGAAATTCTTGCTATGGAATATGGTTTTTTTATAAAAGCTAAAGAAAGCTATGATAGAGATACAAGTGTTGATAGGGCAAATAGTAGACAGAATCTACTTGATACTATTGAATCTTGTAAAAAATCTATTTCAAGAAAGAAATTTCCAAATCTTTATGGAGATTTAGAAGAAGCAGAAAGTGAAGCAAATCGATTCTAGAATCCTCAGAGACTATACGCCAAACATGATCTAAATTGCAAAATCATGATGATATAGTCCGATCTGCATGGAGACATGCAGAGATTAACTCGCGTTAATCCGCCGTCGATAGACGGTCAGTAACATTTACAAAATGTGAAAGTAACAGTTTGCTTAAGGTAGCGTAATACCTTGTCATCTGAATGGTGACTTGCATGAATGGTTTAACGAGGTTGTTGCTGTCCCTAATTGGAGCCTTCTGAAAATACTCTCTGGTGCACAGGCCAGAGACGCCTAGTGGGAAGCAAAGACCTTGTGGAACTTTACTGCAACTTGTTGTTGTGAACTTAAGCGAAACGCATAGCATAGGTAGGAGCGTCGAAGCAGTCATTTCGGTGGCTGTGGAGCAACCTTGTAATACTACCCATTTTGTTTAAGCTTGCTTATGGTTTACCAGACAGCAGCAGGCGGGCAGTTTGACTGGGGTGGTGCCCAGCCGAAAAGATATCGGTTGGACCCAAAGACAGACTCACCTAGCTTGGAAATCTAGGGTTGAGTGCGAGGGCAAAAGTCTGTCTGACTGTATTCCGAACAGTAACGAATGCAGGATGGAAACATGGGCCTAGTGAACCCACGTGCTTTTTTAATAGAAGCCGTGTCTGATAGAAAAGTTACCCCAAGGATAATAAGCTGGTCGCCCCCGATAGTCCGAATTGACGGGGCGGTTTGGTATTTCGCTGTCGGCTTTCCCTATCCTGGTTGTGCAGAAGCAACCAAGGGTGTCGGAGTTCACGCATTAAAAGGGATCATTAGCTGGGTTAAGAACGTCGCGAGACAGTTTGTATGATATCTACTAGGTGTGTTATTGTCTGAGTGGAACGATCTTCTAGTACGAGAGGAACGGGGGTCGGATGCCTCTGGTGAGCAGTTGTCAAATGGCAGGCTGCATAGCTACGCATTGTATGGATAAGAGCTGAATGCATCTAAGCTCGAAGCCATTCGCAAAACGAGACAATTAAGGCCGCAAAAGAAGATTGCGTTGATAGAGTTCTTGTGTACGCACGAAGGTTCGCCGACGTGTTCAGCATAGAACTACTAAAAGCTTCAATTTAGTATTTTTTACCTGAGAATTGATTTTGTGAAAGGAGTAACTTGTTAATTTATTGATTAGTTATTTTTGGGATTTTTTTCGCTTGCTTATTTTTTTGTTTTTTTCTTAAATTTTTAATAACAATAACCATCCTCTCCGATAAACATATTTGGTTCAGGACAGCAAAGATAATCTGAATTAGTCGCTTCATACCAACCTTCCTCACATTCAGAGGTAGTCCTAAAAAAGTTTATTTCAGAACAATCTCCCTGAAATTCTCCATTAGAATAAATATTGTTTAAACAATTGACATATTTTTCTTGAACTTCTTTTTGATATTGACAATAATTATATGGAAACATAATATCTTCTGCATAACTCCAGTCTGCGTAACCATAGTAAGGATCAAAGTAGGGCTCGTAAGAATGATCAAAACCAAATGAATGAAACACTTCATGAATCTCTTTTGAAGGAAAAGTGCAGGTTGTAAATTTTTCAAAACCTTGATATAAATTAACTTCTCCTCTTATGATAAGATTTTCACTATTATTTGTTATCCCCCCTTCTCCCAAAACATCGTAATCAAAATTAAAACCAACTTCATTTAAATTAATTGAACATAATTTATATGTTTTATTTTGTTCTGTTTGATTAATTCTTGCAGCAGAAATAAATCTTTTTTCTTCCCGATCCAAAAATCCTTCATACCAATTAATTGATGTTGGATTCCCCTGAACTACAACTTCTTCACAATTTGTCAACTCACTAATTAAAAAATCCCTATCAATACAATTAACTTGTAAATCTCCTTCTTCATTTGTTTCAATAAAACTTACTTTCCCTTCTGTTAAATTTTCTATTATACTTATTCCTTTAAGAAAATGATTAATTTGAACTTCTGAACACCCTAAATTATTGAAGCTATAAGTCAAGGGCATATGTGTCCAGTGTAGTTCCTGAATATTAAAAAAATCATCCTGAATTTTATTTTTTAAATCTACTTTTAACTCATGATTCTCACTTGGATTTGAAGGTAAAAAAATCCAAATTAAAAATAATAAAAATCCAATAAAAATTAACATGTTTCTCCATTCCCTATTCATAATCTTCTTGATAAATCAATCATTTAATTATTTTGTCCCTTGCACTGAAATAGAAGCAATTCTTTTTTGTTTGCTTATTTTTTGTTTTTAAAATATAAACTTACTCTTTCTTTGTTTTGATTTTTTCACTCTCTTTTTATTGCCAAGAAAATCTTCTCTTAATTCAGATTTGGCATTTGGAATCTTTCTGCCAACAACAAAACCAAAAGTATTTTTTCTAGGAACCATCTTCTTTCCTAAATTACCTGAAGGCTTCCACTCTTTAGAACAATTATTGCATTTCATTCTTTCATTTGCAATTGCAAAAGTATTTATGTTATTACACCTAGGACATTTAATTCCCATAATTAATTATAGAAATTATTAAATAAAAACCTTCCTATTTCCTCTCCCTATTTTTTCCAATAATTCTCTTCTTCACAAGAACATAATAAGCTATTCCTCTGACGAGAACAATTGCGCATCTTACAAACCACAAGTAATCTTTTTTAATTATTCCTGTAGCGAGAAAGACAATTGCAATTACAATAAAATCCAGACTAAGTTTTCATCTTTTGTTTTATTTTTCATTCTTCTTTGTTTTCTTCCCCTGAGATTTCATTCTTCTCATTCCAATTAGCATATAAAGACATCCTAAACCAAGAAAGACAATTCCTAATGAGCGATTTACATTAGTCATGAAAACAACTGAAAATCCTATAAAACAAATACTCTCCTTGCTCTTTTTTCATCCATTTTATTTCTTCAAAGGAACAAAATAAACAAACCAGCTAAACCAGACAACCCAAACTGCCATCCACCAGTCATGCTGGACAATTCCATTCAGACCCTGAAAACCCAAGAAACCTAGAAAGCCAAGCATCCAGTTATCCCTCATTTTTTTCTTTTTCATTTTTATCCTCTAAAAATATAATATGCAACTAACCCCAACAAAACTAAAATTCCTGAAATAATTGTAAGGATTAATTTTATTTTTCTTTCTTTTTTTGAAAGTTGTTTCCAGCACTTTTGATTTTTTTTCCAATCTTTTTTATGACTTAATCCAAGAATTATATAAGCCAGACCTAAAAAAATAAACATCATTCCAATGAAATTTTCAGGAGCAAGAATCTGAAACACAATTCCAAACGGCAGCCAGATAAGTCCAATCACAAAAAAAGCAAAATAATCAGTCCTGTGTTTTTGACCTTTTTTAAAAATAACCGCGAGAACTAAAAGTAATATAATTAAAATTCCTACTGAAACCAAAATCCATGGAAACGCTGACATAATTATATCAGGAAATCACTAGTTAAAAGTTTTTCGAAAATCCTTTTCAGATATCTAATACAAACATTTAAAACTCCTTGTTTTCTCGTTTTATCAGACTGTTAGGAAAGGTAAGAAGAATTCGAACTGTTTCTAAGGTTGAAGATGAATGTAAGGAGGAAAAGTAAGATGAAGTTGTATGTAGGAAATCTCCCTTTTGCGGTTGATGATGAAAAGTTGCGAGAACTTTTTGCTTCGTATGGAGAAATTGAAGAAGCTAATGTAATTGTCAATAAGTTTAACAACAGAAGCAAGGGATTTGGTTTTGTGACTTTCAAGGATGACGCAAGTGCTAAAAAAGCAATTGAAGAAATGAATGAAAAAGAAGTCGAAGGAAGACCAATCAAGGTTAATGAAGCAAAGCCGTTTGACCCTGATGCGCCAAGACCAAGAAGAAATTTCAACAATCGAGGCGGCGGACGAAGATTTGGCGGGCAAAACCGAGGACCAAAAAATTTCAATAGAGACAGAGACGATAGACCTCGTGAAAACAGAGATATCACTGCTCAGCCAAACTAAATTTAGTTTGGGGAAAATTTTTATTTTTTATTTTTTATTTTAGAAAGTTATTTTAATTAATCTCAAAAAAAGTAATAGAAACACTTATATAATAAGAGGATGTTTGAGGGATTATGAGAAATAGAAATTTAAAACCAGGATTACTTGAATGGAGTGCAGAAAGTTATGAAAAAAGAATAACTCAGGGGAGGAATTTAACTGAAGATAAAAAAAAATATTGTGGGAGGTTATGCTGATAAACTAGAAACCAGAGAGATTATCTTGTTGGGTATTGCTGCGAACCTTTCAATTATACATGCCTCTCCCAAAATTGTGGAATATTTTTTTAGTTAAATCAATCTTTACCTTTAATATTAAAAAAATTTTCTAAAAATACTTATCAGTCATTTCTTCATTAACTTCTAAGTTTTCACCTTTGCTGTCTTTAAAACATTCATAAATTCCATATTGCAAATTAGAAACATCTCGTCCCATTTGCGAAACTAAATTCGCAATCATTCTGCTTCGCGAACCACTTCGGCAAATAAAAATAACTTGTTTTTCCCAGTCAATTTCATTAAGGTGATTTTGCAATTCATTCATTGGGATTAATTTTGAATTTTTTATTCGGATAATTTCATGCTCACTGGGTTCGCGCACATCAATAATCTCAATTTTATCTCTATGATTTTTAATTAAATTTCTTAATTCATTTGCATTAATATTTTTAACTGCCATATCAAAATTTCTCCCGACCTCGCACGAAGTTTTTGTTCATCCTATTCTTCTACCACGAAGTCGCTCAACCTAAGCGGTTCTTTGGAATCTCCCTTCCTGTTCATGCGAAGCGATTTTTTTAAATGCCCTCGCCGAAAATCGCAAAGAAATCAAAGATTCCAACTTTAATTGAAATATTAAAAGATTTTTTATTTTTAAAAGTTGCCTAGAAAACCTATTTTTCTAACACAATAATCCTTAAAAACAGTTTTCTCCCTTTAATACTAATGAAAAAAAGCTTATCAAAACTTTTTAAAAATCTTGGTCTTGTTACAATTCCTGTTCTTTCGATTTTAACAACAAACTGCGCCAGCAAAATTGACCCTGATGTTTACCGGGTTTCTAAAGAGATTATTAACACTGGAATAAGGTATTCTACAGACGAGATAACTTTAGCAAAATACTATTTTAAAAAAGTTAAAGACAGAAGAATTTATTTCTCCTTTGTTGATAACGTTCCGTACGGGCCAGGCAATAATGATGAATTAAGAATGGAACAGGAATTCCAGGACTATGATTTCTTTCCTGGATTTATTAGAAGAACAATTGTTACTGACAGAGGTCTTGATGGAAAAGTAGATTCTTGCTCAGGTGATTGTGAAATTCGAGAAAGTTACTTTTTTGTTATGATTAACGGAATTCTTAATGATAAATAATTAAAAAATTAAAAGCAGAATTTGAAAAATAAAAATTTACTTAAGTTCAAATACTGCCTGCACACTTGCTGAAACTTCTTGTTCACCTGGTTGGATATTTGTTGCTTCTTGTTTTACACTTGCAGCGTCTAATGATGCAACTCCGCCTGATTCATAAATTCTCCAAGGGTAATAATTAAAGTCATTGCCTTGAGTTGAAACAAGTTTTCCTAAGTTCTTGCCAAGTCCATTTGCAACTGCCTGTGCTTTTGTTTTTGCATCTTTCGCAGCTAATTCCAATGCTTCTGCTTTGTATTGATTTTCCAGGTCCTGACTTAATTCAAAACTTATGTATGAAACTCCTGCACCTGCATTAACCCCTGCATCAACCACATTGCCAATTTTATCAATGTCATCAGTTGAAAGTTCAACACGAATTGAGTGGGTTGCAACATAACCATTTTCTTTTCTTCCTTCATCATCCCAAATATAATCAGGATAAACATTGAAATTTGTTGTCTCAATTTGCTTTCTCTCAAAACCCTGCTTCACAAGTTTAGTGATTAAGTCGTCGACAATCTCTGAATTATTATTTGTTGCTTCTTTTGAAGTTTCCCCGCGAGTCTGTACATTAAAATAAACTCTTACTAAATCAGGCATTACTTTTATTGTTGCCTGGCCGTTTCCTGTGACTGTATTTGCTGAGGTCGTTGGCAAACTTGAATAAATCATATATCCTAAAACCAAAACTCCTAAAACAATTATCAGTGTGATTTTTACTGAATTGTCTATTTTTTGCTTTTTCATTTTTTACCTCCTTTCAATTTTATAATTGATAAAATTAATAATGCAAAAATTGCGCCAGCTAAAAACCAAATCCAAAAAACAGGAATTTGAAAATTAATTAAATTGCCCGCCCCCTCAGAAGCTCTTGCTGCCATCTCCCCCGCGGTTTGCAAACTTTTTTCTGTAACACTATACATTGCATCTTGCGAGACCAATAAATTTTTTTGTTTTATTAAAAAATACTGCCTGACTCCAAGTGAAGCAATTACAGAAATAACCCCAACACCTAAAAAAGATTTAATTTTAGAATTTAGTTTTTTTGTCTTCGGTGAAATAACAATTGATTTATTTGAAATGCGATATAAGTCAATCTTTTTTCCTTTTTTGCTCCAAAAAAAATTCTTAGTTTTTTCAATTAATCCTGATACTAACAATTTCTTTAAATTATATTCAATAGTGTTAATTGGTAATTTCAATTTATCAGAAATATCTTTTTCACTAAGTTCTTTAACTTCGCTTAAAACTTTAAGTATTTTTTTGCAGGTTTTATTTGAAAGAACATTTGCAATGTTTTTGCTCTTCTCATCATTTAGGTCAATCATAATAAATTTATTTGCCATAAAAACTATAAGAAAAACTTATTTATAAATTTGGTGAAGACTTCGAAAGTTTTTGAAGTTAATAAAAAAATTACCTTATGGTTCTTTAGTGGCAATAGGAATTATTGGAAATCTGACAATAATAGGGATATTTAGTGAAGAACCTATCTCAATTGTTGTAGAAAGTGAAGAAGTTGCTAAACACTTCAAAGAACAATTTGAAATCCTATGGAAAACTGCAAAATAATAGTTTTTAGAGTCTGCCGTCGGGGGGAAAGATTATTTCTAAATAAAATTTCAAAATCTCTGATTTTGACTATCTGTCCTGAAAGGACTAATCGCGTGCCCGTCTTTAAAACTCAAACTCAATTGAAACTAACATCGGGGATAAGGAAAGTTCTTCTGACCTCGAGACTGGAGCGGAACCTCACAGGCTCGAGCTGGAAGAAGAATTTGGGAAAAATCTTGCAAGGGATTTTCCTCATAATCCTTGTTATATGAGGGTGAGCGAAGCGAAAACATTTTTCTGTTTAATCTGCTGTTCCCAGACCCGAAGGGCACGAGCTGAAACAAAAAGTTTCCTCGTGAGTTTAAAATTTCATTTTAGGGTGGGGGAGGCGGATGGTTCCGACGACCAAATAATGAGGGAGAAAAGCCTGCCTTTTTGTTTCTTTTTTTCTAAAAAAGAAAATGAGGGGTTCTTATTTTGCTTCTTTTTCTAAAAGAAGGTATTCCGATAAAATTAATTATTCAATAAACTTCTATGTGCCTTATTCTCAATATTCTCTTTTTTAGTATATTCCATTAAATTGCTTAAAAATTCTAGATTTGAGTCATAAATATTAATAGCCCAAGGATGCATAACAAAACCCAAATAAATTTCCTGTCCATGTTTTTGTTCAATTTCTTTTGCTTGTCTAAATAACTTTTTGTAAAAAGAGCTTATTTCTCCTTTGTTTTTTGGAACATCTCTTAACGGAGTATTTGTCAATCCTGTAAAAGCACTGTCTTGCCATCCATGAGAAGGAACTTCTAAAAGTCCTGAATTATATTTTGAGGGTTGCCTTAAATTTCCTTCTTCAATAATTCGAGGGTTTAGTCCATCTTCAGAATCTCTTCCACAAGAACTAATATACTCTAAACCAGTTTCTTTTAAACTATCTGCAACTTGTTCAGGAATTTTTCTTGAATATCCGTAAGGGGTTCTAATCCCAACAGGATTTTTTCCAAATACTTTTTTCATTAATCCATTTGCTTTCTTAACATCATCAATAAAAGTTTTTTCATCAACACACTCTTTATTTGGCACAGAAGAAATCGGATTAAATGTAAGATGATTATATGTGTGTTGAGCTAATTCTACCAAGGGATTTTCATTTGGAAAAAGTTTTTTAAAATCTTTGTTTGAAAAATAACCTTCAAAATCTTTTAGGGTTTTTCCTAAAATAAATAAAGTTCTTTCTGCCCTATATTTATCCATCAAAATATCTATTCCAGAGAGTATTCTTTTATTAGATTCTGCGTCTTTTACAAACTTATCAGTAGAAGAATCTTTAGAATAAATACTTTCAACATCAAAACCGAATAATGCTTTTACCATAAAAATGAGAGGAAACCGGAGTTTATAAAATTTACTAATTGTTACTACTAAGAAGTTATTCTTTATACTTTAGAACTTTTGCAGGATTTCCTACAACTATTGCATTATCTGGGACATCTTTTGTTACAACTGCTCCAGCACCAACCACTGAATTTTCTCCAATTGTTACTCCCGGCAATATTGTAACATTTGAACCAATTGAAGCTCCCTTTTTTATTAAAGTAGGTTTCCATAAATCAGTATTGCCTGTCCTCGTGTAAGAAGGAGGCATTGGGTCATTTGTAGTTTTAACACCAGAAGCAATAAAGACATTGTCTTCAATTGTCACCATCCAACACAAAAGATTAAATGAATTTATTTGGACATTATCGCCAATTTTTATATCTGCTATTTCATTATAGTTTTTTATTTTACAATTTTTTCCAATTTTAGTTCCTTCAATTATGCAAAACTCTCCGATTTTTGTTCCTTCTCCTATTTTAGCTTTCTCATCAATTATTGAAGTTTTTCCTATTTTGATTTTTGTCTCTTTCATAACTTAAAGAAAAGAACACAATTTATAACCTTTGCGTTAGCAAAGACAAATTGTCCGAAGGACTAAGAACCCCTCAAAGTAAATGAAAAATTTGGGTGTAACGAAGTGAAACCTTTTACCCTTTGTTATGCGAAATTTTAATTTCGTTGGTTTTCTCTTCGGTCGGGTAAAAGAAGTTTTTCTCTGAAAACTTGTTTTCAGCTATCTGTCCGAAGGACGCAGGCTTTTCTCTCGTATCTTGGGTGGGCAAAAATGAAATTTTAAATTTGGTCGATTTATCGACGCTGGGAACATTAGGTTAAGCGAAGTTTTCCGACGGAGGAGGAAAATTTGGGAGAGCCCCGAGCCGAGGGGCGAACCGCTTAACTTATGTTTCACGACCCGACGACGAAGGAGGAGAGCGCAGCGTGGCACGA
>JASFEO010000024.1:0-11434 GCA_050124795.1 Candidatus Pacearchaeota archaeon
CGTCAGGAGACATAACAGGAATTTAACGAGAAATGCCTCAGCTCGGCATTTCTCCAAATTTGATTTTCCAGCTCTGTTCCGCTTCGCTTCACGAGGGAAAATCAAACTTCGTTAAATTCCGATGTTATGTGCAATTTTGCCTTCGGCATCGTTGCACTAAATTTTAGGTCTTCCTGTTGGTCAGACGAATATAACAGCGATTAAGAGATTCCGAAGTCTTGCAGACTTCTCCATCCAAATTCGGTTTTGTGGGTTGCCTCAAAACCGAACTTCTCTTAATCGCGATGTTATATTCAATCGTCGTGTAGATTTATTAAAAGGGGGCTGGCAAAGAAATTAATAGAAATCGGATAATCCTCTCAATCCAATCATTCTACCCATACCAAAATCACCGAATGATTGTCTATCTCTATGTCCAAAGGCTCCAAACTCAACAGGAATTCCTTGACTTTTTGCATAATCAAAAATTTCATCTCTTGGAAGTCTTCCCATAAATTCAGGTTTTCCATTTTCAAAATCCCTTCTCATTCCTTCCACATTCAAATCCTCATGGATATACAGAATACTCTTTGGCTTAGCTTCATTTACAAAATCAAGTAATACTTTATGTAATTGTTCATCCCTTTCGCCAAAATATAAAGTATGAAGTCCTGTTTCTTCTGCTCCAAAAATTACATTTCTTGGATTTTGGACTTTTTCTCTATCGGCGAGATACGCTTCAATAGTATCATAACCTAAATTTCTCGCAACACCTAAATCTCTTTTCATTTGGACTTGGATTGCATCAAGAGCTTTTTGTTCTTTATCTTCTTTTGTTCCTTTATCAAATTTGATCATAGTATCTTCATTAGCAACCAAGTCAATTCCCAATTTATGTGATGTTGCAGAAATATATCTTGCTCCTACTCGCTGTTCTAAATAAGGTATTGCTCCCCAAATATGTGGAGCTGCACCAGAAACAATAACTAAAGCTCCATCCCCATATTGAGATACGTGAGATTCAACACATTCCTTTATTTCATCCCAACTAGTAGTATCTCTTGATATTGCTTCTGCTTTAGTATCTGTTTGGAGCCTTTGATAAACTGAGTTTACTCTATCATCTGATAAATTAAATAGAGGATTATCTGAATTAGAAAAACCTCTTTCTTGCAATTCTCTTTCAAGTTTACCAATCTGTTTTTCCATATTAATATTAATGATAATAACTAGTATTTAAATCTTTCTATTCTGTTACTACTTATATGTGACTAAATATACACTTTGCCAGCCCCCAGAAAAAACAATAGACACGACGACTTTGAGTTTTCCCTTCGGGACGTTGCACTAAAACTCAATCCCTAACGGGAGAATATAACAGGAATTTAACGATTCCAGAGCCTTGCAGGCTCTTCCATCCAAATTTGATTTTCCAGCTCTGTTCCGCTTCGCTCTACGAGGGAAAATCAAACTTCGTTAAATTCCGATGTTAAATACAATAAATCATAATCCTCTTTTCAAACTCCGACTAGTCACAACAAAAATAAACAAAAAACTAAACAAATAAACATCCTGCCTTGAAACCAAACTCACCAAACTTCCAATTAAGCAAACTAAACATATTAATTTAAACCACTTTCCCCCACACTTTAATTCTTCTTTAGTTTTTTTGGCTAAAAAATCTCCAATAAAAAAACCCAAAACTAAAACAAAAATTCCAATTCCAAATTTCAACACCTCCTGCATTTTTAATTTTTATATAAAAACCTCTCAACCTCTTTTTTTGCTTTTTCTCTTTTTTCCTGATGAGTCTTCAAAAACGCATTTATTTTTTCAATTAAATAATTTTTTAATTCATTTGTTAACATTTTCCCGGACTTATAATCATTATAAATTTTTTCCAACTTTTCATCATCAGGCTCAAAAAACATTTTCAAATATTGAAAACTCACGTCAATATCAGGATTGCCTCCTTTTTTTCTGTGCTCTTCAATTGTGTCCCGCCCCCCTGAAAAAGCATATTTTTTTATTTTCTTTTCAACTTCTTTTGGGGAGTCTGTTGTCCAAATAGAATGTTCTCCTGATGCAGACATTTTTCCTCCAGTTCCAGTTAAAGGCGGCAGAAAAACACTATGCAAAATTCCTGGTTTGTAATATCCTAGTTTAGGCATGACATCCCGCGAAATTCTAAAATGAGGATCCTGGTCAATCCCCAAAGGAATCAGGCATGGAATATTTTTTCCTTTCAATACCGACGGCAAAAAAGCAGGAACCGCCTGCATGCTTGTATAAAAAATGCTCCCGATATTCATGCTGTCATTAAAACCAAAACTTGTCTTAATCGTCGAGAAAGTTATCTTCTTTGCAACACGGCATGCATGCTTATACATTAAATCAGCATGTTTAGTGTCAATCAGAAAATGCGTTTTTTTAGGATTAAACCCAAGAGCAATAACATCAAGCATGTCCTCATAAGTTGCTTTTGCAGTATCCTCAAGTGAAACATCTTTTTTATATAAAAACTTTTCTTCATCAGGAAACTGAAACCACATCTCAACTCCGAATTTATCCTGCAGCCATTTGCACATCATCCACGGCATCAGGTGCCCGATATGAACCTTGCTTCCTTTTGAAGAGGCCCTCCCTGTATAAAGAAAAAAATTGTTGCCTTTTTCATACTCATCAAGAATCCAATTCAAATCACGATTAGCAAAAAAAACATTTCTCCTCAAAAATAAATGCAAATCCCCAGTATGTTTTTTAACCCTCTTTAATAATTTCTCATCCAATCTTGAAACTCCAAATTCCTTTATTAACTTGCTGTAATTAATTTCCCCTGACACCTCATAAGGAGTTACTTTCTCTTTCATAAACTTCTAAAGAAAATGTATTTTTTAAAACTTTAGAAATTGCTTCGCAGGATTATTTTTTGGCTACCTTCCACAATTGCTTGAAAAAACTTTTGTATCCCTCTGCAACTTGTTTGCTTTTTATCAGGATTGCATGATATGGTTCATCCCAAACAAAAATTGCAACCTTGTTTGCATAAACTGCTGTTGCGGATGGAAAAGATAGAAATTCCGGCAAAGTTCTAATTTCCATTAAACTTCTTTTTGCAATTTTTTTAGTATTTTTAGTTAAAACTTTAACTTTTATCTTTTTTTTATTCATTTGTTTATTGAATTGGGGATAAAAATAAGGCAGCACTTTTTCAATATATCCTTGTTCCTCAAAAACAACATAATTTTGCTTTTGCTTTAATATATCTTTCAATACTGTTTTCAAACCTTCTTTACCCTTGTAAACTTCAACAATAGATTCACTTCTTGAGAAGCTTGTATAACTTTTTAATTTAGGCAAAATATTTTTTATCTCTGCTTCTCTTTCCTTAATATAATCTAATAATTTATCTGGATTAGAAGCAGAAAAATATTTTCTATTTTCTTTAATTACATAAGAGACCAAACCTTTTTCTCTTAATTTTTCTAATGTATCATAAATATTTGTTCTATGTAATCCAGTTTCTTGTGCAATTTTGCTTACAAGTGAATCCCCTAGTTTTAATAGAGCAACAAATACTTCAATTTCCCCTTTAGACAGCCCCGCTCTTTCTAATATTCTTTTGTCCATAGTAATATGCTCATTTAATACTATATAAATATTGTTATCGCTGTCTTATATTAGACTACAAATATTTATATGTTTTTCCAAAATACAATTTATAGGGGGTAACCAAAAATGTATAAAAAAATAGAAAGACAAAGCTACTATGGACCAGCAGACCAGCAAAGAGTCGCCAAAGCAGTTTTGCAATCTTTAGGAGTTCCAGGGCATTCAGCCGCAGTATATGAGCAAAATCATGATACTGGTTATCTTGGATTATGCATTACTTCAACTATTGTTGATATAAGTTTGCAAGATAAAGGTTTAGCAAAAAAAGTTAACGAAGCTTTAAATCATCTGGGATTCAACGAGAGATAAAATGCAATTTTTAAAACTTTAGAATATCCTTTCATCACAGAAGAATTTTTAAATAATAATTTGCTCATTTATCCATGAAAAGGGGAATCCTCATAATACCGCTTGCATTAATTTTCATCTCAGTAATTTCTGCAGAAATAGTAATCACAACTCAGCCAGATGAAATCTATAACCTCGGAGACACAATAAAGACCCCAGTGACTGTGAAAGCGCTTAGCGATGTTTCAGGAAGTTTCCGGATGAACCTTTTATGCAGCGGCCGCGAGATAAACTTTTACAAAAACGGAATAAACCTGCACTATGGCGAAGAAGAAAAATTAACTCCGTCGCTTGTTTTAACAAAAGACATAATTGAAGGAATCATTGGAATGTGCAAATTAAAAGCATCCTTTGCAACAGAAGAACCAGTCTTAACAAACGAGTTCAAAATTTCAAATTCATTAACAATCACTACAAAAGAAAATAAAACAGAATTCTATCCTGGAAAAAGTATTTTTATAGAGGGGGATGCAATAAAAGAAAACGGAAAAGGTGTGAACGGATTTTTAGATTTAACTGTTTTTTCAAGTAACGGAACAGAATCAAATTACCTCGAGACAATAACAAATGGAATTTTTTCTGCGAATATTTCACTCGATAAAAACGCAAAATCAGGAGATTATGTGATTAAGTTTTATGCATATGAAAGAAATTATTTGGGCGAGACAACTAACGAAGGAATATATGAGGAAGTTATTTCTGTTGTGCAAATTCCGACAAGTTTAGAAATTCTTTTTGAAACCCCGGATGTAGAGCCTGGAACTTCTGCCCAGATTAAAACTATTTTGCGTGATCAGACAGGAGAGAAAATTGAAGCAACAAAATCAATGATAAAAATAAAAGATAAAAATGGTTTTATTTTGCAGGAAAAAGAAATAACAAATGATGAATTTTTGGAATTTCCAATTTTGTATAATGAACCCCCTGCGCGATTTACAATTATCGCGGCATCAGGAAAATTAAATAATGAGGCAGAATTTAATGTTATTGGAAAAAAAGATTTAAAAATTGAAATAATTAATAAAACACTTTTGATTACAAATATAGGCAATGTTCCTTATAATGATACTGCATTTGTAAAAATCGGAAACCAAACTCTTGAAATTAATGTTGCTCTTGAATTAGATGAAACAGAAAAATATATTTTAACTGCGCCCGACGGAGAATATGATATTGAAGTGTTGTCAAATGATAAAAGTCATATTGCCGAGGGAGTAATGTTAACTGGAAAAGCAATTGAAGTGAAAGAAGCAAGCGAGAGAACAGCCTCAATAATCAAATATTCATTTATCTGGTTTTTTATAATTGGAATTTGTGTTTTTGTTTCATTCATGGTTTTAAAGAAAGGATACAAAAGAAGTTTTTTTGGTTATATTTACCCTAAGAGAAAAGAAAAACAAGTCGCGTCTCCATTAAGAAAAAAATATTTAATTAATTCGCAAAACAGAGCAGAACTTTCTCTTTCAATAAAAGGCGAGAAACAAAATACAAGTTTAGTTTGTTTGAAAATAAAAAACTTAAAAGAAATTAGCGGAAGAAAAAACAGTGCTCAGGATACATTACAGGAAATTGCAAATTTGTCTGATTCAATGAAAGCTGCAACTTATGAAAATAATGATAATTTATTTTTTATTTTAACGCCTCTAAAAACAAAGACTTTTAGAAATGAAAGAACAGCAGTGGACTTGGCAACTAAGATTAAAGAAATGTTAGCTCATCACAATAAAATGTATAATCAAAAAATTGAATTTGGTATTTCATTAAATAATGGAAATATCGTCGCTAAAGAAGAAGGTGGTGTTTTAAAATTCATGAGCATGGGAACAATGATTACAACTGCAAAAAAAATCTCAACTCTTTCAAATGAAGAAATTTTCTTAAGTGAAAAAATAAAAGAAAAAAATATTTCGGGTATAAAACTGGATAAAAAAACAAAAGACGGAATCACTTATTATACAATAAAAGAGTTAAGGGATTCTGATAAACATAAAAAGTTTATTAATAATTTTTTAGAGAGATTGGATAAATAGTTTTATAAATTAGTTATTTAATAAGGTTTTATGTGGACTAAGGAAGATAAAGATGATTTTTATCATAAGACTGCTGGAAGAATCAACTCTGCAATATGTGGCATAAAGATTTTAGAAATCCCAGAAGATAAAAGAGCAAATTTGTCCGATGAAATAGATGAAGCAAGATCCACTAATGAAGCATTAATTAATTCTATTAATCAACGAAAATATCTTTTTGAAACATGGATTGAACTAGCCTTAGAAAAATACAATGAATTTCCTGATAATTATTCAAAAAAAGAATTAAGAGAATCTCTTAAAATTTCTAAAGAAATGGATTGGTTTGATAGACAAAAATTAAAAGGATTCCTCAACTGGTTTAGGGCGAGTGTTTATTATTAATTTGAAGGATTTTATTCAACTTCTAAAAATCCCTTGACAATTGCCCATTTTATTTCAGGATGTTTTGTTTCTAAATCATTAACAAATTTATTAATTTTATTTGCATCTTCTTTTTTTACTTTTGAAAATTTTAAATTTTTTAATTTTGCGTATAATAAAACTTCTTTGTCTAAAAATAAATATAATGGTTTTATATTTTTTTTATTAACTGATTTTACATTTTCTAAATTCTTAGATTTTCCTTTGATTAATTCATAAATTATTTTTTTACTTTCAATATCAGTGGTATTTGACATGGCAATTTTTGTAACCTTCTTTTTTGTTGGCATTTTCATAATTTCTACATAACCTTTTTTTGAAATCATTTTTAGAATTTCTTTTAAAACAACTTGTCTGTAATCCTCTTTATCTTCATAACCAATAACATCGCCATGTTTAATCATTTTAAACTTTCTAATTGTATAAAGAACTTTTTTTTCAAACCAATGGATAAAACAAGTTTTGCAAACTCGCCGTTGATTAATAAATTCATAAACTGGTTTTGTTTTGCAGAGATTACACATGAAAAATAATAAGTAAAATTAGATTATAAAATTATTGAATTACTCTTATCATAAAATTATGCTCCAGACAAAGATCTCCAATAGATTTTCTTAAAGAAATTTTTTCATTTCCAGGAACTTTTGATAAGTTAATTTTTGCTACCGGAGCACGTTCATCATCATCCCAATTTAATTTAACATATTCCCTAAAACCTCTGGAAGATAATGCTAAATTCAATCCAATTTTTTTATAAAAATAATTTTTTCTTGTGACACTTCCCTGATATGCAAGTTCCATACCTCTTAAGAGTATCACCTATTTTTAAAGATTATTGCACTCGATTATAACTTATATTTCTCAAACTTCTCTCTATCCTTTAGTGTTCCTTTTTTTGAATAAGCTTTTATTAGTCTACTAATTTTTTCTTCAAGTTTTTTATTAATCTGCAAATGTGGATTAACTATTAATGCACTTGGTCCGATATAGTCTGGGATTATTTTTTCACCAACTTTTGAATTTTCTAAAATTTTGTTTTCTTTTTCATTTCTTCCCAAAATTATCCAAGCTTTTTTAAATTTAAAATGCCTGCTAACATTTACTAATTTATAATTTTCTTCATTAATCAAATTATTTTTAATTAAAAACTCAAACCTTTTTTCTAAATATTTTTCACATAATAAACATCCTCCTGCAGGATTTGGATATTTTATTTTATATTTTTTAGCTAATTCAATTTGTTTTTTTCTTTGTCTTCCTTTAATTCCTAATTCCATCAACGGGCGAAGTAATTTAAAACCGATTTTAGAATCAATTAATTTTATTGCACTTAGTGTCTGGCTCATTGGCCTTTGCCCCGGAACTTCGCCAGTTGCAATTACTTTTATCTTTTTTTTATCCGCATATTCTTTTGCTTTTTTGAACATGAAAATTTTGCAGTCGCGACAAGGGTTAAAACCTTTTCCCCTTCCATGTTTTCCCTTTTTCAAAACATTTAAGTATTCTTTAAAGAGTTCTCCTTTTGTGCAGTCAAAAATTTTAAACTTAACTTCTGATACTCGAGTAAAATTAAAATTGCATCCAAAGTCACAGCAACCGCATCCAAACGGCAGATTAAAATGAAGCGCAATAACTTCATATCCTCGCTTTTGCATTAAGCACACAACTAGCCGACTGTCAAGTCCTCCTGAAAAGAGAACAATACATTTTTCTTTCATAGAAAAATCAAAAGATAAAGAGTATAAAAAATTATTTGTTATTAGGGAATTAAATTTGATAAATCTTTATAAAGCTGGATTAATTCGGAGTTTAATGGCTATTGAAGAATTGTTTGAAGAATTGTTTGAAGAATTATACAATCTTAATTTGCAAAAAAATTTAAAGGATTCTACAAAAGAAGTTAGGGAGAATTATGATAAACTAAAAATGCATTTTAAGAATTTTCCTGAAATTCGGGGGGCACTTATTGAGATCGCCCCTTTTGTAGGGGATATTAACAAATACATTGAAACATATAATCTCCTTCAAAAAGAATTCCCAACAACTTTATCTATCGAAGAAACTACTGGTTTAATACGATGTACAGCTAATTATATAAATACTAAATCAATTGAAACTTTTATAGAATTATTCTCTTACTTTAAAGAGAGAAAATAATCTATTTTGTTTTAATCTCTTTCTTTATATCAGTTTTAACTTCTTTTTTAACTACCCCATCTTTTTTCTTAAATTTTTCAAAAAAATTGTGAATACTAAAACCCACAACAAAAAATTTCATCACAATTCCACTTGCAAGAATGATAATTCCTAAAATAAAACTAATAATAAAAATATGATAACTTTGCGTAAACAAAAATGAGAAAAATTGCAAGATTGTTTTGTCTGCGAATAATCCTATGAAACTTTCCATTTTTAAAAACGGCAAAGATGCAATAATAAATTCTGCTCCGACAACAATTGGAAGATTTGTTTTGCCTTCGATTAAGAAAAACATCCCAACTAAAAGAACTAAAAGAACCGGGAGCATAAAATAAAATTTATTTTGAAAATAATTTTTTGTGTTTTCTGAAATCAGGAAAAATGGCATACCATCATTTTCTTTAAAGCAATCTAAAAACTTGCAATTGTAGTCTTTATAATAAGTCTCCTCAACAAAATTATCTATTGCGTCTTCAACTATTAAATCAGGATTGCTTTTTACAGTCTCGCACGAAATTGCGAAAGTCACGCCGCCTTCATTAAAAACATAATCAGAATTATTCTCGCAATAAAGTTCAATTAATGGCAAGGCAGCATTTATAGCTTCTTCTAAATTTATCTGGTCTTCAATAGTGCTTTTTACAACAGGGACTAATTCTCCTTTTAGGTTTTCATACTCAAGAGAACTTGAAATTGTATAAAGACTATTTGCAACTAATAAAGATACAAAAAACAAGACACTCAAAATAACAAACAATCCGCCTCTTATAAATCCCATAAATTAAAAAAGAAAATCAGGTTTTTAAAATTAATTATTATTTAGAAAATTTGCGAAGCGTTTTTTACATCCCCTCAAGAGCATGAATTCTTTTTTCTATTGGCGGATGAGTGCTGCCTATTCCTTTAAACGGGTTTGAGAAAAATAAAGGTGCAACTGCCTTACTGACTTTTTTCTCAGGAGGAGAATGGTCTTTTTGAATTTTTTTTAATGCCCGAATAAGTCCATCTGGATAACGGGTAAATTTTACACTTGATGCATCAGCTGCAAATTCTCTTTTTCTTGAAATTGCCATTTGAACAAAATAAACAACAATCGGCGCCAAGATTGCCATGACAATTCCTATAAGAATAAAAATTCCTTTGTCTCTGTCATTGCCGCTTCTAAACCATAAACTTCTTAAGAAAATTTGCGAGACAATTGAAATCACCCCAACCATGACAGCGACGAGAGTCATGTAACGAATATCAAAATTTGCAACATGCCCAAGTTCATGCGCCAGAACTCCTTCAAGTTCATTTTTATCCAACTTTTCTAGGCAGCCGGTTGTAACACAAACAACTGCGTGTTCAGGATCTCGCCCAGAAGCAAAAGCATTTATTTGTGTTGAAGGCATAATGAATAATTTTGGCATTGGAAGTCCTGAAGCCAAAGTCAATCCCTCGACAATATCAAAAAATTGTTTATGCTCACTTCTTTTAGCCTTTTTAGCGCCAACACTTGCAATTGCGATTTTGTCAGAATTATAATAACTAATTAAGATATAACTTAGTGAGAAAATTATTGAAATAATCATTGTGAAAAAAAAGAAACCCGGGTCAAATGCAAAACTAATTACATAACCAAACAAAACTAAAATAATGAAAACTCCAATCATTAAAAAAATAGATTTATGTTTATTTCTATTGATCTGATCTCTAAAATCTATTCTTGAATTTGCCATGAAAGAATAAAACTTCAATAGTTTTTAATCTTTGTCTTTTGGTTTTTCTTTATCACAGTCGCAATCTTCACAAGTGCCTTCTTCTCCTTGGGGATGCTGGCAAGGACCTTTTCGTTTTGGGTTTTTGCAAGTTTCCCCACAACCACAATTTTCAGACATAAAAGCAATTCTTTCTAAATTTCCATGCGCGCCTGCAGCAAGAGGAACTCCTGATGCATTATAGAAAGACTCGCTGGCTTCTGAAAAATAGTCTTTAATTTTTGCAACTGTAGATATTACATATCCAGTTATCATAAAATAATAATAGATTAAGAACTATTTAAAGATTTATATTCTAAAATTTAACCTTAACATTCTTTTTCTCAGCCTCTGTAATTTGCAAATATTCTTTTTTCTGTCTTCCATAAAGTTTTGCAAAAAACGCACCTGGCATTGTTGTGCATAAATTATTATATGACAAAATTGAGTCATTGTAAAATTGCCTTGCATAAGCAACTTTGTCTTCTGTTGCTGAAAGCTCTCTTTGAAGTTCCAAAAAGTTCGTATTTGCTTTTAAGTCTGGATAGTTTTCAGCTAATGCAAAAATTGTTTTTAGTGCAGATTCCAATTGCTTATCTGCTTTGACTTTTTTCTCTAAATTTTTTGCCCCAACTAAGGCTTTTCTTGCGTCAGTCACAGCCTTAATTGCTTCTTTTTCATGTTTTGCAAATCCCTTGACAGTTTCGATTAAATTCGGAATCAAATCTGCACGCCTTTTCAACTGAACATTAATTTGCGAAAGTGAATTATCAATTCTATTTGCGAGGACTGCAAATCCATTGAAATAAGTAAAAAAGATTATTCCTACAACAACTAAAACTCCAATTGTAATCCATAAAGCTAACATAAAAAATAAAGGGATGAATAGTTTATAAGTTTAACTAAATCACTTATCCATGTGCTCCCACCTGACATATGTCGTAGGCTAAAATAACAAACTAAAATCATTATAAACTTCATCAGGAGTTTTTCTTTTTAGGCTCGTGTGAGGTCGAAAATGATTGTATCTCATTCTCCAAGATT
>JASFEO010000025.1:0-9587 GCA_050124795.1 Candidatus Pacearchaeota archaeon
GATTCTTTTCAAAAACCGTTTAATTTTTCTAGTTAGTTTTTCTTGTTTTTTCATAGATATCACCTCATGATATCTATGTTTTCAGGGATTATCTATTTTTCCCTGAAGACTTTTTCAACATAACATATTTTAGTTCTCTTTACAAAATCCTTTATTATAACTTGGCTGCAGAGGTTCAAAGAAAATTAATTTTACCCAACCTAAATACGGCGCGATTTTAAAAACTGCTTTGCCGATTAATTGATCCTCTGAAATTTTTTCTTCAAAACTAAGTTGTCCATTGTTGTTGTCGCCAATTGTTGAAAAATAATATTTTCTCTCTTCATTATTAATTTCAATTATCCTGTGAATTACAGGATTGGCCTGACCCCCTGCAAAGATTATCACATCTCCCACTTTTAGTTTTTCAGGCTTTGCGCCAATAACAAAAAGAATATCTCCTTTGTTAAAGCCATTCTTAAAAATAAAATCCTCAAAATCTAATTTATTAATCACAAAATTTTCATACTTAGAATCATGCCGTTCATACCAATTGTCAAAGTTGGATAATAAATTTCCAGAATGATACATTGAGCATGATTCAACAATAGCGAGTGGCAATTGTGTTCCGGTTAAAAAATTTAGCGTCGGAAAAAAAATAAATTTTATAACAATAAACAAAAACACAATTGAAAAAACCCAGCCTTTTAATGAATCATCTTTCCAAACTAAAAACCAAAATTTCTTTAGGAATTTTTTTATGTCACGACTTTTCATAAAAAGAAAATGACTTTTTAGTTTTTAAAATGTTTGATAAAAAAATAAATTCTTAATTTAAGTAAATTAAATTTTTGGTTGACTGTCAATATTGTCTTTTTTTCGACTATCAGGGTTATCCCTTAAGTAACTTTTGCCATTAACTTTCATAACATGATATCCGGGGAGTTTTCCTTTTTTGCACATTTTTACAGCCATTGCTCTTGGGATAACTCTTCTCCCAATCCTGTAATGAGTGTTTCCTCCTGTTTTACTTTCCCGTCGTCCGGTAATTCTAGCCATTTTTCACCTCCTGCAATTTAATTATAATTATATTTAGCCCAATCCAAATAAAATATTTAAATATTATGTTGGAATATTATAGATAAGATCCTAATCTAAGTTACTTTTTAAACAAAGCCGAAAACACCGCAACATTTAAATAGTATCTATTTTTGTGTATACACAATAGGTATATACTAATTTTAGTATAACCTTCTTTCAACCCCTTTACCGCGTGTAATGCGCGGTTTTAAAATCACGACAATAAAATGATAAAACAAAAAAATAAATTTTGGAAAAATGAAATAACTAATGTTTTGTTAGCTTTTTGGGTCTCAGCAATTGCATTCTTTAGTTTTAATTATTTTAAACCAGGCATTGAAGAAATGCTCTCAGCAATTATATTCTTCTTAGTCTTAATTTTACTAAAACAAAAATAAAATGTACCAAACAAAAAACACTTACAACTTAGGATACCAAAGAAATTATGAAACTTTTGATTATTTAAAATCTTTGCCAAGACCAACTCACCTCGGAGATTATGGAAATGGGAGTAGTCCTCCAAAACAACAAAATAATTATAATTTATAAAATAAAATGAAAACTAAAAATATTTATTCCCTTCCATTCAAAGGAAATATATTAACTTTGCCAGTATCAGATAAAAGAGTGCATTCAAAAAAATTTAATAATGAGCATTCAATTGATTTTCTTATAGGCCCTAATACAGAAATTTTATCATCTGCAAAAGGGATTATCACAGACATTAAAGTTGATTCAACCCTCGGAGGACCAGACATAAAATTTGCTGAAACCAAATATCAAAATTACATAACTATAAGTCATAAAAATGGAGAATCTTCTCAATACATTCATTTAGCTCCGAATTCAGCATTAGTTAAAAAAGGTGAAAAAGTCAAACAAGGTCAGGCGATTGCGAGAGGAATCGGAATGATTGGTTTCACAACTGTCCCCCATTTACACTTTGAGGTTTTCAGAAATAAAGACGAGAAAAGTTTAGATATTATGTGGGCAACAAAGCCTCCGAAAATATACCACTGTCCTAATGAAGTATTTAATGAAATCAAAAAACCTAAATATGAAAGTTTATTAAAAACAATAAATAAAGAACAATCTAAATTTAATTAAAATGACAGACATATTTGACAACAAAATTTTATGCAAAAAATGCAGCACAATTATGCAAAAAGCAAAAGTCATAAAAAACGGATTTCTCGCAAGAGCAGTTGTCTGCCCGAAATGCAAAGAAAAAATAATCCACCCGGTTGACGAAGAAAAATACAACAAATACATTAATTTAAAAAATAAAGATTTCAGAGTTAAGATGAGGCTCGTTGGAAACAGCTATGCAGTTTCAATACCAAAAGAAATTGTTTCATTCATGAGGGCGCACGAAAAAATAATGGACGACATGGTAAAACTCTGCTTTGAAGATTTAGGCAGATTAAGTTTAAATTTCAATCCCGAAAAAAATATAAAAGAAGTTTTTGATAAGGAAAGATTAAAATGACAAAAAAAATTCAATTAAAAGTTGTTGAAGCGCAGGCAGATGATGCATATAAAGGTATTGCGAGAATTGATATGGAAGTTATGCGGGAACTTGGAATAAAGCGGGGGGATCCAATCACAATCAAGGGAAATCGTGAAACTATTGCAATTGCTGACAGGGCATATCCCGCAGATGTGGGCGAGGGAATAATTCGTATTGACGGAATTTTAAGAAGAAATTCAAAATCAGGAATCGGCGATGTTGTCTCAGTTTCTGCAGCAGTTGTAAAAGAAGCCAAAAAAATAATGATTGCACCTGCACAAAAAGGAGTAATGGTTCAGGGCGACCCTGACAATTTAAGAAATGGTTTATTGGGGAGAACAGTTGTAAAAGGAGATGTTGTGATTTTAGGCGGAGCCCAAAGACGAAGAGATTTAATGAGTGAAGAATTCTCAGACATGAATGATATCTTCGGAAATTTAGGAGACATCTTCGGAAGCATGGGATTTGGAAATTTAGGAGGGGCAGTTTCCCATATAAGATTTTTAGTTGTCAATGTAAATCCAAACGCGCCAGTCCAAATCACTGAAAACACGCAAGTTGTCTTAAGCCCAAAAGCAGTTGAAATAAGTGATGAAAAAATTCCTGAAATAAATTATGAAGATATCGGAGGACTTCAGGAAGAAATAAAAAAAATCAGAGAAATGGTTGAAATTCCAATGAAGCATCCTGAGATTTTCCAAAGACTTGGAATCGAACCTCCAAAAGGAGTCTTGCTCCATGGCCCTCCCGGAACAGGAAAAACATTATTAGCAAAAGCAGTTGCAAATGAAAGTGAAGCAAATTTTATTTTATTAAATGGCCCGGAAGTAATGAGCAAATTTTATGGAGAAAGTGAAAAAAAGATTAGAGACATTTTTGAAGAAGCGGAAAAAACTGCGCCAACAATTATTTTTATCGACGAAATAGATGCAATCGCACCAAAGCGTGAAGATGTTTCAGGTGAAGTTGAACGAAGAGTTGTCTCGCAAATTTTAACAATGATGGATGGATTAAAATCCCGTGGGAAAGTAATTGTTATTGGGGCGACAAACAGAGTTAATGCAATTGATCCCGCACTTCGTCGACCAGGAAGGTTTGACAGAGAAATCGCAATTAATGTTCCAAATAAAGAAGGGAGACTTGCAATTTTAAAAATTCATACTAGAGGAATGCCAATGACAAAAAATGTAAACTTGGATGAATTAGCTGATCTGACTCACGGATTTGTCGGCGCAGACTTGGAATCATTAAGTAAAGAAGCTGCAATGAATGTATTAAGAAAGCACTTGCACAAAATAAAACTTGACGAAGAGGAAATCCCCCAGGAAATTTTGGAAAAATTAATTGTAAAGCAAAGTGATTTTATGGATGCATTAAAAGTTGTGCGGCCCTCAGCTATGAGAGAGGTCTTGGTTGAAACGCCAAATGTCGGCTGGAATAATGTCGGAGGACTCGATAATATAAAACAGGAATTAAAAGAAGCAGTTGAGTGGCCAATGAAATACCCGGATAGTTTTAAGAGAATAGGGATTCGTCCTTCAAGAGGAATTTTATTATATGGTCCTCCTGGAACAGGAAAAACTTTGTTAGCAAAAGCAGTTGCAAAAGAGTCACAGGCAAATTTTATTCAGGTTAAAGGTCCATCGCTATTAAGCATGTGGGTTGGGAAAAGTGAAGAGGGAGTCAGGAAAATTTTCGAGAGAGCAAGGCAGGTTGCACCGTGTGTAATTTTCTTTGATGAAATAGATTCTTTAGGCGGTCGACGCGGGAATGAGCAAGGTTCAAAAGTTACTGAAAGAGTTTTAAATCAATTGCTCGCAGAAATGGACGGGCTTGAAGATTTAAAAGATATTTTAGTCGTCGCTGCAACAAACAGGCCCGACCTATTAGATACTGGATTATTAAGACCTGGAAGATTTGACAGAATCCTTTTAGTAAATGCCCCAACAGAAGTTGGAAGAAAAATGGTTTTAGAAATTCACACAAAAACGATGCCCTTAGCAAAAAATGTGAGTTTAAATGATATTGCAAAAAAAGCAGTTGGCTACACAGGAGCAGATATGGAGGCAGTTGCAAGGGAAGCAGGAATGTTGGCATTGCGTGAATCAATTGAAGCAAAACAGGTTACAAAAAAACATTTTGAAGAAGCACTCAATAAAATTAAACCAAGTGTTACAACGCAGACAATTGAGGCTTACAAAAGAATCGAAGAAGCATTTTTAAAATCTGCAAAAACCGCAGTGCCGGTTGAGAACACTTATCTAGGATAATTACTATGGGATTTTTCGACGACAATGACCCTTTTGAGAACATGATTGAAAGAATGTTTGGTGGAAATTCAAATTTTCCTTCAGGAGAAAAAAGTTATTCAAGACAAGTTAACTCCTTAAAAAATTTAATTGAAACAAAAAAATATTTTTATTTTGTTCTTGATTTGTCCAACTTAAAAAATATTAACTTGGAAATAAAACAAAGCCCCCAGACATTTATTGAAATCTCAGGCGACGGCAACATCTTCCAATATGCAATTCCTAAAAATATTGCAAAGAGAAAATTTGAATGGACTTTTAAAAACGGAATTCTGGAGGTTGCATTTAAAAAATGAAATTTTTGTTAACTTCATCAGGTTTTGATAACCCAAGGATATTCAATAAATTGGTAGATTTAGTTGGCAAATCTGCAGAAAAAATTAAAATTGTTTATATTCCCACTGCAGCGAATGGGGAAGAAGATTCTTCATACATTATAGAAAATAAAAAAGAGATTATGAATGCAGGAATCTTAGAAAAAAACCTGATAGATTTTGATTTAGATAAAAAACCTAATTGTTCTCAATTAGAAAATATTGATGCCTTATATATCGAGGGTGGGAACACATTTTATCTTGCTAAAAAATTTAGAGAAGAAAATTTTGATTCTAAAGTGAAATCTTTATTAAAGAAGGGAATTGTTTATGTAGGAGTTAGTGCTGGGAGTGTTATTGCAGGGAAAAGGATAGATATTGCTTCCCCTTTTGATGAAAATAAAGTTGGACTTACAGATTATAGAGGTATGAAATTAACAAATAAAATAATTACTCCTCATTATAATTCAAAAGAAAAAAGAATAATAGAGAAGTACGAGAATAGAATAAAAGAGAAAGTCTTAAAATTAAATGATGGAGAAGCACTTCTTTGTATAGATAAAGAAGAAAAAATCATAAAATGACAAATGAAAAAATAATTCTTGAAGCAAGAGAAGCAGATAAAAATTATCAGGATAAAAATATTGTGACAATCGCAAGTTCTGATATGGGCAAGTTAGGAATTTCTTCAGGAGACATTGTAAAAATCACAAAAGAAAAAGAATTATATTTGCGCGTTATTAGAACAGATGACTCTCTCGTCGGAAAAATTGGAATTAATGGAGAAGTGCGTTCTGTCTTAGGAATTTCAGTCGGTGAAAAAATTTCTGTGATAAAAATCGAAAAAATTCCAAAATTAAAATCAGTTACAATTTCAATTTTGCCTCATGAAGAATTTTCAGCTGAACAATTAAAAAGCTTTAATAATCAATTAAAACAATCAGGAATAATTCAGGAAAAATTAATCAACTCTCCCTTGTCAGTTGGTCAAAAAATTGCAATCCCAACAAATGTTGGGAGGTTATCTTATTCTGTTGCAACTTGCCTTCCAAAGAAAAATTCTTTTGGTTTAGTTGATAATGAAACTAAGATAAATATTTCTGAAGATATTGGAAAAGGTTCTGGAGTTAATGTTTATTATGAAGACATCGGCGGGCTCAAAGAAGAAATTGAAAAGATCAGAGAAATGGTTGAGTTTCCAATGAAGCACCCGGATTTATTTCAAAAACTTGGAATCAGCGCACCTAAAGGAGTTTTATTAACCGGTCCGCCTGGAACAGGAAAAACTTTGTTAGCAAAAGCAGTTGCAACTGAAACAGATGCAAATTTTGTCTCAATTGCAGGACCAGAAATCATGAGCAAGTACCACGGAGGCAGTGAAGAAAACTTAAGAGGAAAATTTGAAGAAGCTGAAAAAAACGCACCCTCAATTATTTTTATCGACGAAATAGATGCAATCGCACCTAAGCGAGGAGAAAGTCATGATCAGGCAGAAAAAAGAGTTGTCACACAGTTGCTAACTTCAATGGATGGCTTAAAATCACGCGGCCAAGTTGTAGTAATGGCTGCAACAAACCGACCGGATGATTTAGATGAAGCATTGCGCCGACCCGGAAGATTTGACAGAGAACTAAGAATTAATCCACCGATAGAAGCTGCACGACGGGAAATTTTACAAATTCATACAAGAAACATGCCATTGGAAAACAGAGAAGGATTATTAGATGAAATTTCAAAAAATACTCTTGGTTACACCGGTGCAGACATTGAAGTTTTATGCAAAGAAGCAGCATTAAAATCTATTAAACCATTTTATAAATCATTAATTAAATTTAATTCAGAAGAAAGTTCTGAGGAAGAAAAAAAGAAATTAATCGGCAAGATTTCAGTCACAAGGGAGAACTTTTTAGAGGCGCTTAAAATTGTTGAACCCTCGGCAATGAGAGAAGTCTTGATTAATAAACCTGATACAAAATGGTCTGACGTCGGAGGACTTGACAAAGCAAAAGAAAAATTAAGAGAATTAGTTGAGTTGCCTTTATTAAGACCCGATCTTTATTCTAAAGCAGGAATTAAACCCTCAAAAGGAATCTTATTATTTGGTCCTCCCGGAACAGGAAAAACTTTGTTAGCAAAAGCAGTTGCAAATGAATCAAATGCAAATTTTATTTCAGTTAAAGGTCCTGAATTAGTAAGCAAATGGGTTGGAGAAAGTGAAAAGCATGTTCGGGAAATTTTCAAAAAAGCCAGACAAGTTGCGCCTGCAATTATTTTCTTTGATGAATTTGATTCAATTTCAAAATTGCGAGGCGCTTCAATGTCAGACTCAACAGAAAGAATTGTAAACCAATTATTAACAGAACTCGATGGTGTTGAAGACTTAGAAAAAGTTGTTGTAATCGCTGCAACAAATCGTAAGGATTTAATTGACCCGTCGCTAATTAGGGCAGGAAGAATTGATTCGCATATTGAATTAACAATACCTGACAAGGAAACAAGAAAAAAGATTTTTGAAGTTCACACAAAAAACATGCCACTAGCAAAAAACATAAATTTAAATGAATATATTGAAAAGACTGAAAACTGGAGCGGCGCAGAAATCGAGGCTGTCGCAAGAAATGCAGGCCTGGGAGCAATAAAACGAAATTACAAATTAAAAGACACTAAGAATTTTGAAATTACAAAACAGGATTTTGAAAAGGGATTAGGAGAAGTTTCAGAACAATCAGGAAAAGAAATTTTTAAAAAAGAAAAACCAAAAGAGAGAAGTGAAAAGAAACCTGTTGGTAAAAAAAGATAATTTTATTTAAACAATTCTATCCCCTGGTTAGTCCTATATCTTCCAAATTTCATACTTGGGTTGTTTAAAAAATTCCTCAATATCTGTTAAAAAAATCCCTAACTCTTTTTATTAGATTAGGTTTTTTAATTTGTGGTTCTAGGTATGCTTTTTCATAACTTCCAGGTTTAACTGTTCTTGCAATTACTCTTGATTTTTCTTCACCAGTTTTTCTATCATAACATCTTATCTCAATCTCATTATCACTTTTTCGAACATAACCTAGATCCCCAAATCTACTCTCTTTTTCAGAATCCATTTTAATTAAAACTAAAAATTTAACAATTACCTGCTGCAGCTTGAGCAGTATCATCTAATTTAGTTGAACATTCACTTGGTGCATTGCCTTCTGTAAATGCTTCACAAATTGCTGTTTTATATGCCTCTGCTGTTCTTGCACTATTCACCTTAACTCCATTAATCACAAGGCTAGGTGAACCAGTTACTCCAAGTGAACTTGCTCTTGCTGATGCAGCAGATAATAATTCCTCTCCTTTTTCATCAACACAGGTTAAAACTGCATCTGAATCAATGCCTAATGAATCCATCAAGGTAACTGCTGCAGTTTTGTCGCATTCTTCAGTTCTTTCACTTCCACACTTAGGATAGATATCAGTTGCAAATCCACTTGCATAATCCCAGTATTTATCTGGTGCGATTTCCTGTATGCATTCCTGAATTTTATTTTCCTGAGTTTCAAATGCTCCGTGTCCGTCGTAATATAGAACCGCTTTGAAGTCTGCTGAATCCCTTAAAAGTTTTGCAACTTCTGCTAAAGGTCCCTGCGCCTGAACACCATATGGGCAGTATCCCCAAATAAATAATTCAACAATTGGTTTATCAGTTTTTGGAACTGCTGTTGCAGTTTGAGTCTGAGAATTAGTTTGTTGCTGTAATAAAGATAAAGGAGTTAGACCACTTACTAAATTTTCTCCGTTCATTGTTAAATAAACAGGAACATCTCTCTCTTCAATTGAAAGAGTAACTTTGTATAAACCGTTTTCTTCTTCAACTCCTACAAGTTCTGCACCGTCCACCTGTGTGTTTGCAAAATCTAAAATTATTTGTCCTGCATCAGATTCTGTTACAGACTTAGTTCCCTGAGCACCTCCGAAATTTCCCACCAATAAAATCAAGACAACAACTCCCAAAACAAGAGTTGATAAAATCCATGGGTTTTTTCTCATGTGGTCTGTAAGATTATTTTTATTAGATTTTGTTTTATGTTCTTTGTGCTCTTTTTCATGAGAAGTTTTTTCTTCCATTTTAGTTTCAGGAAAAATTCATTTAAAAACATTTTGGTGAAATCTGTCCTGTTGAAAAGTTTTAAACTGAAAATAATATTAATTTGAATTGAATTAACTGTTATGTTGAAAAAGTCTTCAGGGAAAAATAGATAATCCCTGAAAACATAGATATCATGAGGTGGTATCTATGAAAAAACAAGAAAAACTAACTAGAAAAATTAAACGGTTTTTGAAAAGAATCGGAATTGGCGAATATTTGCACCATTTTGGTCCGAAAAAATATGAATTTAAACAGCACGTCTTTGCCTT
>JASFEO010000026.1:0-9336 GCA_050124795.1 Candidatus Pacearchaeota archaeon
ATTAATTCTTTTTTCATCAATTTCGCAGGATTTCACCTGCGAACTAATTTTCGGTTCCTTACGACATATGTCTCTTCTGAACACACTAAATCACTTATCCAAAACATTCTTAAACCATTTTTTCTTATAAATTAAGGAGGTGAAAATGGCAAAAGATAAATGCACTTGCAAACCAGGCATTGGTGTTCTTGGAATGATTTTGCTCACAGCAGGAATTTACTTTCTTGTGTGGGGATTCATGACTCAAACTAAAAGTTATATTTCATGGATGTCGTGGAACTGGATAGCTGCACTATATTACTTAATTGGATTATTTCTTTTAGGCTTTGGAAAAATCTACAAGCACAAAGGATATGGCCGCTGCAAACTTCATTCAATGAAACATTAATTTTTATTTTATTGTTTTTTATTTTAATTAGAAAAGATTTATAAACCTAAGTAAATATAACTTTACTATGGTAAATATATATAAACAAAAGTTAACTATACTTCAGCAGGAAATCTTAAGACTATTTTTTATTAAAGCAGGCATGTCCCTAAATCAAAGAGGAGTAGCAAGGATTCTTGAAGTTACTCAACCTGCAATTATAAAAGCTCTTCCAAAACTTGAAAAACAAAAATTAATAATTTTAAATCAAGATAAGAATTCTAAAAGATGGTCAATAGAATTAAACAGAGATAATCATAAAGTTATCGAGCTAAAAAGAGCTGACAACTTAAAGCAAATTTATGAATCAGGGTTGGCAGGTTTTCTCGAGAAAGAATTTGCAGGCGCAGCAATAATTCTTTTTGGAAGTTTTTCAAGAGGGGATGATACAGTATATTCTGACATAGATATTGCTATAGTTGGAAGAAAAGAAAAGAAAATCAAATTAACTGAATTTGATAAAGCACTTGAAAGAACAATTATTATTAATTTTTATTCTTCATTTAAGGAAATTCACAAACATCTAAAAGAAAATATCTTCAATGGGATTGTGCTTTCAGGAGGAATTGAAATATGAGAGAAATAAAGCAGTTTGAAGAATTCATAAAAAAAGGTATTGTTAAAAAGCAGTTTCCTGATAAATCAAGGGCAAGATTTTTAGTAATGGAAGCAGAACAAAGTTATAATTATCTTTTAAAATTAATAAAGAAAATGGGAATTGAAAATTATAATGCCAATGATTATGTAAAAAATTGTTATGATATTTTAATGGAACTCACGAGGGCAAAAATGCTTAACAATGGTTTTAATGCATCAGGTTTTAAGGCTCATGAAGCAGAAGTTTCTTATTGGAAAAATTTAAGATTCCGGGAAAATGAAATTCAATTTCTAAACCAAATGCGATTTTTTAGAAACGGCATGATTTATTATGGAACAATTATTGACAAAGAATATGCAGAAAAAGTAATCGAATTTACAAAAAAGAATTTTGAAAAATTGAAGAAGATTTTGAAATGAGTTTTAGAAAAGATTTTAAGTAGGCAGTTATTTTGAGGTTTATGAAACTTATAATTACAAGACATGGAGAAACATTTGCAAATGAGAGATTCCCCTTTGGGTCTTGCCCCGCGACTCTGCTGCGATAAACTTAATAGGTAAAACAGTTTAGTTGTTTTATGAAAGTTAGAAAGGCTTGCCATTGTTCTTACAGAATAAGGTACCATATGGTCTTTGTGGTTAAGTACAGAAAAAGTTTAATCGACGATAAAATGTTTGAATATATGAAAAACGTTTGCAAAGGAATTCAGGAAAGATATTACATCTGGTTCGAGGCATTAGGTCATGAAAATAACCATGTTCACCTTGTTATCGAAGCTGCGCCGAGATATTCTCCATCAAACATTACGCAAATCTGCAAGAGTATTTTGGCAAAACAAATCTTTAAACGATTTCCAAAAGTTAAGGAAGAACTTTGGGGCGGGGAGTTCTGGACAGACGGCGGGCATGTTGATACCGTCGGTGATGGCAGAGCTTTAACTGATGTAAAAAACTATGTGTTAAATCAAGGAAGAAATGTAAAAAGTTTAGTTAGTCATGAGTTTTGAAGTTTCATACCCCGCAGCTCTGCTGCGATTGGGTTATTGATTAAACCTAAAAGTAATTAAGAAAAATCATCTGCCTCTTTTTGAAGAAGGAAATTTTAATGCAACTCCCTATTTTGCAAAAAATTTAATGAAAGTTTGCCATTATCTAAATCAAAAAGACAAGGACGAGCATATTTTTATGTATAAAAAATTATCTAAAAAATCTCCAAAAGAAAGAAAAAAGATTGTTAAAACATTGCTTAAGATAAGAAAAAATAATTGGGATAAATCTTTAACAAAAAAGAACTTGCCTATTTTAATTGAGTTTATTGATTCTCTTTAAAATTAATTGGGTTTATCTACTATTTGTCTGAAGCAGAATTTTCAAACTCCCTTCTTCTTTCCTCTGCTTTCTCAACCCATTCTTTATTTGTTTCACACTCTCGATTAAAACAAAATATCCACGGCTTTTTTCCTTTTCTCAAAGAAAGCATCATTGGAAAATTACAATGTTCACAAACTTTGCCAGCCTTTTTAAAATTCCCATTTGGAGGGAGCGAATAAGTTGTCTTGCAATCTGGATAATCATCACACGCAATAAAATGCCTGCGGGTTTTTTTAGAATAAGTGATCGCTAGGTTCCCTTTTTTGCAAACAGGGCACTCTGTTAAAGTGTTCTCCTTTTTCTGCTGCTCGCGCAATTGGATATTCGCAGCCAAAAGTTCACTTCCAATTTTTTTCTCATGTGAATCAAAGTCCTTTGCAATATATGTGATTGCATCTTTTGCAGTTTCCAAAACCTTTTCTTCTTTTTCTAAAAAATTCTTTCTCGACTTAACAATGCCTTCCATTTTTTCTTCCAACTGCCGGGTTAACTTCTCATCAATAATAATCGGAGAATATTTTCCCATTGTTGTGATTAAACTCATTCCCAAGGGAGTTGCTTCAATTGACTTATCCTTAACATAACCTCTGTCATACAAAGTTTCCAAAATACTTGACCTCGTGGCTTTGGTGCCCAAATTTCTTTTTTCTAATTCAGAAATAATCGACGCCTGCGAATAACGTTTAGGCGGCTGAGTTTCTTTTTCTTCAATTCTTTTTTCAATAATTTCAACCTCTCCATTCATGTCAGGAACTTCCTGCTCCTTCATTTTCGACGGATAAATTCCCATCCAACCCTTCTCGCGAACAAGTGAGCCGCTTGTTGAAAAAATCAATCCATCAACAATAGCAGAAACTTTGTTCCTGTCAACAATTGCATTATCGCAAAATAAAGACAAAAATCTTTTCACAATTAAGTCATAAACTTTTTCTTCGTCCCCTGATAAAATTTGTTTGTTGCCAGTTGGATAAATCGAAGGATGAGCAGGGTCTGGCTTTTTCCCTTCAATAGGTTTATCCTTAACAATTAACTTCTCAACCTTATATTCTTTTTTTAACTTATCTAAAATATCCTTATAGCCAATTGACTCAGGCAGTTTTTGCGAAGAAGTTCTTGGATAAGAAATTAAACCCAACAAATATAAAGATTGAGCCGCGCGCAGAGTTCTCGACGGAGTTATGCCAAAAAATTTATAGCTCTCAGTCTGCAAAGTTGTTAAATTAAACGGAGGATTGGGCTGCAAAGTTTGGGTTGTTTTTTTAGTCAATGCATTTGCTTTTTTTCCAACTAAGTCTTTAAAATTTTCAAGAAGTTCTTTTTCAAAAATGTCTTTATTATGTTTTAATTCTAATTTATTTTTTCCGTCGTCAACTTCAATAAAAACTTGCCAATAAGGGACAGACTTAAACTCATTAATTTTTCTCTCGCGTTCAACAATCATTCTTAAAGCAGGACCCTGAACTCTTCCAATTGACATGATTCTAAATTTCCCTGTTGACTTAATTGCATTCATTAAAGCGCGCGACAAATTAATTCCATAAAACCAATCAAGATAATGACGAGTCTCGCCTGCAATTGCATTTCCCCAATCAATGTTGGACAACTTTTTTTCATATGCTTCATTTAATTCCTTTGGCGTCAAAGTCGAGAACTTCATTCGATGGGCATCTTTTTGATTGCAAATAAAACGCACAACATTCAGACCAATCACTTCCCCCTCGACATCATAATCTGTTGCAACAGTTATTTTTCCTGCATCTTTAGCAAGTTTTAAAATCGTGTCATAATATCTTTTTGTAAAATCTTTTTTCCTGACCAAATAATTCGGAACCCATTTGATATCAAAAGTCGGAACAACTGCCCCTGGATTAGTTTGTGTTAAACTAAACAAATGACCAACTGCGCATGCAACAATAATCATTTTTCCATGGCGATTAACTTCATAATAAGAAACTTTGTTAAAATTTTTTTGAACTGCCTTGCCAAGAGCATTTGCAATCTTGTTTGCTGCCTGCGGCTTTTCAGTAATAATTAATTCATACCCGTCTTTTTTCAAATTAACCTTCGGAGGAACATAATCAATTTTTTTATTTGCCTTAGTTGCCTTTTTCTTAACTTTCTTCTTTTTGCCTTTTTTCTCAATAATTTCCAAAGAACTTCTTTCAGGACGACGATTTAATTTTCCAGTTGTTGTTTTAAAATCAGGAACACTATCCTTAACCTGCTTCTCAGTTGCCCTATCCAAATCCTCTTCATCAATTGGAAAATAATCCTCTGCAAGTTTCTCTTCCTTGCTTTTCTTCGGAGCCTTTCTTTTTACTTCGCTATTTATCATTTATTCTAACAAGGAAACAGGTTTTTAAGATTTTTTGATTAAGATAATTTATTAAAAAGTTAGATTATATCTTAAAGTATATATAACTTATCTTTTTTTAGGGGTTATCATGAATAAATTTATGATAACCTAATGTTAGATTTCAAAAATAGCAGGGTTTCGTGAAACATTGATGACTTTTGTTTTTCCAATTTCTTCTTCAATCCCTCCTGCCTCGTGAATATGCGCGCTCACTAAAATATCCGGCTTGAATTCTTTAATTGCCCGTCGAACAGCCTTTGAACCAGAAAAACCTGAAAATTCTGCAGCGCTTTTATGAGGATGCATGTGCGTCACCATCACCTTGTGCTTAGTGGTCCTAACACCTTCATGCGCTTTTTTTAAAAGAGAAAAAATTTCCTTGTCAGGAGTTCTTATCACAACATCGCCGCCGCCGGCTCCGAAAATCCCAACATCGCCTTTTTTCAAAGAATACCCATGAATGCTCTTTGTTCCCTTGTAAAGTTCTGTCAAAAAATTAATTGTCTCCTCTGGCTCATGATTTCCAGGAATCAACAAAACCTCTTTCTTGGCTTTTAAAAAAGGCCCAATTAAATTCTCTGTTGACTGATCAAAAAAAGTCATATCCCCTGCTAAAATAACCAAATCAACATCTTCCTTTTTCGCTTTCTCAGCTAACTTTTTAACCAAACCAGTATCCCCATGAATATCCCCAATAGCCAAGATCTTTGTTTTTTTCTTTGACTTGATTTTTGATTTTTCTTTTTTCATAAAAAAATAAAATTAAGTTGGTTAATAAGATTTTTGGATTTTCACTCTAAAACCTTTTCATGAAAAACTTCAATAGTTAAAGAGGGCTTTTCTTTTTCATAGAAAATAATTGAACCAAAATAACCTCGCTCTTCCTGGTTGTAAGTCATAATCATAAAACCAAGGTTATTAGCAACAATTGTGGGTCTTTCTTCATCAATAAAAACTTCAAGAGGAGTTTTGAATTTTCCATCTAATTTTTTAGAAATCCTGAATTTATAATTTGGCTCAAGACCGCAAACCCGCTCTCTAAATCACACGGTCTTTTTATTGTAAGGTCTCTCTTAGATTAAATCTTTCAATTGCCCTCTCAATTCTTCCTGATTCAGACTTGTTGATAATTTCATAATTTCTCATCTTTAAAATTAAGAATTCCTGTTAATAAAGTTTATTGCAAATTAAGATATATAATGCAGGATTATTTTTTAGCAATCTTCCAGAGCATTTAATTTTCTATTTTCATTTTTTAATCTACCAAACAGGGACGAATTTCCCCGTCGAAACATTTAAAAGAAAAGTTATTTCTGAATATATAGGTTAAAACATATATCTTAAAATGAATATAATAGAAAACACAGGTCATCTTCAATTAAATAAAAAATTTTGCCAAAATGAAAGACAACTTTGATATTTTTTTCAGGCGAAAACCAGCTTTAATGCTCGTGAGTTTGAAAAAAAATTTAAGGCTTAGATACGGCAGTCTTCTGGCAAAAGAGGTGGATTGCACATACAGCCATGCTGTGAAAATTCTGCAGACTTTACAGGACTTGAGATTGGTTGAGTTTGAGAAAAAGGGGCGAATAAAATTAATCAAACTCACAAAGCAAGGCAAAGAAGTCGCATGCGCAATTGAAGACATCCAGAAACTAATTAAGTAATCTTTGCTAAAAACAAATCAGAAATAGAAAACAAAACTCTTTAGAGAAAACCCTTAAATTTTTAAGAGGTGATTATTTATTTTTTCATTCAATAAAAAAGTCTCTTTATTTATCTACAATATTGAGAAAAGATAATTTTCAAAAGCATTAAGCATTTGTGCAACCTCATACGCATCTTTTTGCAAGATTGTTTTTCCTTTTTCTGAAGCTATATCGACTATCCTTGGTTCTACTTTTAAAATATCAGGATTTGTAAATAATTCTTTCAATTCTTCTCTTATTGCATCAGATATATTTTTATTTTTCATATTAAAATACCGAGGAATTTTATTTAAGATTATTTTTTTGCCTGAACATTTTTAGATTTTTTTGAAATTTAACAAAAGTTGGTCTGTCTTTTTCATCTTCTAATTTTTTCTTGCTTAGTTCATTTTTCAAACCTTTTTCAATTAAATCAAGATATGAACTAAATCCTGTTTTGAGAATTGAATTAATCACAACACTTCTATTGACCTCTGCCATTTTGGTGTATTCGTCTATTAAACCAAGAATTTCCCTTGTTATGTTTATAGAGATTTTCTTATAGCCCTTGCTCTTTGTTAGTTTCATGAATTCTCTTTCTGCTTCTTCTTTATTCATTTTATCCTCCAAATTAGAATATATAAAATATTATAAAAAGTATTATTTATAAACTTTTCGGTTACTTGCAATTGTAACAATTTTTTAAGGCTTCGCCTGAATTTAACAAAATCTAAAAACCCCAAATTCTTTTTTTATTCATGCCGGGATATAAAAAAATAAAATTCACTCCTTTAACTAATGAGGAAATTCTTGAAAAGTCTAAGGAAGCAGAAGAAGAAATGAGGGAAGTCATGACCTGGAAAAAAGAGGAAGAAGAAAGATTAAATAATCCTAATACAAAGCCGCAAGGAAAAGTTGCTGCAAAAAGAGCCTTAAAATACAAAATTCCTCGAAGAATAAACACAATCAAAGGAAATCTTCTTTATTGGAAACTTCGGCGTGAGGGCAAGAGTCACTTTTTAGCAAATATTGAGAGGAATGAACTTTGGGCTGAACTTAGAGAGAGGAAAGAATAAATTTCATTAAGAAGTTTTTTAAATAAAATTATTCTATAGTTTTCAATGGCTCTGTAGCTCAGTTTGGTTAGAGCACCAGACTCTTAGAAATTGATTTGGAGAGATCTGGGTGTCGGGGGTTCAAATCCCTCCAGGGCCATGCATAATATTTCGAAGAAATATTATTTTATTCGCGGGATTCGCAAGGCACTGAAATTCAAAAAAATTGATACTCGGGGGTTGAGTGATTTCGATATTCATTTTAAAATGTTGGATAAAAATTTAGAAAAAATATTAAAAATAATCTCAAGAGAATTGAATTCAAATAAAATTCTGTGGTGTTTAATCGGAAGTGCGAATATGTATATCCAGGGGATTGATGTGAAACCAAATGATATTGACATTAATATCCAATTAAAAGATGTGAGGAAAGTAAAAAATATTTTTTCTGAATATAATCCTGTAATGAATAAACTAAGCCCCTTGAATGAATCTGATATTGAGAAATTAGAACTAAAATTTAAAATTTATGGAAAGAAAATACAATTAATTGGAGAAACTGAAAATGGAATTTATGCAAGTCGATTATTGAGTGATAATTTGATAAATATAAAATTAGATAAAATTGAGATTCCGTGCTTTACATTAGAAACTGAGGCAGAAACTTATAGAAAAATAAATCGATTGGAAAAAGCAAAACTCATTAAAGATTTTTTAGAATCACAATAATCCTTAAATAATCAATTAAATTAACCTTCTTATGAAATATGATGCTTTTCAGAGAGACACGAATGATTATCTTCGCTATGAACTTGACTGGCCATATTTTTTAAGAAAAAGAGATTTTAGAAAACCAGGTAGCCCATATACTGAAAAGGAATGGAAAGAATTGCAAGAGATTTTTACACCCCCAAAAGAACCAGAACAACCAACTCGCAAGGCAAAATAAAAAACTTTAAAAACAATTTTTCTCTAACTTAAATTATGACTTTAAAGTTTTGCAAAAAATGTAAAACTTTACTCGAGCCCCATAAAAAAGAAGGCAAAAATTTTCTCGTGTGCAAAAATTGCGGCATAGAAACAGAATCTGAAAATAACTTTTTAATTACAACTGAAAAGATTAATAAATTGCCTAAAAGAAAAGAAGGATCAGTAAAGGATGAAGATGTATTTGCAAGCTACAAGCATATTTGCAAAAAATGCGGCTATGACAAAGCAGAAGTAATTGACATGGGAATTTTTTATTCAGATGAAGATAATTTAATTTTACTAAAATGCGGCAAATGCGGATATAGTGAACGAGTTGGTCGAAAAGTTGGTTAATAAGAAAATTAATTTTATCGATATTCTCTCCAAACAAATCTGCATTTAGTGCATCTAAAAAATCTGACTTCTGCCTCATCTGATGCCCGCTGTTGAACAGACCAAAAAAATGCTTTATCATTTTTGCACTTTTTGCACTCTGCAGAAACAACTGGCAAAACCTCAGCATCTTTCTCATCCAAAACACCCATCTGCCCTGGCTTTTCTTCCATCTCTTCACTAGTCTTTATTTTAGTTCGACCTTTAGCAGAATAATTGCATCTTGGACAACCATCATTCTTTCGTTTTTGCACGAGTATCGCGCCGCACTTTGGACAAAATTCCATTTTATAAACTATCACCAATTCTATTTTTTATGAAGGAAGTTAATTTAAATATTTTTCTGTTTTAGTTGTTATGTTGAAAATCTCCTAAGCCGCAAGGCTTAGATTGTGGGCAATCGCCTTCAGATAAATCTCTGTTCTCACACTCTTCAAACTTTTTCCTGAAACGCTTCCGCCATACTTTCTTTTCAAACTT
>JASFEO010000027.1:0-9156 GCA_050124795.1 Candidatus Pacearchaeota archaeon
TTTCGACCTCACACGAGCCTAAAAAGAAAAACTCCTGATGAAGTTTATAATGATTTTAGTTTGTTATTTTAGCCTACGACATATGTCAGGTGGGAGCACACTTTTATAAGATAATAATCTTTAAAAAGTAAAGTTTTGTCATAGAGTAATGAAGTTAGAAGATTTAAAATTAGGAAAGGGTTGGGAAAAGCCAATTAGGTTAAGCCCTTCTGTAGGAGATGAATATTTTCCAAGTCTTGAAAAAGCATTGAATCTTTTTTATGAAAAAAATAATCTTGAAAAACCAGAAAATTTGATGTCTACGGGCAAGGGTTTAATTGCAACTATTTCTGGCGTACCTTTAATCATATCCAGAAAAAATTCAGAAGGTTTTCCTGCATTAAGAAATCAACCTCTTGCAGGGTCGGGGATTAGCAAGGCGAAAGATTCAACATACACTCTTAAAACAAGACTAAATGGAAAAGAGATAGAACTGGAGACCGACATTATTTATGATCAAAGATACATACGAGTTCAGGTTATGGGGGGAACAGAATTACAGAAGTCAGGTGAACCAAGAATATTAAGAAGAAGGCTTGATGGCTTCAAAGATAAATATTGGTTTTTGGATGATTAAAACCAATCCCTCAACTTTTTCTGCTCTCTTAAACTTTTCAACAATTTACTTCTTTTCATGAGATCATTATAATCAAAATTATATTTTATTTTTCCAATTTGTTTTGCACTTTCAATTAATTCTTCATATGACGAAAATTTCATTTTTTTATTTGCTAATGCTTTTCGAACTGATTCGCGAACAACCCACACTCCAAGTCCTGCCCAATACGACGGAGTTTCAATTCTGATTACTAAAACACTTGCCCGTCTTTTTATTTTTTCCAAGTATTCTAAAATTGGAAGTCGGGTTGCATAATAACCTCCCTGAGTTTGACTTGCATAAGTTTTCCGACCTTGAAAACTTTCATAATCAGTTGAAGCTTTCATTTCATTTCCAGGATTCCACGAGGACTTTGGAGTGTAAAGTTCAAAAAGTTCAAAACTAAAAACATTTGGAAAAAGTAAGATTATATATTGGTTTCCTAAAAATTCTCCGAGGAAAAGTTCGTGGTTTTCAGTCCATTTGTAATCTTTTACTTTTTTTAAAAGAAGTTTTGCCAGAGTGTCGTCAGTTGCGGTTATGCTCCAGCGAGTTGGCACAAGTTTTTTATTTTTTCTTAAACCCAAAACTCCGACACTTAAAATTTTTGATAAAGTATATTCAGTGAAATTATTTTTATATAAAACTTCAATTCCTTCAACTGACTTTAATTCATCATTCATGACTTTGTCAAGTTTTTGATTGACTTTTACATTTGAAGTTATCTTTGCTTTCTTTAGATTTCCATGTAAACCATTTGGGGTCAAAATTCTGTCACGATTTTTGTTTATGTTTAATTTATTTTTTAATTCAATTTCAATGTCAACTGGTCGCGACGCTATTGCAATTTCTTTTGCGATTTCTAAAAATTTTTTATTTGTTCTTGCATCATGCGCTCTTGACTGAAACCGAGAGTTGAGCAAACTGTTTCTTAATTTTAATACATCATTAATTCCAAGATTATTTTCAGCCCAGTATTTAGCATCGTCATAAACCCATGCTTCATTACTTTTTTCAAGAGGAGATAAAATCCCAACATTCATATTTGGATATTTTAATTTGCTTCCAATAAAAACACTTGGCGGGGAATTTGAATCAAGATGAGAAATTTTTTTTAAGTCTTTAAATTTAAAACAAGTCTCAGTTGCTTTTTTTATAATTTCGAATTTTATATTTTTGTGCATCTATAAATAAACTCTTGCGAGTTTAAATTGATTTATGAGATTTATTAATTTCTTCAATGAACAAAATCTTTTAATTTAAAATTCTCTCTGTAACTTAAATCATATCCAGAGATTGCGACTTCCTGATTTTTTCGATTCCTGACACAAACATAAAGAAGATTATTTTCTTTATCCAACCTAAAATATCTTTCAGGCGATTCTTCAAAAACCCATTTACTTTTTATTAAAGAAGGGAGCAAACTAAAAGGGCATAATCCTGTTTTAGAAAAGCTGCTTTGAACAAAAGATTCTCTTTTATCTTTAGCTAATTCTTTAAACCATTTAATTTTCTTTGGAAGGCTTTCATCTAAAAGATGGGAAGTTAATACAAACCTTTTTGGCCTAATTTCTAATGCATAATTTGAATTTTCCATAAAATTATTTAGAAATTAGTTTTAAAAACTTAATGTTTTTATTTTCATATCCAACTCTTCTTAAAAATTCCTTTGTCGCGAATTTCAAAACTCATTTCTTTTTCTTTTAGATTTCTGTGTTTTAGTAAAATTGCTTTTCTTTTTCCTGAAGAATTTTTTAATTCAATTATGCACTTGCTCCAGTATTTGAATAAGTCTCCTCCGACGAGATTCATTTCCCGCTCTTTGCCGCTTCGCCATTCTTCTTCAGTTTGAAAATTTCCATAAACCTGGTTTGTAATTATAACCGGGATTTTCTGCTTTCTTGCAATTTCTGCGAGAGCCCTCATTTGTTTTGCAACGTCCCTATTAATTTCTTTAACATTTTCTTCGTCTTTTGATTTAACAGCGTCACCCAGTTCAAGACGATAAAGCATTGCCATTCCGTCGATAACAATTAGTGAAACATGTTCAGATTTAATTTTGTCTAATAATTTTAAAAAAGATTTTTTCTGCTCATCGAAATTTGTCGGCTCAAGCAAGAAAATATTTTCTAAAACTTTTTCATATTTTTCTCCTGTTATTTGCTTTACTCTTTCAACTGAAAAGCCTCCTTCAGTATCAACAAAAATTACCTTGTTTTCTTTATTTGCCTGAGAGCATGCTGCAAGAAGCGCGAAATTAGTTTTCCCGCTTCCCGGAGGTCCGGCAATCATTGTGATAACATCTTTTTCATATCCGTCTTCAAGCCATTTGTTTAAATCAAAACTTCCAGTTGAAATTCTATTTGTCATGAAAAAATATTAATTTTAGAATTAATAAGGATTGTTGTAGTAAATTGCTAGCGCAATTTAATATATTTTAGAGAATAATAATTTTTAAAAAGGAGAAAAGTTGGTTTAATTTATGGCAGGTTGTATTTTTAATGATTGGTGGTGGAATGATCCTGAGCAAAGGAATTATACTTTGCATGAATGCACTAATTCTGAAAATAAAGGCGGAAAGAGTAAGATTGTGTTTTCTGAAGACTTTCATGGAGAGAGAACTTATAGTTACTATTATCAAAATGAAGGAATGGTTTATAGATGCTAGGGGGAATCTGATAAGATTAAAGATTGCCCGATGGCTTTAACTCAATCAGTTCCTGAAGTTGATTGTTCTGTTTTTGATTCAGAAGAAGTTCATCCAACAAAAGCATTAATCTCTAAGGAAGATTTGAGGGATAAATTTTATCAGGCTAATGCTGTATGTATCTCCTGCAGGAATTGTTTAGAAGAAACTTGTAAAGAATAAAATTATTTATTGCTAATGCAATTATTTCATTTTTTTAATTCATCTGTGAATTTGTCAAGATCTTTTGTTATTGCCTTAATTGCGTCGTCAAGTGCTTTTTTTGCTGTTTTTCCTTTTGTTTGTATTGAAAGAACTGGCTTTTTTGTTGGATGACTTCTTTTCCATGCAGTAAATGAAACTCCAGAATCTTCATTTAAATAAACTCGCAAAATTTCTGCTAAAGTAATGTTTTCAAGTTCAACTTCAATTTCATCTTTTGATGATTTTAATACGTTAATTTCCATGAAAAATAGGGTTTAATTTGGTTTATAAAGATTTTGATTTTATCTTCCAAATAAAATCCTGTCAATTTCCTCCTGACTTATGTCCTCGCGGTTGTCGGCATATTTTTCAGATGTTTCTTTTTCTTTTTCAGGCTTTTTTTCTTTTTTTCTAAAAAACGAAAATCTCGGAACTTTTTTTGAAGCTTCAACTTCCTCATCCAAAACCCTGTCAACTTCTTCAGGAGCCAAGTCTTTTTCCTGTTCTAATTTTTCCAAGTCACTTTCTTTTACTTTGACAAATTCAGGAAGGTTGTCATTGTTTAAAATATCTTCCTCGTGAGTGTTTCTTAAATTTTTTAAATCAGAAATTGTCAGGATTCTTGAGTTGTCTTTGTCATATACTTCTTCGGGCTTTCCTAAAATTTCTGAGGGCACAACTTCAACTGCCAAGTCTTTTTTTCTGAGTTCTTTTTTTGTTAAATTTACTCTAAGGAAATTTTCCAATTTCTGGATAAGTCCTTGATAATTCATTGGGAGAATTCCTTTTTCTGCCATTTTTATTGCTTCACCTGATTCATTAATTTTTTCAGCCAGCTGTTCAATTGTGATTTTTTTCAGTCTTCTTGCGCGCATTAAAATCCAGTGGAAATTTTCAATTAAATCATTGTGGGATTCTGCTTTTCTAAAACCTGATTTAAAATTTCTGTCAACAATTTGTCTTAGGCTTGTGTTTGCATCCTTTATCTCTTTTTGTTTTATTGTATCTTTTTCTGTTTTGATTCCTGCGGCTTTTCGCATTCTTTCATAGACTGTTTTTGGTTTTTCTGGTTCTTCAATTCTTAGGAAACTCGGGCGTCTGATAATTGGGATATCTTCATTTTTCGCGCATTTCTGGCAGACTTTTACAATTTTTTTATCAGTTATAGCTTCCATTAAAATTGTTTTTTCACCAGTGATCCCGCATTTAAAGCAGCTGTTCATCTAGAAATAAGAAAATATGAGTTTTTTAATATTATTGTGATGAAAGAATAGTTAATAATCTAAATAGTTTTCCAAGTCCTCGGCTGTTTTGAGTTCACTAATTACTTTATTGTTGATTATCACTACGGGATATCTTTCAATTGGATATTTTTCAAGAAGAGTTTTTAGTGAGGAAATGTCATTGTCTGCTGCAATTGGAATAAGCAGAATGTTATTGCCTTGTTTTTCTTTTAAGTCAAGGAGAATTTTTGACCAGACATTTTGTGTTGCTTTTTGAGCTAAATCTTCTGTTTCAAGTTCATAAAGATAGATTATTGTGTTTATACTTTTGCCGCATTCTTTTTCTGTTTTTATTGTGTTAATCCACAAAAGAGTCCTCATCAGGTCGTAGCGCTTGTGGGCAAATTTTGTGCTTTCAGTTAATTTTTCAACTTCTTCATATTGAGAGAGGAGTTTTGCTTCTTCATAAATTCTGTTTGCAAAGTTAATGTTTTCCTTTGTGAGTGTTTCGCAGTCAACTTTTTCAACTTCAAGAAGGTTATTAAATGCAAAGATATCCATTAGTGTAATTTCTGACTGAGTGTAAAAATTGTTTATTTCACTAAGGCGGCTTGATTCAAGTGCAAAACCAAAGAGCAGTCCTGCAACGAAAATTACTACTGTTACAAATAATGCCTCCCAGAAAACGTGTTTCTTACTTTTTAACATTTTAATTTTAGATTTTTTTGGTTTTTAGATTTTGTTGTTCTTGATTTATATAAAATATTTTTACTTTAAAGTGGTAATTAAACGAAAAATTTATAAAATATTAAGTTCGTGATATACAAAATGGTAGTCGATTATTATCTAAGTGGTTATCCTAATTTGGATTCTTTTAAAAGTTTTGGAGTTGGAATCTGGCATACAAAAGAAATATTCTTAAGAAATATCAAAAGAACAATTCCTTTAACAAATGGAATTAGGGTTAAATATAATGGCGCTCTTGAAAAAGGTTATTGGTTGCAAAGGAGACCTCCTTTTTGGGGGAATATGGGAGAAGTAAAATATAACATAAACAATGAAAATAATAAAAAGACTCTTGATATTACAATTGATGCCTATAATGGTTCAGGAGAACATCATAAATTTGTTATGGGGCATGAAGAAGGGCATGTAGCAGATAAGACTGGCAATTTAATTGAGTTATGGAAAGCTGCAAAAGAAGAAGGTTTTGAGTTTGATTTTTTTACATTTCAAGATGCAACTGTTTCTGATATTTCTACAAGAATTGTACTTTATGATAAATGGACACAAGAAGATCTTGACAAATCATGGAATAAACCTTATAGTGAAAAAGAATTATTAGCTCATATTGGGGGGCTAATAGCAATTATTAAATCAAAAGCAAATCCCCTCTTTATCACAAGAATGTACGATGCAATTAAAAGTAAGAGTGATTATGATATTGGACGAGTTTTAGAAGTATATGCTAAGAATTAATTTTCACCATTTATCCATTCCTCTTATGAATTTGTAAATTGAACTTATGAGAACTGCGGGGTATGCTGTTAAATAGAATGTCATGTAGCCGATCATTGAGAAGACTCCCTCATTTTTGAATTCTTTTTCTCTTGAGTGAAGCATTGCAAAGACATTATATAAAATTGAGAATGTTAATATTACAACACCGAAGAAGATTAGTATGCTTGGGTGGAAATTTATGTCGTTAAATGAAAGTATTGCGGCCTGATTCTGAATTGATAATTTTGTGCTGAAGTATCTTATTATTATTGTTCTTGTGATTCTGTATACCAATACTAAGAAGCCGAAGATTGCGAGAACCCATGAGATTGCAAAGAATGGGAGGATGAATGAGCCGAGCATGCCGATTGAAAAAAAATGTTTTTTGTATGAGTTTACTGTTTGGATTCCTCCGACATTCCATCTTAGTCTCTGTCTGAACCAGCCTTTAAATGTCGTTGGGACAACTGTGTAAACTTTTGCAGGAATTGCCATGTGAATTTTGTAGCCTTTTGAAACCATGTGCCATGTTATTTCAATATCTTCAGTCCAGTTTGTCATGCTAAAGCCCCCGACTTCGTCAAATATAGATTTTCTGTAAATGCTTAAGGGTCCGTTTGTAACATAAATAGCGTCAATAAAACCAAATAATTTTCTTGTAAATGCAATTACTTTATATTCAATTGCCTGAAATCGCGACAAGAATTTTTTTCTGTTGTAAACTAAAACCCGTGAAGTTACTCCTCCAACTTTTTTATCGTTGAAGTATCCGATCATATTTGAGATTGCATCTTTTAGGGGGCGCGAGTCATCGTCAGTAAAACCAATTAATTCAGTTGTGATAAATTTTGCACCAAAGTTTCTCCCCCCTGCTGCACGCCCTGTGTTCTTTCCTGTCTGCACAACTTTTACACGCTTGTCAATTTTTTCAAATCTTTTTGCAACTTTAAAAGTATTGTCAGTTGAACCATCATCAACAACTATGATTTGCTTTAATCCTTTGTAATCTGAATCAATTAACTTCTGGATTGTCCTGCCTATTTCTTTTTCATTATTAACACAAGGTATAACCATGCCAAGTGAAAATTGTCTTGTTATTTCTGGAGTCTCGAAAAATGATTTTCTGTTTTGAATGTAGATTAATACAAATAAAGATAGGAAATATAAGGTTATGAATGTATATATAAGATAGAGTATTGGCAGGAATTCCATAAATTATTTGGTTGATTCAGGTTTTAAAGTATTTAGGTTGTGAAATTTAATCCTCAATTATTTTTTCTCTAACTTCTTCACCTTTGGGTTCTTCATTTTCAGCAAACTTTTCTTTACCCCCAATAACTCCGAAATAATCATAAAAGTCTTCACTTAAAGTTAGTTCATTTGTGTGACCTGATTTCTTTTTTTTGATTAATCCTAATTGCGAGAATTTCTGAATATGGTCATAGGCTTTGTTGCCTCTGATTTTTATTACAACTGACTGCTTGATTGGCTGCTTAAATGCAATTATTGCTAAAGTCTCCTGCTCTGCTTTTGAGAATTCACTTTTTCCAGTGGCTAATTTATTTATTATATAGGAATATTCCTGTCCCACATCCATTTTCCAAAGTTCATCTTTTTCAATTATCTCAAGCGCAGAATTATTTTTGTCATATTTTTCTTTTAACTTTTCAATTAGTTCTTTTATTAAAATTGGATTCAAATCCGAGAGCGAGACAAGTTCAGATATATTTAGAAATCTTCCTGAGACAAAAAAAATTGCTTCAAGAGTTTTCATATCCTCAATTTCTTTTCCTTCTTCAATTTCTTCAGCAGTCTTTGAAGTTATCACCATGGATTAATTAGAGAAATATTGTTTATAAGATTTTACTTAATAGTAAACAGTTTATCGTTCTTTGTTTTGAAAATATCTAATCTGACTCCAGAGTCAAGCCAGCCATGCGCATAATTTATCGCAGCAAATGCATTTACAAAATCATTATTTTTTTCAAAATATTTCGCATCAGACAAATAATTAGTTACTATGTCAATTATTTCTTTAGCTTGATTTTCTTTTCCTTTTATTATTGATTTTTTTGCAATCCCAAGTGCTTTTGTTGTAAGTAGAAAATATTTTTCTAATTTTTCTTTTGTTATTTTGTCTTTCATATTTCTTCGGGGCAGAGTTAAATGAAACTCCGCGCCCTAAAGGTTCTCCCTTCGGTCGAATCGCTCCGCGAGTGCGGTTTCTAATGCAGGGTTCAACTAAAATTCGTGCCATGATGAACTGACTGATTTCTTACATATTCTTTCACAACATCAAGCTGCACAAATCCGACAGATGAAGCAAACTTTCCTCTGCTCCACAGATGTCCTCGAGGATATCTCAATCTTGCTCTCTCGTGAAACTGAAAAAACAATTTTGCAGAGCCTCCTTTTAAAATCTGCAATGTCTTCGAAACAGACATTGAAAAGCTGACTTCAACAACGCAGTGCACATGCTCAGGCTGAACATCAAGTTCAATAATTTTTATTTTATGTGCCGTCGCTGTTCTTTTAATGCAGGCTGCAATTAAATTTTTGTATTTTATTTTTCCAAACATCTTGTAACGATATTTGGTGCACCATTCAAGATGCAGCATCACAACTCCGACACTGTGGTCGTTTCGGTTGTGTTGATTTATTTGAAGTTGCTGTTCCATTTTTCCTCCAGAGCTTTCGCTAAGCGAATGCAAAAGTTTATATTTTTTAAAAAGTTACAACTAGTGTAAATTTTTCAAGAGCCGAAGTATCTTCGGCTTTTATCAATCGACGCTAATTCTAATTTTTTGGGTGTGAAAAATTTGCAGATTTTTCTTAAAATTTTCAAACTGAAAATTTCAATCCAGCGATGAAGTGTGCTCTTTGTTAGAATTTTTTTCAAGCCCAAC
>JASFEO010000028.1:0-5660 GCA_050124795.1 Candidatus Pacearchaeota archaeon
GAATGACCTTTGTTTTTTAGTTTAAAAAATTCTTTTCGGATTAATTCTTTTTTCATCAATTTCGCAGGATTTCACCTGCGAACTAATTTTCGGTTCCTTACGACATATGTCTCTTCTGAACACACTATACAGCGAAACTTATAAAAACTCCTATTCTTAATTATTTTAAGAAAATGGAAAGAATAAAGGTGATTAAAAAGATAATTGCATATATTTCTCTTCTGCTTTTAGCCTTATATGTTATGAGTGATTCAAATGGGATAATAAACAAAATCACATTTGGACTTTTTTCATGGCCGATTTTTGACAATATACATTTTTATTTTGAACTTCCGCTTGTGATTTTTTTACTTGCACATTTATTTCTTGCATTGAATTTACAAGATAAACTTAAAAGAGAAAAAGAATTGAATAGGTTATAATCAAATTTTAAGAATATTTTTTTTCTTCAACAATTTTTTCAATAATCTTTTTTTGTTTTTCATTTAATCCTCTTTCCATTATTAAATTATAAATTATATTTTTTAGACTTTCTTTAGTATCATTTTTTTCTGGTTCCATTATCCTCGTAAAAAAATGTACTTTATAAATATTTGTGGGATTAATGAACTAAGAATAGTCAAATTCATTGACAATCTTTTCCATAATCTCAACTTCATGATCTGTCAGAGATTTTTCTCTTATAAGTTTGTAAATAATTAATTTCAGAGATTTAATCTCATTCTCTCGCTGCATTTTAATATAAAAATTCCCCCTTATATAAATCTTTTGGTATAAATCCAGTGTAAACCTTTTTTATACTGAAGATATCATCTTGTCATGGATAAAAATAAAGATAATCCTGATTATGCCTGGGTTATACGCGGCTCACAAAAAAAGAAAATAATTCTTGCGATGAATAAGCCAAAAATTCCAACAGAGATAAAAGAAGAAACGAAACTCGGTCTTAACAATGTAAGTGATGTCCTGCGCGAATTCAGAAAGAAAAAACTTGCAAAATGCCTGAACCCAAAAGAAAAAACCGGCCGCCTCTATAAATTAACTCCAAAAGGAATGAGAATAAAAGAAATGATTGAAGAATAATTACAATTTTCTTTCTTCGCGAAAACTAAAGTATCTTTTGCCCCCTACGATAATGTGGTCTAAAACAGGAATTCCCAAAACTTCGCCTGCCTGGATTAATTTTTCTGTTACTTCCTCGTCGAATTTACTTGGAGTTGGGTCCCCCGAAGGATGGTTATGCAAAATAATAATCGCAGCTGCATTTTCTTCCAAGGCAATTTTAAAAACTTCTCTTGGATGAACAACAGACTCATTTAGAGAGCCAATAAAAATAGTTTCTTCTTTTATGATTCTTTGACGGGAATCAAGGTAAATTCCTTTGAAATATTCTTTTTCCAGATTATTCATCTTCGGAATAAAAATCTTAGCAATATCTTCTGCTTTTTTTATTTGAAATTTTTTATCTTCATTAAAAGAAAAAAGTCTTCTTGAAAGTTCAAAACACGCAATAATTTTGCAGGCCTTTGCGTCGCCGATCCCGAGTTCTTTTTTTAATATTGAAGTTTTCAATCTTGATAAATTTTTAATATTATATTTTTTAAAAAATCTATTTGACAATTCAAGGACTCCCTCTTTTTTGCTTCCTGTTCCGAGGATAATCGCAAGCAATTCAGAATTCGACAAAACATCAGGACCTTTTTTAATTAACTTCTCCCTCGGTCTTTCCTCTTTTGCAAGTTCTTTTATATTCATAAAAAAGATGAAGAAAACGAGTTTAATAAATTAACTAAAAATTAAATTTATTTCTCTTTATATCAATCTTTGTCATTTTAATTCCAAGTTCATCTACTGCTTTTGCGTAAAGACTATTTAAGTCATTTTTTAATATGCATTTTGAATTAAGTGGTTTTAAATCTGTGCATGTTATCAATGAATGAATCCCGCTCATTTTTTTGTCAAAGAAAAACTCATTTAATTCGTCGATATTTCTGAATCCGCCTATTAGAACATAAGAACATTCATCCCCAATAAGATTGAAAAGTGTGATTATATTTTTGTTTTCAAGAATTTCTTTTTCAATTTCTTTTTTGTCAATCCTTCTGGCTTCAGGTGTTAATTTTCCCTTGCAAATAAAAAAAGAATTGATTCCAAGTTTTGGCAAATCAAGTTCAAGAGTATACCCCTTAATAATTTCTTCTTCAAGTTTTTTTCTGATTCTCCCGATTGCCTGACTTGAAATATTTAATTTATTTGAAATTGTTGTATCTGATAATTTTCCATCCTCTATTAACAACTTCAGCACCTTTTTTTCATTTTTTGTAAGCCACATTTCACACCTCGTTTCAAAGTTAAATTAAAATAACCTGAAAATATTAAAATTTATAGTTTCATATTTAAAACATTGAAAATTAAATTGTTTCATTTTTCACTTTTAGTTAACTTATCTCTCCCAATAATACAACAAATTCCGCGATTTTATTTATTTTATCGACATATATCGATAAAAATCTTATTTAAGTTTTTTCACTTATTCAAAGTAATGAAAAAAGGTGGGATAAGCTTGGAAGGGCGGGCGGGTTTAAATGAGATTATGAATATCATGCTTGAGCCTTACAAAGAAAATTGCAGATATTTATCCAAAGTAAATTTTAATTATCCTTCGATAGAGGGGGATTTTCACATACCTTCTTCATGTTATATCAAAGACACCGGGCATTTTAATGCTGTTGAATTAATAATCTGCTATAACCAACTTGCTTATACTTTTTTTGCTCATTCTGCAAATCAGGGACTTATAGAAAATTACGGAAAAGTTCCTGTTGATGAGTTTAAGAAATTCCAACTTGAAAAAACTTTTATAACAAAAGTAAAAAAAATAAAATTTGGAAATCAAATTAATTCAAATAACTTTTATGGGAGATTGAATCTTAAAAAAACAATGAACTTTCATGGAGCTAACTTTTTTGATACTGATTTTAATTTTTGGGATGATAATGGCGGCAAAGCTGATGGAAATATTTTATTAGCGCGTATACAATAAAAATTTAAATAAAAGAATTCTCTTAATATTATGGGGGAGATTTATGAAAGATTTTTTAGGGGGGATGAGGCTCTTCCAAAATTTGTTTTTATGCATGGAGATTTTCAAAACCATACAATCTTTAGAAACATTGAAAATAAATTAAATGAAAAAAATTATAGTACTTTAAGTTTTGATTTGCCTGGTCATGGAAACTCTATTGATTTTAGAATTTCATTAAATAATTTCTTAAAAGATTATCTCGAAAGAAAAAAAATAATCAAACCAATAATAATTGGAAATTCTTTCGGAGGGGTACTTGCATTAGATTATGCATTAAAAACAAGAAATGCTTCAGGAATTATTTTAATTAATTGCCCTATTTCTTCTATTGCAAAATTAAATTCAGAAATATCTATGGAAAATATTTTCAATCAATATAAATCTTTTATGGAAAATTCAAAACAAAAGTTAATTGATTTTAATGAAATTAAAAATTTATCTGAAGAAGAAATCGTGAAAATCGCAATGGAAAATTCTTCAATAAATGCTTTTTTAAATAATGCAGAAGTTTACAGAAATTTCAATCCAGATAAAGAGATACAGAAATTGCAAATCCCCATTTTGTGGATAGTGTCTGAAAATGATCGGATAATTTCAAAGGATTATGCAGAAGAACAAATTAAAAATTTAAAAAAAGGAAAATTAATTTTTATTAGCGGAAACCATAATATTTTATTTAATAATTCTGAGATTAAGAATAATATTTTTAATTATATAGATTTATTGAAAACCCTGTAGACAACATAAGAATTTTTGATTGCAAGAATTTTAAAATCAAATTCTTTAGATGAAAATAAGTTTACTATATCTTCAAGGGGCATTGGATTATCGTTTGTTCTCATTTCTTTTTCAAGCATCTTAACAGATTCTTCAGGAAAAGAATTTTTCGCAAAATCCCCCCACAATTGAATAATATTTTCAAAAGTTTGGTTCGGGAAAATTGCCAAATCAACATTGACGAAACCCTTTGAGGCTCTTGCAATTTTTAATAATTCTTCTGAGCGAATTTCAGTCGGAAAGTGGTGAGTTGCAAATGAACTAAGAATATAATCTGTTTTTGGAAAATCTCCATTAAGAATATTTTTACAGTATAATTTCGCCCCCGGGATTTTTGTTTTTGTTTTTTCAAGCAATCTTTGTTCTAAATCAATCCCATAGATTTTAATATTTGGTATTTTTTCTTTTACTTTAAGACTGAAATTCCCCGTCCCTATCCCAAGATCCAAAATGCTTTTCGCATTTTTTGGAATCGCCGATGCAGCAATTTCCAAGGATTCATTATACGCCGGACAGATTAATGGCATTATTTCATCATAGTTTTCAAAAAAAATATCTCTCGTCTGCATTAATATAATTATTTTTCATTAATAAAAAACTTTTCTTCGGCATATGTCTAACAATTAAACCGAAAATTGCGGGGGATTAGTTTTTGTTCGGCTTTTCTTAAGTGATGCTGGAAGGTAGAATAAGAACAACCAAAAATTTTTGAGAGTTTGATTAAATCTGTTTTTCTTGGATATTTATAGTAACCATTTTTTATTGCAAGTTCCATTGCCCCTTTTTGTTTGGCTGTTAAATTTGGCTGGGTTGAGATGAATGAAAATGTCTTTAGTTTTTTTTGAAAAATACTTAAGAGTTCTCCATTAAACTTTTTTTCAACAATATCCATGAATCTTGTTAAGTTCTTTTTTTCCCAACTTCCGATAGTCCAATATTCAATACCTTGTTCATTGATTATAACTGGTTCAAGGCATATAATTTCATGATGATACATTGGTTCAAGAAGCGCCGAATCCATTAATTCCCCGATCGCAAAACCATTTTTTTCTTCAATTTTTCCCATTCTTTTATGAGAATTAATTTCTTTGATAAGTTTTCGCTTGGATTTTTCTTTTCCAAATATGTTTCCTATAAAGTAAACTTTGATTTTATTTGAGAGTAATTTGCATGAAACAGGATATCCTGAAAAAGATAATTTATATTTTCTTGCAAATCCCCCGAGCAAGGCATTGGAACCGTCGAGTTTTATTTTTGCAATCCACATAAAAAGAAAAGTTTTTGTTATTATTTAAATATTGGTTTTATGTTTGGTTTTTAAACTTAGAATTGATTTTGTGTTATTTTTTGAAACATTGAAAAGATAAATTTGAATTTTAAAGTAAATTTCATTTTTCAAGAATAGTTTTATATTATAGACAATGTTAATTATTTTATTATTTATAATAATGAGGATAAAATGGAAAAAAAAGACAAGGCAGTTAATAAAGTTGTTTCAATATTAAAAAAGAAAGGGAGCCTGACAATCACAGAACTCGTCGATAATTCAAGAATTTCAAGGTCTGCAATAAGGACTGCGCTTGCAAAACTCGACGGAGCAGAAAAAGTAAAAATCAGAAATATCGGCATGGCAAAGGTTTATTCTTTGAATAATTTTTAGTGGGATTTCCCGGCTCCACTGAAAATCTCCTAAGCCGCAAGGCTTAAATTGTGTGCAATCCCTTTCAAAAATATTTCTGCTTGCATTCCCTTAATTTTCTTTGCCCGAACTTCTCCGCCGTACTTTCTTTTGATTGCG
>JASFEO010000029.1:0-5395 GCA_050124795.1 Candidatus Pacearchaeota archaeon
GATTTGGATCATATTGAACTTGAAGTTTTGCCATAATAATGAGAGATTTGCAGAGATTTAAATAATTATCGTTAACGCACAACAACCTTTTATTTTGGAGAAAAATAATTTTAATTAGACATAACATCGGGGATAAGGAAAGTTAATTTCTCCCGTGAGCGTTAGCGAACTGGCTGAGAAATTAATTTGGGAAAAATGTGTCCCGAAAAAAGAGGGTGAGTGAAACGAAAACATTTTTCTGTTTAATCTGCTGTTCCCAGACCCGAAGGGCACGAGCTGAAACCAAAAGTTTCCTCGTGAGTTTAAAATTTCATTTTAGGGAGGGGGAGGAGGATGGTTGTTTCCGACGACCAATAAATTAGAAAGAAAAGCCTGCCTTTTTTGTTTCTTTTTTCTAAAAAGAAAATGAGGGGTTCTTATTTTGTTATTAACTTAATAGGAGTAACAAATAGAAAGATTTAAATAGTTTAATTTCTTAGAAAAACTATCCAATTAATCGCACTTTAGAGAGTGATGAAAGGAGGTAAAACGAAATGAAAAACACACACAATATCGGAGCTGTTTTGGTTGGAGATGATCCAAAAGATTTTGATAGTTGGTATTTTACTGAACCACAACAAGACAAAGATTCAAAATTTGAGTCGGATATTATGACTGAATTAAGAAATAGTATTTTGAATGAAAAAGACCCTGTTCAAAGACAATTGGGATTATATGAATTAGAAAACCCAAGTGTTCAGAGGTATGAGGGAATTCAGCATAGAGCAACAATGATTAAAGAACTTGGAGAATTAGTGAAATACGATGCAATCGTAACTAATGATAGAATTGGAACTGATTTTATGACAAACCAGCCAAAATATAAAACAAGAGAAACAATTGTTGCATAAATTTTTTATTTTTTTATTATATTATTCTCGGCAAAAGCCGACAAATTGTCCGAAGGACTAAGAACCCCTCAAAGTAAATGAAAAATTTGGGCGAAGCCTTTTACCCTTTGTTATGCGAAATTTTAATTTCGTGGGTTTTCTCGTTGGTCGGGTAAAAGAAGTTTTTCTCTGAAACGAAGTTTCAGCTATCTGTCCGAAGGACGCAGGCTTTTCTCTCGTATCTCGGGTGGGCAAAAAATGAAATTTTAAATTTGGTCGATTTATCGACGCTGGGAACATCGGAATTTAACGAAGTTTGATTTTCCCTCGTGGAGCCGAAGGCGAAACAGAGCTGGAAAATCAAATTTGGATGGAAGAGCCTGCAAGGCTCTGGAATCGTTAAATTCCTGTTAAACTCTCCCAACAGGGATTGATTTTTAGTGCAACGTTCGGACTAAGTCCGAAAAAATCAAAGTAAAAAATCGGCGTATCAAGTGCGAAGCACCATTAGTTAAAAAAATTAAGGGTTTGGGACGTTACATCAACATACACTTAATAGTGGTAACGAAATAGAAAACTTTAAATAATATTCATTAATCATTTATAACATGACAATAGATAGTGCTGTATTAAATTCCTCGTTATTGGAATCAGAATTTATTATATGCGAATATAGAAATGGTACTCAACCAGATAATGTAAAAGTTCAAGAGTATCTTCAGCAACTTGAAAGAGTTCCATTAGGATTACAAGAAATTATAGCTAATGAAGGCTCATATATTGTATTTTTTAATGGCGCGATTACTGATAATCCAGAAATGAGACATGTAAAGGGTGTGCGACCAAGAAATTGGGATAGATACACTTGGGATAATGTTTGTGCAGCACACGATTCGTCATCAAAAGCAATTCTTATAGGTATTGAAGGAGATTATGTTGGAATGGATGATCCTTTTTTACATGAATTTGGGCATAGTTTTGATGACCGTGTTGGAGAACATCTGAGAAGTTATCCTATGTCTGAATGGTCGGAGGTTTTACAAGCCTTGAAATCCGAACCTTTTCCAAAAAGCTATCATGGACATCCAAGAGAATATGTAGCAAATTCAGTTGATTTATTTTACAGATCTGATAGAACCAATAGACAACTAAGTGGAAGTAATCCTTCTATGTTTCAATTGCTTAGAGAATTGGAATCTATATAAAGCCCCAAACCCTTTCCATATTTAGCCGATTTTTTATTGAATTTAACATCGGGATTTAGAGAAGTTTTTGCGAAGCAAAAATTTGGGAAAATTCTGCAGGAATTTTCCTCTAAATCCTTGTTAAATGAGGGTGAGCGAAGCGAAAGGCTGCAAGCCATCCCCGAGGATTTGCGAAGCAAACCGCAGAGTAATTTTTAGTGGCGTTCTATCAAATGAGCGAATGCGATACATCAAGAACAAGAATCGAGGGGACAATCTTTTTTATTTTTTTAGGGGAGGGGCTTTTTTGTTTCTTTTTTTTAAAAAGAAAATAGAGGGGGCTTTTACTTTTATGAATATTTAATAAAAAATTCAAATAAGAATTAATCCATATCGACATTTAAATTTATTATTTTATTTAATGACTTCTGAATTTCATTTTTTATGTCGTCTATTTGAAGGTATTTTTCGGCTATTTCTTTTTGATTTTCAATATCAAAATCACCTTTTTTATTTATGGGAATATTTATTTCTATATCCTGTATTTTGCTTTTACCTGCTTTATTCCCAAAATTAAAATCTTTTGTAGAAAATTCTTTTTCAATTTCATATTTTAAGTATATTTCAAACAATTGGTTTTTCAATTCGGGAAGAATTACTAAAGGAATAACTTTTTCAGATAAAGAAAATCTTCCTTTTCTAAAAAATACTTTACCTATTGAACCATCAATGTTCCATGTTAAGCAATCTTCAAAATATTTAACAGTATCTAGATTTTCTTTTATAAATCCATAATCTACAGCATTTTCATCTTTTGAAGCACTATATACAGGTATTTTTCCTTTATGCTTTTCAATAAATGTTTTTGTAAATTTACTATTATTTGTTTTTTGAGATAAATCAAAAATTTCTTTTATTTTAACTTTTTTAAATTTATATTTATTTTCAGTTAATTCTTTTATACTTTCACTTGCTTCTTTAAGAGAGTCCGAACTTTCTAGAATTAAATCTGAATAATCTCTAACATGAATTTTTTTAATCTCTTCTTTAATTCCCAATTTAATTTTTTCTTTTTCAGACCACCATCTATCAATAATCCAATGTTTAGTATAATCAGACTTAAATCGTGAAATAGGTATGACTTTACATCTTTCATCATTTGTTTTAAAATGATTTTTGGCTCCTTTAAATTGATTGAATAGATTAACAGCTTCATCTAGTTGATTGTTTTCTGTTTCGAATCTTCTAACATCTAATGTTTCTCCTATATCACTAACCAAATAAGTAAAAATAGGTGTTTCTTGAATTTCATTTAAATCATATTTTTTAGTTACTCCTAAAATGTATGTCTTCTTGGGTGTTGTAAAGAATGTTCCAATTGGAAGAGAAATTAATAAATCAATATTACAAGAATCAAGAATAAATTTTCTTAAATTTTTATCATTGATTCTATTTAAAATACCATCTGGAACTACGATAAAAGCTGTTCCCCCTTTTTTTAGTGACCTTACTATCCATTCCATAAACAGACCTTCAACACCGATTGCATTAATTTTATAATATTGTTCTAAATCAGTTCTTTTTTTAATTTCATCTTTTAAATTTGAACTACCACTAGTCACATATGGAGGATTTGTTAGAATTAAGTCATACTCCTCGTTCTTAGGTTCGGCTAAAGTTCCAAGAATGGAATTGGTTTTTAATTCAAAAGTATCATTGAATAAATTCGAAAATTGATCTGCGATTTCTGGATTTTCTTTTATTAAACTTGAGAAATATATTAACATATTTGCTTTTGCTAATATAATTGTTTTTTGTTCGTCTTTATCGAAACCCTTATCAAATCCAAAAAGTTTTATATTAGAAGTTAATTTTCCTTTTTTAACACTATAAAATGTATTAAGATTTTTTAGTATTGGTTCTAAAATGAATTTTCCAACACCACAAGCAGGGTCACAAATTTTCATATTTGGTTTAATTTCTGTTAATTTCGCTATTGCTTGAACAACTTTTAAAGGTGTGAAGAATTGACCCCAATTTTTTTTACTTATGCTTTCCTTCAAAAAACTTTCAAATAATTTACTTTTAAAATCATAATCAATATTTTCTAATTTGCCATATTCTTTAAATTTAAATAATATTTTTTTAAAAACTGTCGCATAGCCTTGAACTGCTTTTTCATCTTTGCTTACAAAAATAGTTCCATTAATTATTGTTGTGTTATCCTTAGGATTTATTTTAAATAATTCTTTTATTTTTTTTCTTATAATCTTGGCATAGTCTTCTAAAACTTCCTCATCAGAATCTTCTTCATATTGTTCAATCAATCTATCAAAGGAATATTTTGCTTTTAGTACATTTAGGTCACTTAAATATTTAAAAATAAATAATTCTACAAAAGTATATAAACAATTTTCAGGTGTTGCACCACTAACAGACCAAACATCTTGCCAGATAGATTTTGCTAAATCTGTTGGGTCTACATTTTTTATTTCTTTTAATTTAGAATTTTTAGAATCAATTGAATTATTAATATGATTTATTAATTTTATAATTGATTCATCATTTTTATCAAAATTTTTCACTAATGGTTGATTTTTTTCATCTATTATTACTTGTCCGTTAGTTGCATTAATCCAAATTGTTTCAACAGTATCAGTTACTATTAATAATTTAGTAAGTTTTTGAGCTATTTTTAATTCTTGTTGAATAGCAAGGTCTTTTTGTTTTTTTGTTTTAAAAGAAGATGGCTTTTTATGTTCGATAATCGCAATAACTTTTTTGTTAGATGTTGTAATTAAAGCATCAGGTTTTTTGTTTTCAAGTCCTTTGTACTCTTTGTTTTCTATAATGCCATTTTCTTTTAATTGCTTAATTGTAATTGAACCAATGTTATAAAAATTCCAATTTCCAATTTTTTCGGGATTATTGAGTAAATCTCTTTGTAGTAATTCTTCACTCATTTTGATACCTTCCCATTAGAATGATCTTTGATATATTCATCAATAATTTTTTCCATAACAATCCATGCGTTTTTATTTCCTTCTTTCTTGATTACATACTGAAAATCAACCCATTTGTCTTTATTGCCTCGGAAAGAAATAGTTTCTAATTTTTCAGAACCTCTTTTTGTAACCATTATTACTTGTTTACATTATTACATATATAAAGTTTACTGTTGCGTAGTTGTCCAATGGTTAGGACTAAAAGCCCCCTCTTATTAAATTTCGAACAACGAAGTTGTGAGCCAATATGTGCGTAGCACCAGCCCCTCCCTTTTTTTCTTTTTTTGATTGTCCCCCTTTCTACATTTAGCCACTAAAAATTATTTCATTTAACATT
>JASFEO010000030.1:0-5329 GCA_050124795.1 Candidatus Pacearchaeota archaeon
AACATTGCGATTTAACGAAGTCGCCTAAGGCGATTTGGGAAAAATGCGAGCCGAGCATTTTTCCGTTAAATTCCTGTTAATTGCCCCGAGCCGATAGGCGAGAGCGCAGCGTGGTCGAGGAGCGAAGCGACAAAGAAGTTTTCAAAAATCCGTCATCAAGGGCGAAGCCCCATAAATTTAAATGTTTTAGAGGGGGAACTTTTTCTTTTTTGATTATTAATTTTAGAGTAGTTACAAGCAAAAGCTTTATAAAGTTTATATTGATTCCTATTTGTATGAAGACAATATATACTGCCGAACCAATAGAAGGAATTGTGGAATTTGCACACCCTCCTGTTAAGACAAGATTGGCAAGAGAGAAATTAAAAGCGATTATTGAAGAAAGTTTAATGCCAATGGGATTAGTTACTTCTTATACAATTACAGATGATAGAGCTTTTCCATTTCCATTTGAAATGCCAAATGCTATGTCTATGAATGGCTTTTTTGGTGAAAATCCAGATTATAATCAAGTTGCTCAAGAATTAAAAGAGTTGTTTGAACAACCTCAAAAAGAATATGCAGAATTTGAGGCGAAACTAAAATCAGACTTGGAAACAGCAACTGATGATCAAATTCTTGGAATGGTTGAGAGATTCCATTATACTCCTCAAGGAACAAGAGAAAGACATGCTGAAGCTATTGCTAAAGTAAAAGAATTATGGAAACCATATGGAGAAATGAGTGCTAATGTTGAAGCACAAGATTATAATGGACAAAGAAGTGATTTAGTTAGAGCATTAGCAACTCTTGATGATTGTCATGTTCAAGGACTTCTTCGAGATGTTAGGAAAACTGAAGAATTGCTTAAAGCAGGAAAACGAGATGAAGCAGTTGAACAAGTTATGCATAATTATTCTAATTGGAGAAGAAAAAATTTAGCTCCATTAGAAAACTGCTGTGGAGATGCTAAATTTTATGGTGCTGGATTTTCATTGGCTCGTTTGGTTGCTCCTGATGGAGAAGTTGAAGTTGATAAATACAAATTCGGCGAAAGAGCACCCAAAACGGCAGAAAAGGCATTGGAAAATATGAGAATGCCGTACCAAGTTATTCTACTCTAAAATTATTTTTCTTTTTCACAGAAAAAGGCTATCTGTCCGTAGGACTTAAAGTTCCCCCTCTTTCTATTTCTTAGGATTTTTGAAAATTGCAATTAACATCGGAATTTAACGAAGTTTGATTTTCCCTCGTGAAGCGAAGCGGAACAGAGCTGGAAAATCAAATTTGGATGGAAGAGCCTGCAAGGCTCTGGAATCGTTAAATTCCTGTTATAATCCCCGTTAGGGCTGAAATTTAGTGCAACGTTCCGAAGGAAAATTTCAGAGTTCAAAAGTTGGCGTATCGAGGGCGTAGCCCATTTAATTAAAAGACTCTAGGGCTTTGGCGTCACATCAATAGTAACTTAATAGTGGTAAATAACCGAAAGATTTATAAAGAAAGGGATTTTACTATCTGTTATGGTAAACCAAAGTAAAGTTAATGATCCAAGGTTTTGGAAAAAATGGAGAGATTCTGGAGCAGTTGGAACTATTGAAAGTGCATATGATAATGCTGTAAAGCGTGAAAAGAGAGAGTTTAGAGATGCACTTGAAAAAAGAATCCAAGAAAGAGGATCTCAAGCTTATGGTTTCTTTGGTTTAACTGATTTTACTAATCCTACTGAAATTACTAATCCTGATTGGTTTCCATATGCAGGAAAAATTGAAGAAGCACCTGTGAGGGATTCATATCATCAAGCAAGATACACAACTCCTGATGGTAAATTGCAAATTTATGGTTCTGATTGTAGTATGAATCCTGTTGATTCTTTAAGAGTTGTAGTACAAGGATTAGTAGCTAAAGGATATGATAAAATCCCTTTAAAAAAAGTAGCATAATCTTTCTTAGCCAAAGCCCCTTCTATTTTTAGCCAACTTTTGAATTGATTATAACATCGGGATTTAGAGAAGTTTTTGCGAAGCAAAAATTTGGATGGAGCCTGCAAGGCGGAATCTCTAAATCCTTGTTATACGTTTTTTCTGCAAGAAAAAATTGCGAAGTGAAACGAAGCAACAGTATGACGCAGAAGGCAATTTTTATTCTAGCTCAAATTTAATTATTTTTACAGGACTATCTTTATCAACTTGGCGATTATAATACTTGGAATAAGTTTTATACATCTCTTCATCTGATGAAAATTTCTCGTGTCCATCCCAATCTTTATCAGTTAATTCACCGAATGTTGTTTCTTTAACTTCAATTAATTTGGCTTTTGCAAACTCTTCTTTTGTTTCCCAAACTAAAAAAGAAACAAAATCTCCAACTGATAAATTTTTATCATCAAATAATCGCCAAGTTGTATTCTTTTCTCCCTGTAAAATTAATTTACTTAACGATTCTCTAAATTTGAGCGTCTTCATAATAATAAAAAATAGTTATTTCTATTTAAAAATTGCCTTTGAGTAATATTGCGTATAACATCGGGGTTTGAAGACTTTCAATTTATTGAAAGCACGAGTGGAATGGAGACGAAGTCGAAATGACCTCGTGAGTTTTTTCTGCAAGAAAAAATTTCCCTGAAAGGCGGAGTGTAATGCAATGGAGCGGAGTTTAAATCCTTGTTAAGGTATCCGTAACGAAGTGAAGGACGAGGAATAACTGCAATTGGTTTTAACAAACAACAAAAGAAAAAGTTTGTTAAAAATTCCGAAGAGTAAAAATTGCCCTTCTCTGTTTGGACGTGCGCTTCTTTGCTTACTTTTTTCTAAAAAGTAAGTCGCCACGAGAGGAGAAAATTAATCTTTGAAAAAATCATTTAGAATTTCTTTTGTTAAAGCAAGAGATTTATCGCAGTGATTCTTTAAACTTCTTGATGAACTTCTATTAAAATAAACATTATGAACTTTTTTATTTCTTCTTTGAACTGAACGAACAGCTGGGACAAAGTCACCATCTCCTGACACCAAAACAGCAATATCAAAATTATCATCTGCTGAACCATCTACCATATCAACAGCCATATTTATGTCGTCTTCTTTTATTATGTAGTAATGTTTGTCTGTTCCAGTTATGTTTCGTTTTAGAAGTTTACATAAAACTAAATTAAAGTTTGGGATTTTTCTTAGTTTAGCGAAAAATTCTTTTTGGCTTTTGAATTTTGATTGATTAAATTCTTTGTCCAATTGTGCATTGTAATAATAGATTCCAACAACCTTTCCTTCTCCTGCTAGAAAATTGGCAAAGCCCTGAAAATCAAAATTCTTCAAACTTTTATTTTTTCCATAGAGCTTTCGCAAACCAAAATAAAAGTTATTACCATCAATAAAAACAGCAACTCTTTTCATTTGAAAAAGTGCCCATCCCTTGCCGAAGCAAGGACAGGCGTATATGGTTATAATAAAAAGTTAAAGTATAAATAAGTTTTGGTTGCACATTTTTTCAGAAGATTCCGTTAAATTTATTAAACAAAAGGGTTTCTTAAATTAAAAGAAGTGAAAATGGATAAAACCAATTACAAAAGAGGGAAAACATTTAAAGATAGAGGAATAGAAAAAGTTGAAAGCTATTTTGAGGATTTTTTAAATTTAATTTCTAAAAAAATTGATGAAAAAGGGAAAATTAAAATATTGGATGCTGGTTGTGGAGAGGGGATAGCCATGGCAGGTTTTATTAAAAGGTTTGGTAATAAAATTGAAATAATTGGATTTAATTATTCAAAAAAAGATGGTTGTTTAGAGAAATTGAAAAGAGAATTGTTAAAAAGAAATATTTTTGTAAAAAAGGAATTAAACAAAATAAAAAATCTTCCAAAATTTATTTATTGCGATGCTAATAAAAAACTGCCATTCAAAAATAATGAATTTGATTTTATTTATAGCATGGCTACTCTTTATCTTTTAAAAGATAAAGTGGGATTTTTAGAAGAATGTAATAGAATTCTAAAGAACGGAGGGATTGCAAGAATTGGAGCAGCCTTTAATCCCCACATAACTAAAATGCAAAATTCAGCAAGACATTATAATAAGGTTTGGGAGATCTGGGATAAAGGAAAAGAGATAAAGATTTGGGATTACACGAGGAGAATTAAGGGAGTTAAATCTGTGTGGAGAAGTAGATTCAAAAAAAATAAACCTCAATATATAGAAATTAAAAAACAATCAAAACTTAATTTTAAATTAAATCTTGTAACATCAATTGATTATAATCTATTATGGGATGGGTGGGTTGGCATAAAAAGTATCTATGCAGTTCAGTTAAAATGAAATATAAAATTCCTGATTTAAAGAAAATTCTTGAACCTCCTAAAGAATTCTATAAACCGGGTTATGGTCTAAAAAGCTCCAAAGGAAAACTAGAAATTCTTGAACAAGGAACAATCCCCGAAGATAAACAGTTATTGAAGAAATTAGGAATTAAAAAAGGAGAAAAAATTTTGGCAATAGCTACATTTTATGCTTCTTGGGCAAGAAAATTAAAAGAAAATGGGGCAAAAGTGGATTATAGTGATATTTCAAAAGAATTAACTAATTGGGCAAAAAAGAATTATAAAAGAAAATTTGGAAAATACGTTTGTTCAAATTATGAATTAATTCCAAAAAAAGAAAGAGAATATAGTTGGACATTTACATATGAGGCTTGCGGAGGAGGAAGGGGTTTAACTCTTGCTTACCTTAGGTCGCTATTGAACGTTAAAGGAGGAATTTTATTAATTCATTTAGGAGATAAAAAACATCAAATTGCAAATGCTCCTAAAATAAAAAATTATCCAAATATAGTTAAGATTCTTTCAAAGATTTACAATTCTAATTTTTCTGTTGAAAAGAAAAAAATTAAAGCTTGCAAGAGAGGGGAAGATAAAATTGTAGATTATGAATTTTTGGTTTCTAAGATAAAAACAAATAATCAGGCAAGAAAAAAAGCAAAAATAGATTTATCGATTTTAGAATTTACAAGGAATAAAAGTAAGATAAATATTAAAGAGATTGGTAAGAAGTTCAAAATAAAAGAGAATGAAATAAAAAAATCTTTGACAAGATTAAGCAAATTAAATAAAACAATTAAAGAAGATTTTTTTAAAGAGGTTGAATTAAAATAATAAATCTCTGCGAAGCAGACTATCTGTTTTTCTGATAAGAAAAACCGCGCACGTCCCCCTTTTCAAACAAAGCAATTTTTATTTACTTTAACATTAGGTTAAGCGAAGTTTTCCGACGGAGGAGGAAAATTTGGGAGAGCCCCGAGCCGAGGGGCGAACCGCTTAACTTATGTTTCACGACCCGACGACGAAGGAGGAGAGCGCAGCGTGGCA
>JASFEO010000031.1:0-5295 GCA_050124795.1 Candidatus Pacearchaeota archaeon
CGTCAGGAGACATAACAGGAATTTAACGAGAAATGCCTCAGCTCGGCATTTCTCCAAATTTGATTTTCCAGCTCTGTTCCGCTTCGCTTCACGAGGGAAAATCAAACTTCGTTAAATTCCGATGTTAAGTCGAATTTTTTCTTCTGCTAAAAATTTAAATCTCTAATGCATATTTCCCACCCAAAGAAGCGCGCGCAATTTTTCTATCGAAAAATTAGATAGCTAAAAATCTTTGATTTTTAGAAGAAAAACTTCTTTTATCCGACCAACGAAAACCACAAAGAAATTAAAATTTCTTCTAACAAAGGATAAAAGGCTTCGCCCAAATTTTTCTTATTACTTAAAAAATTTCTCGACTTCTGTCTTTTTCAATTTGAGAAATTTATCGCAAACTTTTTTTAGATGAAAAGAAAATTTATGTTCAAAACCAACATCTTCAACTTTCTTTCCGATTTCCTGAATTGCATTTATCGCAGGAACAAAATCTCCGTCAGAAGAAACTAAAATAGCCGTGTCATAAGCATTATTGTAAGCAAGTTTAACCATATCAACTGCCAAATGAATGTCATCCTCTTTAACCTGATAAATTGTTTTCCCATTGATTTTTACTTTTTGCATTCTACATAAAATCAATTTGAAATTAGGAATTTCTCGCAATTTTTCAAAAAATCTCTGCTGCGAACGATAAGCATTATTGTCTTTGTTTCTGTCCAAAGGACAATTGTAATAATAAACTCTTACTAAATTTCTGTTGCCGACAATCTTTTTCAGAAATTTTGAAAAACTAAAATCTATTTGTTTTTCATTCGGACATAATTGTTTTACTAAATGATACAAATTACTTCCGTCAATAAAAACAATAATTCTCTCTTTTTCTTTGTCCATAAAATTTTATAGAACTAGTATTAATAAAACTTTAGATATGAAAACTCAGGGTTGCTAAAGAGCAAGCCTGAGGGGTATATGATTATTACAGAACATTATCTTTTATATACCTTTCGGCAAGTCATTTTTTCTTCCAGAAAAAACCTGCTTTACTCTGCAATCTTTCTATTTTTCCACTTGCCTTAAGTTCCATCAAAATTCGATAAAGGGCATGCCAATTTATCACTTTATCTGCTTTCTTTTGGAGTTCTTCTAAAACTTGGTTTGTGCTTTTTATTTCATCTTTCGAAAGAACAGATAAAATCAAATCGTTGTATTTGCCCATACAAAGATTTAGACCAAAGACTTTAAAGTGAAATATCCAAACATTTGTACCAAAGTTTTCGAAAGGTTTTTATAGCTCTTCTCTCTTAAGGATTTATGTCAGTCAAAAAAGAGCGTGATTAAAATGTTTGAAAGATTTACCAAAAAACCATTTACAGACAGATTAAAAGATACTGGTTATTTATTAAAAAATTCATTTAAAGTTGTTGGTAAAGATAAGGATATTAAAACTCCAACAATTCATATGATTATTCTCTCAGTCATCCTTACCACTTTATTCTTCATTTCTTTACTTACATTTTTTACTGGGCATTATGTCGGTTGGGGAATACTTATTTTGTTAGTTTTAATTTTCATATTAACACCTTTCAAGTTTTTCTATTATATTAGACAAAAAGCAGACCAAAGCTGGATTGTTTACAATACAATTTGTGGAGGAGATATTAGTTACAGCGATGCCCATAATCATACAAAATTACAAAAATCTAATTTGAGAAAAATTGCTTTCATAGAAATTTTGATGAAATATGCTGGTAGCCAAAGAAGCAGAAAGGGAGGAATTGGTGCCATGCTGGTAAATTTATTCTTAGCAGCTCTTGTTGAAATTTGGGATTTACTAAGTCATTACATGATTCCCGCAGTTGTTGTAGAGCAAAGACCGCTAAAAGAAATTGTGCCACAAATAAAATCTTTAAAAAATAATGTTCCTGCCACTTTAGTTGGAGTCTTTGGGATAGATTTTGTTGGAAATGTTATCGGCACCATTCTATTTCCAATATACTTATTAACTCTCGCTATCGGCGCTGGGATTGGTTACCTACTTGTTTCAGTTTTACCTAGTACAATATGGACAATCGGAGGATTTTCATTTTCATGGGTTCCCGTATTCATAGCTCTTTATATCGTGTTCATAATTGGAGCAATTATAAGGAAGATTGTGGAGTCTACAAAAGTAATTTACTTTACAATATTTTATACAGCAATAAGAGCACCAACAAACATAACTAAAGATATGCGTGCAGAATTAACTCATTATCTGCTTATAGAAAAATGAAAGGAGGTGTAAAAAATGAGTGATGGACAATCTGTTCCAACAGGAGTAAAAGTCATTGCTGTTCTGTATTATATCGGTGCAGTTCTCGGAATAATTTTTGGTTTGCTTTTCCTTGTTGGTGCTGGAGCAATAGGTTCTATCGCAAGTCAAATTCCTGTATTGGGAGCACTTGGTGCTGGCTTGTTTATTGTTGGAGGAATAATTTTAATTGGATTAGGTGTTCTTGGCTTCTTCGTTGGAAGAGGGTTGTGGAAAGCAAGGCCTTGGGCAAGAATTGTTGCAATAATTTTCGCGGTCTTAGGAATTTTGATGGCGATAATCTCTATGATTCAAGGAAGCATTGCAAGCAACATATTCAATCTTGTGATACAACTTGTTATTGGAGGATACCTTTTATTCAGCAATAATGTAAAACAAGCTTTTGCTTAAACAAGCATTTTTATTTTTTTATTTTTATCTAATTTTCGCCGTGAGCGCCGACTTACTTTTTAGAAAAAAGTAAGCAAAAAGCGCGCGCTTCCCACCCAAGATAGGAGATTTAAATTTTTAGCAGAAGAAAAAACTCCTTCGCCTATCGGCTCGGTAACGCCTTGCAGGCTCTCGCTCCATTTCATTACGCTCCCACGACTTAACAGGGGATAAAGAGAAAAATCTTTTTGCTTCGCAAATTTCTTTTTTAGAAACCAGATTTTTCCCAAATTCTTCTTCCAGCTCGAGCCTGTGAGGTTCCGCTCCAGTCTCGAGGTCAGAAGAACTTTCCTTATCCCCGATGTTAAGTCGAATTTTTTCTTCTGCTAAAAATTTAAATCTCCAATACATATTCCCACCCCAGACGGAAGCGCGCTTAGTTGTTACGCAACAGATAGTTTTTGACAAAGTCAAAAATAGAAAAACTTCTTTTATCCGACCAACGAGAACCTCAAAGAAATTAAAATTTCTTCTAACAAAGGATAAAAGGCTTCGCCCAAATTTTTCTGATTTAATGAACCTCTGCCGAAATTATTATAAACATTCAAATTTATTTAAGACAATGAAACAGGTGATTAGTATAATCTTAAAAAAAGATAAACAAATAGAGAAGTTCAGAAAAAAATTTGGAACCGATGTAAAAACATTTAAGCCTCATGTTAATATGGTTTATCCTTTTGAAGTATCTGATCAGGATAAACTTCGGGAGCATATAGAAAATTCATTAAAGGATATTAAGAAATTTAAGTTAACTCTAAAAGGAATTAAAAAATCTGCAAAAGGATATTATCTTTATCTTCTTGTAGATAAAGGCAAGAAAGATTTATTGAAGATGTACAAAAATCTTCACAAAGGATTATTAAAAAATTTCAAAAATAAAGACATGCCAAAATATATCCCACATTTGAGCATGGGAAATTTTTCTTCAAAGAAAGAAATTGATTCGGCAATGAAGGAATTAAAAAAAGAAAATTTATTCCTTGAAACAGAGATTAAATCAATACAGGTTTTAACAATAAGTAAAAATCATAAATTAAAAGGAATTAAAAATTTTAAATTAAACTAAATTTACATTACAGCAATTCCAGATTCAATATCATATCCGGGTTCTGTAAACTTAGAACTTATCCCTTTTTTTGAAAGTTGGTTTCTTATTTGTGTTGCATAGCCTCTTACTGTATCAACATTCTTAGAAGTTAATGTATACTCATCATCTCCATTAACAACTCTAACACAAGGATTTAGTTTTGTACCTTCTACAAATCCTTCTAAGAAGCTAGGAGAACCTATGTCCCTGCCCAAGCTAATTTGAATAGTGTTCTTGCTATCTCCAACTGCATCTACAACTTCCCCAACATTTTTTGGGATTCCAAATATTCTATATGTTAAACTCATTTTGTTTTACCTCCTTACATCTCTTTTTCATTCAATGTAAGTAATATTCTTAAAACTCTAAAGTATTTAAATGTTTCTATATGTTACTCCTATTAAGTTAATAATATATTGGAGACATTCCCTAAGAAAAGACACAAAAACTTAAAACTTCTCTTTCTCTATAACTCTATGAACAATCAAAGAGTCGCTATTTTTATCGACGGAAGTAATCTTTATCATGGTTTAAAATCAATGAAGATAAAGAAAATCGATTTTCAGGATTTGATAAATGAACTAGTAGGAAATAATAAATTAAAGAAAGTGTTTTATTATACGGCAAGAATGGATAAAGATTTTGATGAGAAAAGATACGCCAAGCATCAAAACTTTCTTAAGAAACTTTCATTTATTCCAAACTTTAAAATTTCATATTGCACTTTCAAAAAAATCATAGAAAAAAATGGCAAAGTCAGTTATGCTGTTAAAGGCGACGATGTTCAATTAGCAAATGATATGATTGTTGGAGCATATGAGAATCATTATGATATTGCAATATTGGTTTCTGGAGATGAAGACTTTAAACCAGTTGTGCGTACAGTCAGAAAACGAGGGAAGATAGTTGAAAATATTTTCTTTAGAGGAGGATCTTCATCAAGATTAAGGAAAACTTGTAACTCATCAAAGAATATTCGTTTTATATTAGAAAAAATAAATAGGCGTCCTGGCATTACAGAGTAACCCAGGACAGTTATTAATGTTATCAAATTTCTAACCTTTAAATAATCTTTGGTCACCCAATTTTCGCCTTTCGTGGCGACTTACTTTTTAGAAAAAAGTAAGCAAAAAGCGCGCGCTTCCCACCCAAGATAGGAGATTTAAATTTTCTTAACGCAGAAGAAAAAACTCCTTCGCCTACGGCTCGGTAACGCCTTGCAGGCTCTCGCTCCTTTCAGTCACTCGCACGACTTAACAACAGTTAAAGAGTTCGGACTTGCAGTCCTATCCCAAATTAATTTTACGAGGTCATTCCTTTCAGTCATTCCGCTCTGTAAAATTAACTTTCCTTAACCTAATGTTATGTCTAATTAAAATTATTTTTCTCCAAAATAAAAGGTTGTTGTGCGTTAACGATAATTATTTAAATCTCTGCAAATCTCTCATTATTATGGCAAAACTTCAAGTTCAATATG
>JASFEO010000032.1:0-5038 GCA_050124795.1 Candidatus Pacearchaeota archaeon
GCTCCTGAATCATTAGTATACCAGCAGGAATCCACATCCCCTTCATCAGTATAAGTATAATTAATATCCTGATAAATATCATGAATAACTGAATTATTCTGAGGGGTTGTAATATTAAAAAAAGTAATCGGATCAACTATATAATCAAACTCAACATTTCCGCCAACCCTTAAATCAAAAACATCTTCGCTCTCTGTTAAATTCGTTAAATAAATTTTATACAAGTGCTCTTCATTAATATTTTCAAAAGTCGCAATGCTTTCATTTCCATCCATTGTATAAACTGAAATTTCAGAACTTTCATTATTTGCACTTCGCGCAAAAACAGTTATATCCCTCGAAGAATCAAGCTCATGCTCAAAAGTTATTCTTACATATTCTCCGTCATTAATTGTTTCACTCCAGACATTATCTTTTGCCCTTACTTCTTCATAAATATCAGAAATAAAATTTCTATCTGAATCAAGATGCTCTGCTTTTGTTATTTCAATAATTAATTCATAAGTCTGGTTCGATAAATGCGGAACAACCCATTCAATATAATCAACCAAAGAATTATTATTTTCATCATATGAATTAAAACCAGTTAACATTCTCGAGCCATTCACAATATGATACAATTTAATTTCAGATTCAGAAACTTCCTTAGGCAATTCAGTATAAGCCAAGACATTTTGATAATGAAACTCTGAAGAAATTGTAATCTCTTTTCCATTCAAAATATTTTCTTCTATTGACATAGGCGCAGGAGTTTCATATTCAATTTCAAATTCAGTAGCGTTTTCAGCAATTTTAACTTCCTTAACCTCAGTAGTTTCCTGAATCTCAATAACTCTCCCAGTCAAAAAATTAAAAATCTTTTTGAAAAATCCAAAAAAAGTTTTCTCCTCTTTCAAATCTAAATCTGCAGAAATTTCTCCAGTAACAATCTTCCCGGTAATTGTAATCTTTTCATCAGAAACTTTTTCTTTATCTTTTTTAGATTTATTTTTTTCATCCTTATTCTTTTTATCAACCTCAGATTCAATTGTTAAACCATCTTCAAAATCTTCATCATTTATTGAATAAACTATAATATTATCTGCCTCCTTTGGCAAATTAACAATAACTTCCCCTGAAAAATTCCCCTTAACATTTTTCTTCCAACGAACAGGCTTATTTATTACTGCAGTATATTGTGTTGTATTTATTTCAAGTGTGGCATTATCCAAAACAATTGTTTCATTCATAACAGTCTCATTAATCAAGGTTAAATTTCCTTCACTAACATTCACTTCAGTTAAATTTCCTTCCAAGATTTCTGCATTTCCAATTTTTTTATTTATTGAAAGAATTTCAATATCAGAATAAACAAACTTTATTTCCAACTCTCCTTCCCCCGCAGTTATATTCAATTTTTCTAAATCAATTGAAAACTCTTTTTCTTCGGGACCTTTATATTCTGTAGTTACAACTGCCCCATCATTATGGATCTTCAATTTCACCTTCTCAGTTGAAGAAATAATTTTCGCAGTTTGCCTTGCTGTTAAATTATAAATATAAGGAGAACCATATGAAACCTCTCCCTCAATTTCCTTGCCTAAAACTACATTCCCAGCCAGGCCAAAAAAAGAATTTGATAATTTTAAAAAAGATTTTATAACCCCCCCAGTTATAGTTGGCTCAATTATTTCTTCCTCAAATTCTTCATTATCAGAACCCTCTGTTTCCTGAGTCTCACTTTCAAGCTCTTCTTCAGAAACAACATTCCCCCCAATCTCCTCAACAATTTCAAAAGAATCATTTGAAATTTCTTCATTAACTTCTTCAGTCTCATTTTGCTCCTCTGAAATAGCCTCTTCAACTTCTGTTTCATTAAATGTTTCTATTGTCTCATTTTCAAAAATTGTTTCATTTGCACCTTCAGTTAAATTCGCTTCAGTCTCATTAGAAAAAGTTTCATTAACTATAATCTCTGTTTCATTAGCAAAATCAGAACCCCTGCCAAATTCTTCATCTTTACTGTATTCATCTTTTAAATAAACATCTAAAACAAAAGATACTTTTGGGTACTCATCCCCATATCCAAATCCCCCGCCTCTTCCAGATAAACTTTTATCTTCAATAAAATAATCCCCAACAATTTTCTCCCCAACAATTAATTTATCCAAAGAAGAAGTATAAGAATGATTTCCAATTTTCGCAGTTACCATAGTATTGCCGGGCAAAAATTCTCCCTGAACCAAAGTTAATTTCAAAGTTCCTTCCAAAATCTCTCCTTCTACAAAATCAGAATCAATATTTAAAGTTGCTTTTCCGGTAAGTAAATTATTAAAAAATAAAAATCCAAAGATAATTAAAACAATTCCTAAAAAAATAAAAAAATAATTTTTATAATTTAAAAAATTAAAAGAAGACTTTCCTTTGCCATGGTAATTTGAAACAACTTTTCCCTCTACCCTGCGACTATGATAAATATAAGGGCCATAAACTTTTCCATTTTTTTTTATATATTTTTTATAAACCATTCCCCTTTCGCAATCAACCAATTTTTTTGTAAGTAAAACTCCTCATTAGGAATTTCCTCATTATGAAGAGATAAAATAAAAGAGAAAAATAAGTATTTAAACATTATCATAAATTTCAGAAATTTTCCTCATTAAAAATATCTAAAAAAAGTAAGTAAAAATTTAAATACCAAAATTGCCTTCAATAAAAAATGAAAAATAAGATTACAAAAGAAAAATTAGAAAAATATTATGACCTAACAAACAAGGCATTAAAGACCGCAAAAAAATCAATTATAAAAGGAAAAAGAAAATACGCAAAAGAGATAATTGAAATGGTTTCAAATTATTTAAGTGATGCAAAATATTTTGAAGGAAATAAGGACTTTGTAAATGCTTTTGCTGCGATAAATTATGCTCATGGGTGGCTTGACTCAGGAGTAAGATTAGATATTTTCAAAACAAAAAATGATAAATTGTTTACTGTAAAATAAATTAAAATTCCTAACAACCATTCTTCCACTCGCCAATTCCAATTAACAAATTATTAATTGAAACACTGCCACTCTTCCATGAAGAAATATAGACCATTAACTCAGAAACTGAAACAACAGAATCAACAGGATTATTATCTGCTCCTGAAGAACAAGAACTCCCGCCGCTTGCAACACTAAAACTAATTGTAAAATCATTTGTATTATAATTTCCTGAAGTATCATTACACCGAACATAATAACTATAACTCCCACCATCACTTAAACCACTAACAAAAGTTGAATGACTTGTTGAATCTGTTGTTGAAAAAGTATTTGCCATTGAGGAATAGCTTGTTCCCGCAGTTGTAGAGTACCTGCAATTTGCAACTTCATCAGTTGATAAACTAATTGTTGTGCTGGTTGTCCCCGAAGCCAATGTTCCTGTTGGCAAACCATTTGACCTTACAGGAGGAGTCGTATCCCCCGCTCCAAGAGTTAAAGGATGAGGATATGCATAAGGGGTATAATAAAGCACCCACACATTTGATTCACACCTATACAACTGACCATCATTTCCAGGATTATTTGAATTCCATTCTGCTTCATCAGTCACCCAAAAACCAACACCATCAATGCAACTGCCAATTGCAGCCATCTGAGCAGCGGTCCCAATGCCAACCCCCCCTGAACCATCAAAAGATGAAACCTCACTATAATAGTCTGCATAAGGCTCACCATCATGGGCAACATTTTGAATATAGGGTGTAGAGTCCCCGGTATAAAATTGGTTTTGATGAACTGTTACATCCATGATAGCGCCAGTATTATCATTATTATCCCAAATATAAAGAGGTTCAGATTGCTGGTTTTGCCCTCGCCCAACCTGGTCACAGCAAGGATACCCTTCACCCCCAGTGCTAGTAGGACAATATTGGCTAGCAGAACAACCATCTGAACGCGATTGAGATCCTTGGCCATGATATACCTCCGCCCTTTGGTCAGCCAACATTATATCATATGAAAATGGTGTACCAGAAGTAGAATGACTATTTCCCCAAATTACTCCGGAAGCCCCACGAATATGAAACATTCTGCAACATCCATCATTATCTGTCCTTGCATAAGTATTGCCATAAAATTCAAAAGCTCTCGAACCTACCCCATTAGGATCATGCCCATAACCGTGAACATCAATAGGATCTGCCCATCTATCTCCATCTCCTTGTTCATCAATATCATTATATCTAAAAACAAGACGCGCACCACGAGCATTAAGATAAGTAACATGGTTTGCTGCACCAGAAGAATGACGCCCATGGAACGTGCAATCTTCAACAAACACAAAATTTGAACCTCCCAATCCAGTAGCTTCACTCCAGGTACCTCCCTGATCATCAACACCACTATTAACAACTATTCCTGCATTATTTACATCAGTAAATTCAGAATTATCAATCACTCCATTCTGGCGACCATTCAGATTTATCCAATAAGACCAACCATTCATATAAACATGATCAACACGCCAATTCAAATTACCATCATTTGATTTTGTTGCACCAATATTAATACCTATTCTTGAATGACTAGTATCTTCAAAAGACATATGAGCAATTCGCCAGTTGTCTGTACCATCACTAACAACAAAACCATAGTTTGCAATATTAGTCCCAGCTGCATCACTGCCAGCACCAATTATCTCAAGTTCTTCATTTATTGTAATAGATCCCCCCCAAGAACAATCTCCTGCAGGAACCTGCACAGTATCTCCATCAACAGCCGTAAGAATTGCAGCCTCAACAGCACTTTGAGAACAAGAAGCAGCACCAATTGTTGCAGCACTAACAAAAGAGACTCCTAAAAAAATAAATAAATTAAGCACTAAAAAAAATTTTAAAAATACAATCTCTTTTTTCATAAGCAAAAGAATAAATCATACTTTAAAAACTTTTTTATCACGCGGCTCCACTGAAAAAGTCTTCAGGGAAAAATAGAGAATCCCTGAAAACAATGTTAATTCGAGGTGAATTAACATGAAACAAACAAGAAATCTGCAAATAAAAATTAAACGGTTTT
>JASFEO010000033.1:0-4657 GCA_050124795.1 Candidatus Pacearchaeota archaeon
GATTCTTTTCAAAAACCGTTTAATTTTTATTTGCAGATTTCTTGTTTGTTTCATGTTAATTCACCTCGAATTAACATTGTTTTCAGGGATTCTCTATTTTTCCCTGAAGACTTTTTCAGTGGAGCCGGATTTCCCAAAATCCTTAAAAAGCCTTTTTTCTTAAGAGAGTTAAAAGAAGTGATAAAATGGTATGGCTTGAAGTTGAAACAAAAGTTCGTGTTAAAAATCCTAATGAACTTCGACGTAAAATAAAAAAGATTGCAAAGTTTGAAAAAAAGGAAACTCGCGGTGATGATTATTTTGCCTTGAAGCGAAAGTTTAGAAAATATGCTTACCCAAAAAAAGCTTTTAGAATAAGGAAGAAACCTGACAAGTATGAAATTAATTTTAAGAAGTGGCTGAAAAAATATTGGGATAAGGAGGTTGTTGTTAAGCAGGAATTCGAATTTTCAGTTAGAGAAAAAAACAAGATTGAAAATTTATTGGCATTATTCAAAGATATTGGTTTTGTTGAATGGGTTAAAAAAAGAAAAACTTCTGAGAGTTATCTTCATAAAAAAGATAAAAGAATTGTAATCGAATTAAATAAAATTGAACATCTGGGGTATTTTATGGAGATTGAATATTTGGCTCAGCCAAGTGAAATGCAAAAAGCAAAAAAGAAAATTCATGATACATTACGAGAACTTGAAATTGATCCTAAAGATGTTGATAACACAGGATACACAAAAATGCTTTGGAAAAAAGGAATTAAGGATAAGAGGTATTGGGTAAAATGAAACCTAAAAAATACATTACAAAAAAGAATGGAAAATATTGGCCAAGTGATGAGATGAAAAAAATTGCTCATGTTAAGAATCCTAAAATTTATAATGAGGCAGATAAAAATCCTGTGAAGTTTTGGGAGAAGCTGGCGAAGGAGGGTTTGACATGGAACAAGAAATGGAAAAAAGCTTACATTGAAAAGCTGCCGTATTTTTGGTGGTTTAAGGGAGGTAAAATAAATTTTTCTTATAATGCTCTTGACAGGCACTTGGTTGATACAAAAGATAAGACTGCATTAATTTGGGTTCCTGAACCAACTGATGAGAAGGTTGTTAAATGGACTTTTAAAGAACTTCATGAAAAAGTTTCAAAGTTTGCAAATGTTTTGAAAAACCTAGGTGTGAAAAAAGGAGATGTTGTTTCAATTTATTTGCCTTTAATTCCCGAGGCTGCAGTTGCCATGCTTGCGTGCACAAGAATCGGCGCAATTCATTCTGTTGTGTTTAGTGCGTTTGCAGCAGATGCATTAAAAGCAAGAATTCAAGATGGCGAAGCAAAAATTTTAATCACAGCAGATGGTTATTACCGACATGGAAAAAAAGAGAATTTAATTAACAAGACAAAGAAGGCAATTAAAGGAACAACCGTAAAAAAAGTAATTGTGGTCAGGCGATTAAATAAAAAAATATGGGGGAGCAAGTTTTTGGATTATGAAAAAGTTATGAAAAAAATAGGTGATGATTGCGAGCCTGAGATTATGAATTCAGAAGATCCATTGTTTATTTTGTATACCTCCGGAACAACTGGAAAACCAAAAGGAATTGTTCACGACACTGGAGGATACGCAACACAAGCTTATTGGACAGCAAAGTGGGATTTTAATTTAAGAAATGATGATGTGATGTGGTGCACTGCTGATATTGGCTGGATTACAGGTCACACTTATGCAATTTACGGACCGCTTCTTAATGGAGTTACAACTTTAATTTATGAGGGTTCGCCAGATTATCCAAATATTGAAAGATGGTGGAAAATAATTGAAAAACACAAAGTCACTGTTTTTTATACTGCGCCGACAGTTATTAGAATGTTCATGAGAGCGGGGGACAAACATATTGATAAACATAAACTTGAGTCATTAAGAATTTTGGGAACAGTGGGGGAGCCCATTGATGAACATGCATGGAATTGGTATTTGAAAAAAGTTGGAAAAGGTCGCTGTCCAATACTTGACACATGGTGGCAAACTGAAACCGGCGGAACTTTAATTAAAACTTTGCCTGGAATCGGACCATTCATTCCAACTGTCGCAGGAAGAAGTTTTCCCGGAACGCGCCACACAATTGTTAATGATAAAGGCAAAAAAGTAAAACCAGGAAAAACAGGATTTTTAGTTCAGCTAAGTCCGTTTGCGCCTGGCATGCTTCATGGAGTTTACAAAAACCACAAAAAATATGTAAAGACTTATTGGAGGTTCAAAAATAAATATGATACCAGCGACGGAGCATATCTGACAAATGGTCTTATAAGAATCACAGGAAGAACTGATGATGTCATGAAAGTTGCAGGTCACAGATTAGCAACAGCAGAATTAGAAAACGCAATTAATAAAGATAAAAAGATAAATGAGTCAGCAGTTGTTCCAATTCCTGATAAATTAAGAGGACAGGTCCCGATTGCTTTTGTGGTTTTAGAAAAAGGAACACCCTCGGAAAAACTTGAAAAAGAAATTAAAAGTTTTACTGACAAAACAATTGGTCCGACTGCCAGACCTGCAAAAATATTTTTTGTTGATGCACTTCCTAAAACACGTTCAGGAAAAATCATGAGAAGAATTTTAAAAAATATTCTAAATCATGAAGAACCAAAAGGAGTTTCAACATTAGTTAATCCTACTTGCGTTGAAAAAATAAAAATGATTGTTGGGGAGTTTAACAAGAAAAAATCACCTTAGGGATTTTTTATTTTTGCGCATTATACAAATTTTTATAAACATCAGTTGTTTATTTTAAAGATGAAAACATTTCAATTTAATTCAGGACAAACTATTAATCTGAATTCTCTTCCTCGCCAAAAAGAATTTGAGTACTCTGAAAAAATCAAAAGAAACCAAAAAAGGAAAGAGCAAAAAAGAGAATTATTAGAATATATAGAAAATTTTGATAAAAAGAAATTGTCAGGATTAGTTAAAGTTAGTTTTAATGATTTTGAAAATCCTGTAGTAGAAAAAACTTCTATGGGGGAAATATTAAAAGATTTAGTCGTGGATATAAATCTATACAATAGAGTTGACAGTTTTTATAATGTAATGGCAGGAAGTAAAAAAGGAAGTTATCTAGGGAATTTAATTAAAGGAATTAAAAACTTTGATAAAAGAGAAATTAAAATTTACAAATTTATCTAATATGAAAAACCAAAAAAATAAACAAACAAAGAAATTATCAAAAATTCAATTAGCAAAAGAAAAAGCCAGACTCGCAAGACAAAGGGCGAAAAATTCTGCAAATAAGTTTAAGTCTGAAATTAAAAAAGCTGTTGTGACTGCAATTGTTGCAGCATTTGGTTTTTTGATTGCTCTCTCGTGGAAAGAAGTTATAACAGAATGGGTTGATGTGATTATAAAATCAAGCCCTGTTCAGGGAAAACTCATCAGCGCAATAATTGTAACAGTAATTTCTGTTCTTGGAATTATAATTGTGACTAAGTTTTTTAGTGATAAAACAAATTAATCTTTTTTTAATAAATCTCCGAGAGTCTCTTCAACAATTAATTCAGGAGATTCTGAATTTGCATAAATTTTTTTTATAATACTTTTGTCAACAACCCAGCCAAATCCAATATCATCAAAAAACATAATCTCTTTTTGCGGTTTTTTAACAAGAATCTTATTAGAAAAAACATAATCAGGTTCAATTGGTTTTTCAATAACCCATCCAAAGGAGAGATTATCAAAAAAAACTACCTCTTTTCTTTTTGGGCGAAGAGGCTCTTTTTCATATGTCCTTTCGATAACATCATCTACCCAATCATACGGACATAAGTGTAATTATCCATATCTTCCTAACATCTCAAAACTTATAAAGGTTTATATTCTAAAGTTTTCATGGAAAAAAATATTTCAAAGGTCATGGATATTTTATCTAAAAAGTATAATAATTTTGATGACAGAACAACGCTTAATCGTATGAGGAAAAATCCTGATGCATTTAAGATTTTAATTTCCTGCTTACTTTCTCTGAGGGCAAAGGATGAAACAACAAATAAAATTTCAAAAGAACTTTTTAAACTTGCTGACACTCCTCGAAAAATTATTAAACTTCCAACTAAAAAATTAGAAAAAATAATTTTTTCAACTGGGCACTACAGAAAAAAAGCTCAAACATTAAAGCATGTTTCAGGAGAATTAATAAGAAGATTTAATGGACAAGTTCCGAAAACAAAAGAAGAACTTTTATCAATTAAGGGAATCGGCATTAAAACAGCAAACCTTGTTCTTGCATTTGCATTTGGTCAGGAATATATTGTAGTTGACACGCATGTTCACAGGATATCGAATCGCCTGGGTTGGGTAAATACAAAAAACGCTGATAAGACTGAAGAAATATTAAAGAACATCATGCCAAAAAAGTTTCTTATTGAGGCAAATGGTATTTTAATTTTGTTTGGAAGAAGTATTTGCTTGCCGATTTCACCATGGTGCAGCAAATGTCCTGTGAAAAAATATTGTCCTCCGATTGGAGTTGGAAAAAGGCGATAGTGTGAAGAGTGTTATGTTGAAAATCTCCTAAGCCGCAAGGCTTAGATTGTGGGCAATCGCCTTCAGATAAATCTCTGTTCTCACACTCTTCAAACTTTTTCCTGAAACGCTTCCGCCATACTTTCTTTTCAAACT
>JASFEO010000034.1:0-4489 GCA_050124795.1 Candidatus Pacearchaeota archaeon
TTTGAGAAACATTGCGATTTAACGAAGTTTGATTTTCCCTCGTGGAGCTGAAGGCGGAACAGAGCTGGAAAATCAAATTTGGAGAAATGGCGAGCCGAGCCATTTCTCGTTAAATTCCTGTTATGTCCCCCGACGACTGAAAGGAGGAGAGCGCAGCGTGGCAAAATCCGAAGGATTTTGAGTTCAGAATTCGGGCGTTATTAATATTAACTTGAAAGTAGTAAAAATACCGAAAGATTTATAAATAACCACATTGTCTTTATTTCATAGGAGAATGCAAATGACAATTGATGAAAAAGTAGTTGAAATGGAAGTTATTGGAAAACGAGAAGGAACTCGTGGACTAATATTTAAAAAACCAGAATATGTTGTAGCCTTGCAACTTACAGATAAAAGTGCTACAATCAATCCGACACAAGAAAGGAGAGTTCCTTTCCATCAATATTGTTCTGTTAATGTGGGAGACAAAATGGAAGTTTATTTGTATTCCTCAGACCAAGAGATGTGGTTCTTTTCTGAAGAAGAAGCGAAATTATACCAAGAACGAAAATAAATCTTTCGGTTCCAAATTATTTCTTTTAGCCCGAATTCTGAATTAGACATAACATCTATTACAAGATATTTATTCAAATAATCCTATCTAAAACCCCAAAAAGAGAAGTTATTTAAATTTCACCTTATTGGTTTTATTATGAATTCAGAAATAAGTTCGATAAAAAAGGAATACATGAATTTCCTAAAATTAAATAATTTCTCAAATAAAACAATAAAAGCATACATAAATATTTTAAAAGATTTTTTAAATAAAATTTCTTAAAAAAATTTAAACTATTTGTCTTCTAAGCATACCAATTAAAATTTATTTTTAACCCTTTTCCGCTTTTATCAACAAAACTAATATCCTCCAGGTTTTTAACTCGCTTGCCTTCGGTAATAATGATTTTTTCAAGAAACTTTTTTACAAGAGTAAATGCTTTATAATCTGCTTCTGCAGGATGGTGGGCGATATCTGATTCTGCAGGGCAATAAGAAATGCCCAAGTCCTTTATAAAATCACTTTGTATTTCTTTGGAAATAATATAATGCTCAGGGTTTCCTACTGGACCTTCAACCCTGAATGTGCCCATAACCTTATCTCCCCGAAATAATGAATATGAAGTTTTTAGAAGGGACTTATCTGGAAAAGATTCTAACACATACTCTAATTTATTTTTTGAATCCATTTCAACTTTAAGTATTAACCTCTTTTAAAGATTTGTATAGTGCAACAGAACCCTACTTCTAACTACTAGTCTTTTGAACAAATCCTCTCTTTGGTTTAAAAATATCCCCTGATGCCTGCAACTTTTCAATTGAATCCTGAATTTCATCTTTTGAAAGTTTTCCTTCAAGTTCTGCTTCAAGTTCTTCAACAGGAATCATCTTTCCAATTTTACCCTCGAGATTCCCAATTGTTTCCCTCACTAAAACAATCTTGCTTCGTTGTGACGTCGGCACCCCCGTAGAAATTCTGTCAATATCAAAAGTCTTTGACTCATAATCATAACCAACCTGCATTAAATAATACTTCATAATTTCAATTGCTTTTTTTGCATCTTCGCGCGAGACTTCCTCACTTAATCTTAATTTTGCAGATGCCTCAGACATACGAATTAAAGCCTGAAGCTGTCTCGCTGAAATCGGAATTGGCCTGATGGCACTGTCTGAAGAAACCGGCCTGTTTCTAAGGTCAACATAAAACTTTTTTATTTCATCAACCGCCTCCTTCCCTAATTCAGGTTTTATCCTCTGTTTTGCATATGCAACATATTTTCTAAAAAGTTCTCTTGGAATCAGCATATCCTCTCCCTGCTTTTGATGCTCTGCCAAAACATGAGTTGCAATTCTCGTGTCAGTATCTCTGTCAGGAATGTCTCTTAATGTAAAAATAATATCAAAACGATTAATCAGTGTCGGAGGCAAATCAATTTGCTGTGCAATAGATTGATATGGGTCAAACCTTCCAAACTTAGGATTTGCTCCTGCAAGAACAGAAGTCTCAGCACGTAAAGATGCCTGAACATTTGCTTTTGAAATTGTAACACTTTGCTGCTCCATTGCTTCATGCATTGCTGACCTGTCAGTTGGATCCATTTTTTCTAATTCATCAATACACACCAAACCCTTATTTGCCAAAACCATTGCGCCTGCTTCGAGTGACCATCCTTTCAAATATTCATCTCGAACAACTGTAGCAGTTAATCCTGCGCCTGACGCTGACTTACCAACAACATAACGACCTTTTGGAGAAATATTTGCCATAAAAGTTAAAGTAACTGACTTTGCAACACCAGGGTCCCCGATTAACAAAATATGAATGTCCCCTCTTGACTTTTGCCCGTCAGTATGAGTTTTCTGAACACCTGAAAAAAGTTGCAAAACTAAAGACCTCTTTATTTCCTCATATCCCCAAACACTTGGAGTAATGCTCTTTGCAAGTTTTTCAAAAATCTGCGGGTCTTCTGAGAGTTCCAAAATTTGTCTCTCATCTTCTTCAGAAATATCCAGTTCTTCAAAAGTCTCTTCCATAGGGATAATATTATTAACTTCAATTGCAAGTTCAAAACGAGTTGAAAGCCCGCCAGTTGACAAGGGAACAGGAACCTCTTTTAAAATTCCAATAACTTTTACTCTCGCGCCAGGTGTTGTTTTTTCCTCCATTCTTGGTTCAACTAAATCTTCTTTTACAAAAGTGTTAAGTCTCTTGGGCTGCTCCCCCCCTGTCAAATTTTCAGGCGACTCTTCAACAACTAGTCTTTGAGTGTCAACCAAATCTTTTTGAATTAATTTAAATCCTCCCTTTCTTCCGCATGAACAGCGCGAGGGTTCTCTGAATTTTTTCTCAATTTGCAAAACTGAAATAATTGTTCCGCAGCTCGGGCACTCAAACTTTGCATTCACAACCTGGGGCCGAACATCTGAGGCCTGCCTGATAATCCCCTCAATTACAATCATCTCATCCAAATGACGTGACCTAATATTTCTAATCTCTACTTCTTGGCTCTTTGGCAGATTATACAACCTAACCCGAACATTCTTAAAAAGCCCCTTTTCCTCAATTGCAAGTTCAATCAACCTAAGCGTATCCTCTGGGTTAGCTAAAATTTCATCAGACAGCTTATTTGAAAACTCAGACAATTTCGCAAAATCAAGATAAACCACATTATTCGCCTTCATCCCTGTCCTCAAATCCTTTTTAGAAAAATCAAAAAAATTCTTAGCCTCAATAATCAGCTCCTCACTTTTTGGTCTTTTATCTTCCCCCTCCATGATATACTTTATGGGGGTTAGTTTTTATAGATTTGTATATACAGAAGGTTGTTTTGTGTAAAATATATTTTAGAATATAGAAATAATTAAAAATCAAAAGTTTATAACTAAGTTATGACAAAAGAATATTTTGTAATGAGAGATAATAACTTGAAAGTCTTTTATTCTGGAGAATCCCGTGAAGTAGCCTATGAAACCTGGAGACAAAATAAAATAGTTATCGCATTATGGAATTTCAAGCAGTTTCTCAGGATTCTATTGCTATAAAAGAGATGTGGGTAGAAGGAAAGATGCTTAAGGGAAAAGTGGTCCATCTCGAAGGAAAAGACTTTCATGGTTTATTAAACTTAATAAAATAAAGTGGTTCGTAAATGCGATAACATAGTTCTATGTTTTTATTTTAATAGTTTAGAAACAAAATGAATTTTCACTTCTTATAATTCTTAAGTCCGGCTTTCACATCCTTTAAAACCTGGTCCATTGAAAAGTCAAGCTGCTTTCTGTTTTTTGTTCCTGTGCAAACAAGTTTCCCATTTGAAAAAAGCAGGAAAGTTGCATTGGGTTCAATTAGTTTGTAAACAAGTCCTGGGAACTGCTCTGGTTCATATTCAGTGTTCTGCATTTCAAGGGCGAGAAAATTAAGATTTAGTTTTAGGTTGATTGTTCCTGACGCAACAATATTTTGGACAGTTATTTTCGGCTTCACAGTAATATTAACATTTATTTTTTTTAATTGCTTTATTACTGATTCAATAACTAGTCTTACTTGCGCAACTGATTTTGTTCCTGTGCAAACTAAATTTCCAGATGAGAAAACTAAAACTGCTGATTTAGGTTCTTTGATTCTTAAAACTAAACCCGGGAAAGTCTCAGGGTTGTATTCTGTGTTTGGTTGAGTCCGTGCAAGTTTTGTCAAGGGAATTGGTTTCTCAAGTGAAGTTGTTGCAACAATATTTTGAATTTTGTAAGTGCTTTGTTTTTTCTTTACTGCCATCTTAAACTTATAATTATAATAATATATAAAATTTCCTTTATAAAGGTTTTCCGGGAGAGGGCTCCACTGAAAAAGTCTTCAGGGAAAAATAGAGAATCCCTGAAAACAATGTTAATTCGAGGTGAATTAACATGAAACAAACAAGAAATCTGCAAATAAAAATTAAACGGTTTTTGAAAAGAATCG
>JASFEO010000035.1:0-3776 GCA_050124795.1 Candidatus Pacearchaeota archaeon
ACATTTGAAGGTGATGCGTATGATATTGAAAAAGACCAATTATATGAGAACCATAAAATAGTTATTGTAGATAGGTCATATATTATTTCAGCAACACCTATTGATACATGGAGTGGTAAATCTTATAAGAAGCATGTCGGTTGGAGACTGCGGCCTGATAACTTAATGGCCATGGGGCCACTAGATAATTTGGTAGGAATGCAATATCGGATAGACCACCTTGAGAATTTAAAGGCAGACGTGGTAGACTTGCTAGCTCATCCCCCTTTACTTGTAAAGGGTTATGTAGAAGACTTCGATTGGGAACCATTCACACGTATTCATGCAGATGTGGATGCAGACGTTAGAGCACTTAATATAGATAGCTCTGCTTTAAATGCGGATTTTCAAATTGAGAAGCTAGAGTTTGAAATGGAACAGATGGCAGGTGCACCAAGAGAAGCAGCGGGTATTCGCTCTCCTGGTGAGAAAACTGCTTTCGAGATTTCTACATTACAGAATGCAGCAGGTAGAGTATTTCAGAATAAGATAAGTTACTTTGAAGAGAACTTCTTAGAGCCTATACTAAATGCTTTCTTAGAAGTGTCTCGTCGAAATATTCAAGCTACTGAGGCTATACGTACAATTAATGATGAGACAGGTGCAATAGAATTTATTGATGTCTCTCAGGAAGACCTTAACTCCAATGGTACTATTAGAGCTAGAGGAGCACGTCACTTTGCTACTAGAGCACAGCTTATACAAGAGATTACTACTCTTCTTAATAGTCCAGCAGGCTCGGATGAGAGTGTTCGAGTACATATAAGTGGAATTAAACTTGCTGAATTATTTGAAAGTGTGCTAGGTATTGAGGAGTATGGTTTAGTACATCCTAATATCCGTATCTTAGAAGACTTTGAAAGACAAGAGCTATTAGCTACAGCTCAAGAAACTTTAGCTGAACAAGACTCTAATCTGTTAGAAGGAGCTAGGATAGAAGAAGCTGAAGAAGAAGAAGAGCTTCCAGAATCACAACGACCAATACTATAATAGAGGGTGGCATGGTAAAGAAACGTGGAGAAGCTATTCCCACAGAATGGGTACGAGATATTAAGAACACTGACGAGGCTGGTAAAGACCTTAGAGTTACTGCGGTAGTACAAGCAGCACCAGCACTCCTTGTTCTTAAGAACATTATAGATAAAGAATTTGCACGTATTGAGCGTGAAGAAGTAGACTTTAATAATCCTAATTGGGCAGCTAAACAGGCTAGCTTAATTGGTGAAAAGAAAGCATTAAGATTTATAAGAAACTTAATTCCATCTCCGACTATGATGGAGCAAAGAATAAAAGAAATTTAGTTAGACCACAACTTAAAAGGTAATTAAAATGGAAGACCAAAACCAATCGTTTTTTGAAAAAAGCTCTGACCAGAGTAATGAAGTAAACCAAGAAGCATCTAAGGATGCACACAACAACTCACAGACTAGTATGGAAGACTTAGGACAAACGTTTACATCGCTTGTAGGTGAGGGGAAAAAGTACAAAACTCCTGAAGATTTAGCTAAAGGTAAAGCTGAAGCAGATGAGTTCATTGAGCAACTTAAGCGTGAGAATGCTGAGATGCGTGAGGACTTGTCAGAGTTTCAGAAGAAGCTTGATAAAGCTACATCTGTGGAGGAAGCACTTGATAGTTTAAAAAGAGGCACTGAAGCTAACTCTCAAAACCAAGAGAGTATAGATCCAGAAACTCTAGCAAAGCTGATTGATAGCCGATTAGATAGTAGAACACAAGCTGAGAAGCAAGCTGCTAATAAACAGATTGTTGAAACTGAGCTAGTTAAAAGGTTTGGTGAGCAAGCAAAAGCAGATGCTTTTATTGCTAGCAAAGCACAAGAGCTAGGAACTAGTATCAACCAGATGAAAGCTATGTCTTCTGAGAATCCTACAATGTTCTTTAAACTAATGGGTATCGACATAAATAGTGATGAAAGCTCTAACAAGGGAGTACCTAGTGGAGGCCAGTATAATACGGAAGCAGTAAAGCAACGTGTTAATGATGCAGGCCCACAACATGGTACATGGGAATACTATCAGTCTATTCGTAAGAATAATCCGAAGCAGTATTATAGCCCTGCTGTACAGAACGAGATGTTCGAACAGCGTAAAAAACTTGGAGATGCTTTCTACAAAAAATAATTAATATCTTGAAGGAGATAATAAAATGTCTATGACAACTACCAACAGCGGCCATCTGATTCGTTCAGAAATCTGGTCTGCTGAACTTAAAGAGGTGTTGGAGGACGACCTTCAGGGAATGCGCTATGTAAAATGGCTTTCTGAGTTTCCTGATGGTGATACCTTTACAATCCCCTCTATCGGCCAAGCAACTGTACGTGATTATACAGAAGATGAGCCTATCGTATATGATCCACTAGATACTGGTGAATTCCAGTTCTCTATCACTGAATACGTTAGCTCTGCTACGTACATCACTAACAAAGCTAAGCAAGACATGTTCTACATGAATCAGCTTGTTTCTGAGTTCGTACCTAAGCAACGTAGAGCTATTGATGAGCATGTGGAAACTAATATCATGGCCCTACAATCTGGTCAAACTGCTGCTAATCGTAACCTTATCAATGGTGCACCCCACCGTTTGGTAGCGAACGAAGGTGGAGCAGATGACCTAATGCAACCAGAAGACTTTGCGAAAGCTCTGTTTTCTCTGAAGAAAGCTAATGTTCCTCAGACTAATCTGATTGCTATTGTAGATCCTTCTGTAGAATACACTATGAATACCTTAACTAATCTAGCGAATGTTAGTAATAACCCTCGTTGGGAAGGTATTATAGAGTCTGGTATCGCTACAGGTATGACGTTCTTAAAGAACATCTACGGCTTCGATGTTTATACTAGCAACTACCTAGCTGACATTGCTTCAGAGACAGTTAACTCTGACGCTGTTACCAATGGTAAGGCTAACATGTTCTTCTCTGCTGAGTCTACGGTTCTTCCGTTTGTCGGCGCTTGGAGACAGATGCCTATGGTTGATAGTGAGTACAACAAAGACAAGCAGCGTGATGAGTATGTAACTACTGCTCGTTATGGCACTAAGTTGTACCGTCCTGAGAACTTGGTTGTAATCTTGTCTGACCCAAGTGTACTTTAATCTTAGTCTAAAGGAGATTTAAAAATGAGTAAATCAAGTGAATGGACTAATGATGACGGTCTAGTTGTAGGTTTTGGTGCACGTGTATCTGAAGATTTGCGTGGTGGTAAGGTTCGTACAGAAGGTAATGTTGAAGAGCATGTCGTAGAATTCAGCTATGACGATCTACCTGATGGTTCTACTGATGGGTCTTACTTACAAATTCCTGCTAATGCAGTACCTATTGATGCTTATCTAGAAGTAATTACTGGCTTTGCTGGTGGTACTTCTTATGACATCGACTTGGTAGATAGTGCAGGTAGCGCAATCGGTTCTGGTGAAGATAAACTGTGGGATGCTTTGGCTCTTGCAGATATCAACACTGCCGGTGAGCGTTCTGTATCGTCTACCCATGGTGGTACTAACAGTGGTAATGCACTCAATGTAGCTCTTGCTTCAGCAGGTATGCTGAAAGTTGCTGCTACTGGTACGTTTACTGCTGGTAAAGCTCGCATCGTTATTCGATACGTTAAGTAAGTTAAATGAGCCTCTCTTCGGGGAGGCTCTTTTCTTTAAGGAGAAAATGAATGGCTAATCCAAAGAAGAGTGCTAGTCTATTTGCAGGTGCCGGTGGTAAACCTATGAT
>JASFEO010000036.1:0-3654 GCA_050124795.1 Candidatus Pacearchaeota archaeon
ATTGGTTTTTATTTTTTTTATAAGGGTACAGTAGAAGCAATTGGTCACGATTATGTGGCAGCTAAAATATTTTTTTCTGTTGGTGTTATTTCTTTTATTTTTGCATGGTTATCCAAATTTAAAAAATTTAGCTTTTTTGGAATAGTAAAATGTGAGCTGTGGAATGACAAACAAAAAGAGGCGGCAAAAATCATTGATACCACAAAAAGTTTATTATTTTTGTTATCAGAGTCTGCTTATATGTCATTAGGCGGTATTGGTAGATTTGCTGGTTCTGTGCCTATATCATTGGTGTTTGATACGGTTAATAATATAGATGACATGCTTAGGAAAATTGGTGCATCGCAGGAAGAAATTATAAAGATTAGAGCGCCGTTTGATCGGTTAATTATATTCGATATTGCGCAGCCTATACGGCAGCAAATACAGAAAGATATTGATGAGAAAGCAAAAAAATTGCAATTTATAGATGATGATGGGGTTGGTTGTTGGAAAAAAGGTGGGAATGATCTTGTTGTTAAAGCAACTACAGATCTTAATAAAGCATTAACTGCGCCCTCATCAACAAATGAAGATTTGCTTTTACGGATTAAAAATTATTGCATAGATTCACCATTTTTTGACGATCAATATTATAATAATTTAAGAAACAATACGTGCTTTTTAGATTTTAAAAATTTAGAAAATTACATTAAAAATAGAAGGCTTTACGATAAGAATCATTTTTTGCAGCATAAAAAATAACGTGTGAACGTATTATGACAATGTTAACATACAGGCTTAAATATTTGTTGCGTAACAATTGAGAAGGTTACGTTATATAACAATAAGGACTAAAATTGTGGTCAAAAAGAGTAAAAAAATCGAAATAAATGAACAATTTAAAAAAGCCATTAATTTGATGGGCAATACTAACAAGAGTATATTTATCACTGGAAAAGCAGGTACTGGTAAGTCAACCTTATTAAATTATTTTTGTAAAAATACCAAAAAGCGTCCGGTGGTATTAGCGCCGACAGGTGTTGCGGCTTTAAATGTCAAAGGGCAAACAATCCACAAGTTTTTTAATTTTTACATTGATGTTACGCCGCAGAGCATTAAGGAGAAAAAAACCAGGCCAAAGAAGCCTAAATTCTATAAAAAACTAAGAACCATAATTATTGACGAAGTTTCCATGTTGCGAGCTGATTTGCTGGATTGCATTGATATTTTTGGCATCGTCAACTTAACTTTTCAATGCGCCAAAAAACACCTATCCATTTTCACTAGCGCGAGTTTACTAAATTCTCCATAATGTTTTTCATAAATCAACGAATTAATCTAATTCAATCAATCAGTTAAGAGTTTATTTGCACGGCGAAAACGTAGTCACTGGAATTCTAATAAATTATTTTTGCTTTTATTCCTTGCTGGTATTGACATTTTGCTGATTTTTCCGTATAGTGTCGTCACTGTTTATTATGCAAGGAGCTACGGCATGGCTTCCATTCAGTGCAGGACATCGCGAGGCAAGAAATATTGGTCAATAGTTGAATCAAGGCGGGTAAACGGAAAACCAAGAACATTTATATTGGAATATCTGGGAACCCCAAGTTCTTTGCTTAACAGATTAAAGAATAGCAATATTTTGTTAAAAAGCTACTCTCATGGTGATACTTCAGCGTTACTAAATATAGCAAAAGAATTAGACATTTTAAATATTATCAACAAGCATGTGCCATATAATAAAACTAAGCGCAAACCAATACGAGACGGATTAACTGTAGGCGCGACTTTGTTGTTGGCGGCTATCGGTCGTGCATGTCATCCAACCAGCAAAATGGCCTGGTATGATTGGTGTAAAGAAACATCTCTTGAATACTGTTTAAAAACCTCATTTAAAAAGCTAGATTCTCAGCATTTTTGGGATCAAATGAATTTTTTGCCTTCGGAGGTTATTGACGAAATAGAAGAAGAAATGGTGCAAAAGCTGATTGCAACTTATGAAGTTAAACCAGGCGCGCTCTTTTTTGATACTACCAATTTTTTTACTTTCATAGATTCTTCAAATGAGAATTGTGATTTGCCCCAACGCGGAAGGAATAAACAGAAGCGCTTTGATTTGCGACAAATTGGTATGGCATTGTTAGTTTCAAAAGACAATCAATTTCCATTGTTTCATAAAACTTACAGAGGCAATAAAAATGATATTACTGTTTTCAAAGAAACATATAACAATATGATCAGCAGATTAAAAAAGATCAGCAAGGAATTGTCAGATATCACTATAGTTTTTGATAAAGGAAATAACAGCAAGGATAACTTTGCATTAATTGATAATGCTCAAGATTGTTATTATGTTGGAGGTTTAGTTTCATCTTATTTTAAAGAGCTTTTAAAAGAAGCCAACGATAATTTTACTACTGTTAAAATTGAAGGCGAAGAAATTCCGATATATAAAGTAAAAAAAATGATCTGGGGACAAGAAAGAACTTGCGTAATTACCGTCTCGGCGCAATTAAAGGAAGGGCAAATTTGTGGTATAAAGCAACATTTAGAAAAGAAATATAAAATGCTTAATAAATTTAAGCAACAGCTTGAAAGCCCAAAACGCAAAAAAGATTTTACTAAAGAAGAAATAAAAGCGCAGCTCATCAAAACAATTAAGGGGCAATTTATAGAAGAAATTCTGAAGTATGAGTTCATTAAGTTGGATGATAAGCACTGGAGTTTTACATACGGTATTGATGGTGATGCTTTCGACAAATTAAAAAAAGAAATTTTAGGAAGAAAGATCGTTGTTACAAATCGTCATGATTGGTCAAGCGAAGAAATATTGTTAGCATACAGAGGACAATCCAAAGTAGAGTATGCATTCAGAACTTTAAAGAACCCGTATCATATGGCTATTCGCCCACAATATCATTGGACAGATCAAAAAATTGAGGTTCATTTTTTAATTTGTTTGATTGGTTATTTGTTAACGACTTGTGCATATTCAAAAATAAAAAAGCATTACAAAAGAAATATTATACGGATGATGGACGATCTTCGTGCTGTGCGACTGTCTTGTGTAACTTATAAAAATAATAAGGTAAAATATCAGTTGGAAGAAATACCAAAAAACATGCAGATTGTGCTAAATAAACTCAATATATCTAATGACGCTATAAGGCAAAATTTCAATTTCAGTGACTACATCTCAAACTAGCTAAAACCCTTATGCAGTAAGGCTTTGTGGGATTTTGGTTGCACTACTTTAGTAAACTCGCGCTAGCGGGTATGGAAAAATGGAAGGTAATAGAAAAGGTTGTGCGAGATATTCATATATGTAAATGAATGGCTAGTTGTTTTCATGAACAGTTTTTATGTTTTACTGGTGGGGAGGTTTACTGGATTGGTGGTATTTAAATATATTTTGCTGAACCCTTTGCGGTGGAAAAAATCGTTAAAAATTAATAAGAACAATGAGTTACACAGAAGGTGATTATTTAATATATAATTGGTTGGCGGTTTTAGTATGTATTTATAAAAAATATTTAAATATTTAAATTGTGTGTTTAAATTGTGTTGCAAAAACGATGTTTATAGTCCATAATTACAAAACTACTTCCCCTAGGGTTTCGACACTAGGGCACAAGGCTCCTTCGGGAGCCTTAGTTTTTTATCTAGTGA
>JASFEO010000037.1:0-3536 GCA_050124795.1 Candidatus Pacearchaeota archaeon
TAGTAGTTTTATCTGAGGACGAACTAAGAGAGATTTTGCAGCAGCACCACCACAAAACATCAGACTGGGAAGTGTTACCACGTCATCTATGGGCCATAGATGCGGACTGGTTTCGTGGCTTATCGTAGCACACAAAAAAAGTGCGCATAATTTTCCATTGACAAAAAGGTGATTGCAAGATATAATGGGCGATATATCGCCCATTATTGTTTTTCGTAGCCAAGAAAGGGGTTGTTTCAATGAGTTTAGTATCACAAGGTTTTTTATTGACCGTTACCCTCAGCGACACAGGAGGGAATAAAAGTATTCTGAAATACAAGCTACAAGCTGCCGACTTTGCAACGGCTACGACTGATGCGGGGACTATTCTCACTGCGCTAGCTGCTGTGACAGATGCGCTAGTACTGGCCTATCATCTTAGTGAAGTTTTCGAGGAAGATAGTGCCTTGTATGGGTCTGGCGAAGTGGAGAACGTTGCGTCTATGTCGGCACGAATTGACGCATCTGAAGTTAAGTACGCGACCGTGAGGATTCCCGCACCATCGGATGGCATATTTCAAGCTGCATCTGGCCCATTGTACAATGTGGTCGATCCGGGCGACACTGATTTAGTGGCGTATCTGAATGTGTTTGTAGATACGGCGGAGGCTTATCTCTCAGACGGGGAGAACCTATTGTCGCCAGGTACGGCGGGGAATGTTACTGGCAAGCGGATCCATCGAAAGAGTCGTAAAGGCTAGCGAAGAGATAATGGGCGATAACCTTGCAAACACGTGAAAATTTCGTTGTATTTGATTTTGACAAGTTAGCAGACTTCAGCAGGGATGAGTGCGAGTTGGTTGCGCTTAATCAATGGGATGTAGCTGTTATTATGTCTGCGTTGCGTGTAGCACACTGGGGCACAAGGTGGTATGCGGGGGACGTGCGATTGCGTGACGTTGGTCGCGAAACGGACCTAGAGAGTGCATACACAGAATTAGAGGGGTTAGAGAGGCGATTGCTGATGACAGGTTGTTTAGAGGGACTAGTAAACGCTGTGAGCGAAATTTCCGCCGCTGTAAGGGCTAGCAATTGCTGCTACGGTGGTCCTGGGGCGGGGGCAATTCAAGTGGGGGACGACTTTTATTATGGTTCGGAAGACCCACTAAATGAGCCAACAGCGTTTGGATCGGGAGAGGAGTTTGCTACAGAGGCGGAGTACATTGCCCATAAATGTGCAACCGCGAACGCTATAGTAAACTCAATGATTGCTACCTTGGAGGGCTTTACGGTTGTCTCGTTGGTACAATTAACGGCGGGGTCGGTCGTGCTTGGTCTAGTTGGTGCTGGTTTATTGGTTGCTCCGCCAGTCGCTTTGATGATAGCCTTGCTAGTGACCGGGTTTGCGGTCGCAGTATTCTCTACGTTGGCGAACGCTATGGATGCTAATAAGGATTCGCTGGTTTGCCTCTTGTTTGAGGCTAGCGGCGCAATTGATGCCTATAGCGACTTTAAGACGGGTCTGGAAGATATAGCGGTGGATATTGGAGTGCTTGAAGTGCAGCTAGGGCCACTGAGTGATTTACTGATGAACCTTGCTCCGATTGACACGATGAACGCTCTATTCACCGCAGTTGGTTTGCCGGCGGTTCCTGGTGATGTGGTGGATTGTGCCACCTGTGGTGATTGTCCCGACTATGTTTGTACCAAGGGCACGTACGATCCGATTACTGGAGTCTTGAACGCAACGTGGAACGCAGCCCTTGAACGGTACGAGGCTTTTATCTTGTTTAACAGAGTTCCTGGGGAAGACCCTTGTGACTCGGCTGTAACACTGACGGTCGTTGAGAACAACCCTCCAGCCCCCACAAACAACGGGCTTGGTCATCGAGCGTGGAATGGTAGCAACACGTTAATATATTCAAGTGACACGCCGCCAACGGCCGCAGCTAATGTACAATCGTACAATTGCATTGATTATAATACTCCATTTTCTGTGACATTAACATTTTAGGGGGTTACGTTGCTATGGCGAGTTATGTTGTTGATGGTCCTGCTGGCAAGATCAGGGTAGTTCTTAACAGATACGATCATACTCACCCTGAAGGGGAGTGGGAAGAAAGAGTGTATGTTGCGCAGCGGAAAGATAATGGATTCATGGCGGCGTCACTAGACCAAAACGAGGCATATGAGATGGTCGTGACTCAGCGTCCCCTTGCACGCATCGAGCGATACACCCAAGGTTAAATCAAAAGTTAACCGTGGTTAACTTTGTTCTATAATCACGGGCTACTGACAAGGCCTTCGTAGTATGGTAAGCTGGTACGGGCTTGCGAAAAAGTCGCAAGGTTTACCTATTACGGAGGTTTTTATTATGGCGAGTGTATTAACCGGGCAAATGTACAATGATCGTACCTATGATTTCTTGTGTGAAAATTGCAAGGGAGTCGTTGGTAGGGGTACAATGCGTGAGGCGGCGGAGATTGCCAGGACGCATGCGCCAGTCTTATGCTTTGAATGTGAGGGGATTGACGTAGAGAGCCTAGCTCTCCCGCTCAAGGATGGGGAAGAGGACGTGGCGTGGATAATTTACAGTCCAGAGCACAAGGTGTGGTTGAAGTACATAGTTGTTTGGGATGGTGCAACACCACACTTTGAGCTGAGTGAAACATCGACGCTATGCTTGTCTAGCTCTCCATATCTTCCAAAAGTAAGGCAAGGGACGGTCGGCCTTGTCTAAAAATGCTAAGCGCAAGGGAAGTCTCAGAATTGTATCCTATTGGGGCGATATGGTTGTACTCACACTGCAAAGTAGCAACCGTGTCGAGATTTACAAACCAGACGGATCGTCCATCACCAAAGAAACAAACGAAGAGGGGAGAGGTATCAGAGTTAAGCCAGAAGAGCTTGAACAGGCTGAACTTTTTGGTACAGACAACTACCGTAGAGCTAAACAGTATGTTGACTCTAACATATTTATGTCCCCCCGTGAACGGGCGAAAGGCGAAAGCAGACCTAAAAGCGGCCTTGCAGTGGGTAAGGAGGAGATGCGATAATGAGCTATCATACGTGTGGTTTGCTGAGTTTACCAAAGCGGGCACTATACATTTTCACGTATTACTATCTTGTGCCCCAACTGCTTGCGACGTGCATGATTTTGGGTTATATTGGTATAAGCGAACTGACCAAGGGCAAGGGAGATACTGCCATATAAGACAACGAAGAGAGCGGGACGTCAGAGAAAGCATTATTGCATTTAATCAACACGGCAACGTGTGGGAGGAATTGAGAACAAAAAGTGGTGCTCGTCGCTATTGTGCCAAGTATGCAACTAAGCCACACCAAAAAAAAGTACCCGTGTGGTTTAGGGATATGGGTCGATTTTGGGGCGCATCGAGGGACGTTAGAGAGAGTGTCGAAACCCCCAAGTTAGTAGTTTTATCTGAGGACGAACTAAGAGAGATTTTGCAGCAGCACCACCACAAAACATCAGACTGGGAAGTGTTACCACGTCATCTATGGGCCATAGATGCGGACTGGTTTCGTGGCTTATCGTA
>JASFEO010000038.1:0-3190 GCA_050124795.1 Candidatus Pacearchaeota archaeon
AGTTTGAAAAGAAAGTATGGCGGAAGCGTTTCAGGAAAAAGTTTGAAGAGTGTGAGAACAGAGATTTATCTGAAGGCGATTGCCCACAATCTAAGCCTTGCGGCTTAGGAGATTTTCAACATAACACCGCAAACAGAAATATTTATAAATTAAATTTTTTAATTATTAATGAAAAAGGAGACGAAGAAATTTCTGTTTTTGATTTTTGGATTGGTTTTAATCAATATTTATTTAGTTAGCGCCCAACCCTCTCTTGATTATAATGGGGTTCTTCTCGTGGGAAATGATATCGGGGATGCTTCGAGTCATGGTACGGGGACTAATTATGCGTGGAAAAGTGTAAGGTTACAAGCTGAAACTAGTGGGACAGCTACTCATTTTTTGGTTTATATGAAAGCAAAGGATACTTGGGTCGGAGACCAGTCAAGTAAAGATGTTGGATTTGCAGTATACGCAGATGCAGGGGCAGGAGTAAATCCCGGAGCAATCTTATCAAGCAGGTATATGCCGGATTATGATTTTGACACAGACGGAGATCTTATTGGTTCTTCAAATGATTTTTATCTTGATTTTCTTTTAGACACTCCGATTGCTATTACTCAGGGAACAGTGTATTACCTGACAATGTTAATTGAAGATGTCGATGGTAACTGGGATTCTGACATTCTTTATTACGGTAGAGATGATGGTTGCGGGGGGGGCTTGCCCCGATAAATGGCAGTCTACTACGCCTTCTGATGATTCTCCTAGCAATCCTCCGGATGATGGGACTGAGCCCGATTGGAATTTTCAATATGCATCTACATCTGCGGCTTATACTTTTGGGCTTATAGAATTGGGAGCCACAGATACAACCCCGCCTGTCTGTTCTGCAGGTTCACCATCAGGAAATTTATCGTCGGGGACAACTAACACCACAATTAGTTTATCAACTGATGAAACAGCAAATTGCAGGTATTCACTAACAGCAGGAACGAGTTATTCGTCGATGACAAACACTTTTTCCGCAACTGATTCAACCTCTAATTCAACAATAGTTTCAGGATTAACAGATGGCGGTTCATATAATTATTATATTCGTTGTAATGATACCTCTGGAAATGTAAACACAGATGATTATGTGATTAGTTTTAGTGTTGAAACTTCTGGTAGTGCCTGCGCGTCAGGAGCTGATGCTTCCGGCGATGGAAGCGTTTCAATAACTGAATTAGTAAATTATATCGCTGATTGGAAAAATGGTTTAGCTACAATTACTGATTTAATTTCCGGAATTAGTGAATGGAAAAATGGCTGTTGAGTAAATTTTAAATAATTCTTTTTTCTTTCTTTACTTAATTAAAAGAATGATAAAAATTAATTTAACAAATTTTGAGAAGAAAGTAATTTTAGCTGAGGCTGTTTTTGTGTTTATTAGCTTGTTTTATATTTTTTTTTCAAGTGCTCCAAATCAAATTTATCCTTTGAATGGTATGACTATCCGCGAGGCAAATTTCAATATTGAGATTAAAAACGGGGAGGAAGTCTTGATTTCAACGGACAAAGAATTTACTAATCCGATTATCTTAAGAGAAAATGATGAAATTGAACTTCCCCAGGGAATTTATTATTGGAAGGTTAAAGGAAAGTTGAGGGAAAGCGAAATTAAAAGTTTTACCATCGAAAGTCATGTCGGCCTTGAAATAAAAAAAAGAGCTGAAAATTATGAACTTGAAAATTCAGGGAATGTTAATTTGAATGTTACAAAAAATAAGGCCGGGATAACAAGCAGCACATCGCTCTCGGCAGGAGAAATTAAAAAAATTAAGAAAGATAATTCAACCTACGAGGGGGGGGAGATATGAAAAATAAAATTTTAGTTTTGGTTTTAGGATTTATTTTTTTGGTCTTAACTATCCAAAATATTTCTTCAATAGGAATCACCCCTGGAAGAACAACTGTAAATTTTGAGCCGGGTTTAACAAAGGATGTTAGCTTCTCAATAATTAATTCTGAACACAAAGACATGTCAGTTGTTTTTATGGTCCGCGGGGACTTAGCAGATTATGTGACTTTGGCGCGAACTTATACTGAGATTTCAAAGGATGAAGATTCAAAATCATTTAGTTATGCTATTAATTTGCCGCAAAGAATTGAAAAGCCAGGCCTTTATGAAATTGAAATTGTCGCACTTGAAGCTCCGAGTGATATAAAAGAGAAGGGAACTTTTGTCGGGGCAACTGTTTCTGTTGTAACTCAGCTTCATATTTATGTTCCTTACCCGGATAAGTTTTTGGATGCAGATATAAATGTTGTTGAGTCTGAAGGGAAAACTAATTTTTTGATTCCTGTTGTGAATCGCGGAAAACTTGACATAGCGGAAGCAAAGGCGGTTATAGATATTTACGACGGGGCTGAAAACAAAATTGATTCCATTGAGACCAATTCATTAACTATAAATAGTTTGGAGAGAAAGGAATTATCCGTAACCTGGGATGTTGGTGTGAACCCTGGGAGGTATAAGGCAATTGTTACAATTAGATTCGACAATGAAATTAGCACTGTGTTAAAAGAGTTTAATGTCGGGGAAATGTTTTTAGAAGTTTTAGAAATTAACGTAAAGGATTTTAGTTTAGGGGAGATTGCGAAGTTTGATGCCCTAATTGAAAACAAATGGTCAAGTAATTTGCGGGATGTTTATTTGAATATTGTTGTCTATAATGCAGAAGGAGAAGTCATGGCAGATTTCAAGTCTCCGACATATGATATAGGTAAGTTGACAAAGTCCGAACTAGTTGCTTATTGGGATACCGCCGGCGTTCATGAGGGAACTTACGACGGAAAATTGATTTTAAGATATGGAGAAAAATCAACAGAGAGAAACATTGAACTAAAAATCACAGACGATTCTATTGAAGTTTCTGGTCTTACGGGGCATGTTGTCATCGGGGAAAAAGGGACTTTTAGTCTGACAAATATTTTGATTATTGTGATAATACTTTTAGTTTTGATAAATATAATTTGGTTCTTTTTGATTAGAAGAATAATCAAAAAGAGGAGATAGATTTATAAATTTACTTTTTTTAAAGTTCTGTCCCAAGTTCTAAATACAAAACCGAAAATTAGTTGAACATAAAAGTACTGATATCAACATGTTACAAAAAGAGTTGATTAATCAGTACAATAATAAGTTAGAAAAAGAATTAATTAAACT